>NZ_NFIQ01000081.1 GCF_002159455.1 Flavonifractor sp. An306
GGAACCCACGCCCACGCCGGAGCCCACCCCCGCGCCCTTTGACTTCACCCAGCCCGCTCCCGCCACCGAGGCGGTGGAGATGGACTACTTCTCCGACGCGCTCTTCATCGGGGACTCCCGCACCGACGGCCTGCGGCTGTACAGCGGCATCACGGGGGCGGACTTCTACTGCTACAAGGGCCTGACCATCTTCGAGATGGAGAGCAAGCAGGTCATTGAGCTGGACGGCAGCAAATACACGGTGGTGGAGGCCCTGGAGCGGGGCAAGCAATACAAGAAGATCTACATCTCCCTTGGTATCAACGAGCTGGGCTACTACAACGACGAGGCCTTCCACAATACCTTTGCCAGCTTTCTGGAGAAGGTGCGGGAGCTGCAGCCCGACGCGGTGATCTATCTGGAAAACCTGGTGCCGGTGAACCCGGACAAGTGCAAGGCCAACAAGCAGGCCTATTATGTAAACAACGACCGGGTGGCGGCCTACAATGCCATCTTCCCCCAGCTGGCCCAGGAGGAGCATGTAGTCCTTCTGGACGTAGCCACCGCCCTCAGCGATGAAAACGGCATCCTGCCCGCCGACGCCACGGTGGACGGGGTCCACTTTACAAAAGCATGGTATCAGAAATGGCTGGCCTACCTGATGGAGCACACCGTGGACGCGGAGGTGTACCAGGCCGGGGTGGCCGCCGCGGAAGGAGTAAGTACATCATGAAACAGATTCTGACCCGACTGATCCCCGCCGTCCTGGTTCTCTGCCTGACCCTCACCGCCTGCGGCGGCAAGGAGGAGAGCGGGGCTGGCTACGACCCCGCCGCCACCGCCCAGGCCCTGCTGGACAGCGGCGCCTTTACCGACACCCTGGAGACCACCGACAAGGACACCGTTGCCATCCTCTACGGGGTGGAGGCCGACAGCATTGTGGACTGCGCCTGCTACACCTCCCTGTCCGCCGGGGCGGAGGAGATTGCGGTGCTCACCATGAAGGACTCCGACTCCGCCAAGGCCGCCATGGCCGGTATGGAGACCCGGGTGGCCGACCAGAAGGCGGCGCTGGAGAGCTACCAGCCCGACGAGGTCAGTAAGCTGGACAAGGCCATCCTCACCCAGTCCGGCAACACGGTGGTGCTGGTGGTGGCCGCCGACGCGGACAAGGCCCAGTCCACCCTGGACGGTCTGAGCAAGTAATTTCCCGGCGGGACCCTGACGGGTCCCGCCATTTTTTCCCCGCGCAAACTTTTTGCCTCTCTCCCCCGTCTAAGAAACAGAACCAGGAAGGAGCGCCCCCGCCTTGGAGCAGACCACCCATCAGCAGCTTACCGACTATATTGTGGCGCACCAGGAGGACTTTTACCGCCTGGCGTACAGCTATGTCAAAAATCGGGACGCCGCCCTGGACGTGGTGCAGGAGAGCATTGTGAAGGCCCTGTCCAAATCCGACTCCCTGCGCAAGCCGGAGTTTCTCAAAACCTGGTTCTACCGGATCCTGCTCAACGAGAGCATGAACTACTACCGCCACAACCGCCGTCTGGTCTCTCTGGAGGAGGAGGGGCTGCCGGAGACCGCCGCCCCTCAGGGGGACCATGCGGCCCGGCTGGACCTGTACGCCGCCATCGACCGGCTGGACAGCCGAGAGCAGGCCATCATCCGCCTGCGCTTCTTCCAGGACATGAAGCTGGAGGACATCGCCCAGGTGACCGGCACCAATCTGAATACCGTCAAATCCCGGCTGTACAAAAGCCTGCGCAAGCTGCGGGAGCTGACGGGAGAGGAGTGTTCCTATGAGTGAAGCTTGGAGTAAGGCCCGATCCGCCTATGAGCAGACCCCCATTCCGGAGGAGCTGGACTTCGCCGTTGCCAGCGCGGTGCGCTCGGGCAACCGCCGGCGGAGCCGCCGCCGGGCCATCCACCGGAGCCTGACCGCCGCTCTGGCCAGCTGCGCCTGCTTTGTGCTGCTGGTCAACGCCAGCCCCACTTTCGCCCAGGCGGTGTCCGACGTGCCGGTTCTGGGGAGCCTGGCCCGGGTGTTTACCGTGAAGGAGTACACCGTGGAGGACCGGGAGCACCTCATCGACGTGCGCCTGCCCGCGCTGGACCTGGATGGCAACTCCGACCTGGAGCAGCGCATCAACTCTGAGATTCAGACCCGCATCGACCAGGTGCTTCAGGAGGCGGAGGACCGGGCCAGGGAGACCAAGGCCGCCTTTGTGGCCACCGGCGGCGATCCCGACGAGTTCATGCCCATCATCATCAGCGTAGACTACGAGATCAAGTGCCAGACCAACCAGTACCTCTCCTTCATCATCACCAAGACCGAGACCCTGGCCAGCGCCTACAGCGAGTACTACGCCTACAACATCGACCTGCAGGCCGGCAGGGAGCTGACCCTGCGGGACGTGCTGGGCCCCGACTATGTGGAGCTGGCCAACGAGGCGGTACGGGCGGGCATCGCCCAGCGGTCCCAGGACCCGGACAATGTGTACTTTGAGCCGGGCGAGGGCGGCTTTACGTCCATTGACCAGGACCAGACCTTTTACCTCAACCAGGCGGGCAACGCCGTGGTGGGTTTTGAGAAGTACGAGATCGCTCCCGGCTATATGGGTATGCAGGAGTTTGAGATCCCCCTGCCCGGCGCGGCAAAATAACAGCTTATTTCCTTTTTTGACAAACGATGCCCCCAATGCTATTCTGACAGCATTGGGGGAATTTCGTGTCCCGAACCATTCGCATGGAAAGTAAGAGGAAGATGAGAAGATGGATTGCGGTCCTGCTGTGCCTGGGGCTGCTATGGATCCCGGCCGGGGCTGTGGCGGGCGCGCCCAGCGACTGGGCCAAGGACGAGGTGGAGCAGGCTGTACAGGCGGGGCTGGTGCCCCAGCTTACCGGCAACCCGGCCTATCAGGAAACGCTGACCCGGGAGCAGTTTGCCCAGCTGGTGGTACAGACGGTGGAGGTGATGCTGGGCAGACAGCTGACTGCCGCCCCTGCCGGTACCTTTACCGACTGTGAGACCCCTGCTGTGCTGAAGGCCAGTGAGGCGGGCATCATCGGCGGCATCGGCGGCGGGAAATTTGCCCCGGAGCAGACCACCAACCGGGGGCAAATCGCCACCATGATGGCCCGGGCCATCGACTACCTGGAGGAGAACAGCAACCTGAGCCTGGCGCCCAAGGCGGGCAGCCTGGAAGGCTTTACCGATGCCGCCCAGGTATCCAGCTGGGCCGCGGAGGCCATGGGCCGGATGGCGGCCAACGGGATTATGGAGGGCTCCGGCTCCGCCCTGTCTCCCCAGAATCCCTGCACAGTGGAGCAGGGTATCCTGCTGCTGGCCCGCCTTTACGACCTTAGCGCAGACGATGGGCCGGCTCTGCCTCCCGCCCCCACCGGCGTAGGACATTATGCGGACTACCCCATGGTACCTGACTTTGGCGACATGATCGGCTATACCGGCGAGATAACGGAGGGAAGCCAGCCCCAATATAACACCGTGTTTTATCAGTACATCGCCGACAATGCCAGCTCCGAGGAAACCTACAGGCTGTACTGGGCCCTTCTGGTGGAGGAGGGCTTTACCCCCGTGTATATGTGGGCGGGTATGAGCTCCATCTACTATTATAACCCGAACTGTCCCGATCTGGTGGTCTCCTATAAGATCGCGGGAGAAAACACCGTCTGGATCAGTCTGACCAGTGTGAAAGCTCCTGCCGGGTCTCCGGTTGCTATCCCGATTTCACCGGAGATGTGCCCGATCTGGCCGCCTGTGTGGGACTGGAGCTTTTGGGCGGTGCAACTGCCGAGGACGGCTCCTGGGTGGCATATTATTATGAAATGCCCAACCAGGCGGATCACACGATCCTGGCCCCCTGGTTCATCCGAATGTCTCAGACGGACTATGTGCTGAAAGGTATGATGGAGCTGCCCGACAGCTTCGCTACCGTCTGGCGGGATTCGGATACGGGAGATTCCGTGGCAATCTATGAGCAGGACTCCTATCTGACGGTTATGATAGTATCGGGCGATTTCTGAGCGCAAAAAGGAGACGGCTTACGCCGTCTCCTTTTTTGTCGTGTTCAGCTCTGCCGGGGCACCAGCAGCCAGCCGCTGAGGGGAGGCAGCAGCCGCCGGCCGGGGGCCAGCTCCTTGCCGGTCATCCAGTCCCGGGCGGGCCAGGGCACCTCCACCGCCGCGGACTTGAGCCCCACGTTGACGGCGGCCAGCACCGGCTCCCCCTCCCCCTGCCGGAGGAAGGTGAGCAGCCGGCCCTGGGTCTGACCCCAGAACAGGTCCCCCCGCCGCAGGGCGGGCAGCTCCTTCCGGGCCTTGCCCAAGGAGGTATACCAGTCCAGCAGGGTCTGATCCTCGCTGCCCCAGGGGTAGGTGCGGCGGTTGAAGGGGTCCTCAAACCCCTCCATGCCCGCCTCGTCCCCGTAATACACTGTGGGGGAGCCGGGGAAGGCGAAGAGCACCAGGGCCCCCAGCATCAGCTTGGTGCGGCCCAGCAGGTACTGGCTCTCGGTCATATGGTAGGCCGCCCGCCAGTCCTTGTCGTGGTCCTGACCGTCGGTGCCGCAGCCCAGCAGGGTGAGGATCCGGGGCGTGTCGTGGGTGCCCAGGAAGTTCATGGCGGTGCGCCAGGCGAAGGGGGGATAGTTCTCCCGGATGGTCTCCATGGCGGCCCGGAAATCCTCCGCCTTCCCCCCCATCAGATAGCCCAGCAGAGAATTGCGGAAGGGATAGTTCATCAGTCCGTCGCAGTGGCCCCCCAGAATGTGCTTGCGGCGGACGCCGTAAGCGATCTTGGTGGAGCCGTCCTCCCACACCTCGCCGATGACCACCGCGTTGGGGTCGGTCTCCCGGGCGGCCTGGTGGATGCCATGGACAAAGTCGTCGGGCAGCTCGTCGGCCACATCCAGCCGCCAGGCGTCCGCCCCCGCCCGCAGCCAGCGGCGGACGATGCTGTTCTCCCCGCCGAAGATATAGTCCCGGTAGCTGGGCTCGGACTCGTTGACGGCGGGCAGGGAGTAAATCCCCCACCAGGAGTCGTATTTGTCCGGCCAGTGGGAGAAGTTGTACCACTTGTAATAGGGGCTGTCCTGGGACTGGCAGGCCCCCGGCTCCGGATAGAAGCCGTCGCCGTTGAAGTAGCGGCTGACAAAACCCTGGTGATTAAATACGCCGTCCAGCATCACCTTCATGCCCAGCCGGTGGGCGGCGGCGCACAGGGCCCGGAAATCCTCCTCGGTACCCAGCATGGGGTCGATCTTCTCATAGTCCCCGGTGCCGTAGCGGTGATTCTCCGGGGCCTCGAACACCGGGCAGAAGTAGATGGTCTCCACCCACAGGTCCTGGAGGTAGGGCAGCTTCTCCATCACGCCCCGGAAATCGCCGCCGAAGAAGTCCCGGTTGCGCACCTCTCCCCTGGCGTCGGGCCGGTACTCCGGCATCTCCTCCCAGTCCTGATGGACGGTGCGCCCCCCCACCATGCCTGTGGGGTCGGGAATCCGGGAGCGGCGGAACCGGTCGGGGAAGATCTGATAGGTCATGCCCTCCCCAAACCAGCCGGGCACCCGCTCGGCGCCGTCGTACACGGTGAGCTGATAGGGGCCCAGCTCCTCCTGGCGGCCGTCCAGCCCCATGAGGCGGAAGGAGTACCACACCAGGCCCACATAGTCCCCGGTGTCCAGCACCACCTGAAACACATCCCGGTCGCCGTCCATGCCCTTCCACTCCATGGGCACTTCCAGCCGCTCCTCGTTGCGGCTTTCAAAATAGGCGATTAGCAGGCCCTCGGAAAAGCCCCCGGTACGCAGGGGCCGCAGGGCCAGATTCACCCGGGTTCCGGCGGGCACCGCCCCGTAGGGCTGCTTGCACCGGACGTCCCGGCTGTCAAATGTCTGCGCGTCCAGCAAATGGAACACTCCCTTCAGCGGAGCAGCGTATTTTCGGTCCCCACCGATTCGGTGGTATTCTCCGCGCTGAAATAATAATCGACAATTTCCGCGGTGGCCTGGGCCAGGTTGCCGCCCGAGGCGCCCCGCTCCACCACCATGGAAATGGCGATCTGGGGATCGTCATAGGGGGCGAAGCAGACGAACAGGGCGTTGGCCTCCACGTTGGAGGCCACCTGGGCGGAGCCGGTCTTGGCTCCCACCTCCACCGGCAGGTCCTTGAAGTAGGCGGAGGAGCTGCTCTTGGGGTCGTTGGCCACCTCCCACATACCCAGCTTGACCGCCTCCACGTTCTCCGGATCCAGGTCCAGGGTATTGAGCAGCTTCGGCTCATACTCGTAAACGGTGGAGGAGTAGTCGCTGGATTTCACGGTCTTGAGCAGATGGGTGGCATAGTGCTTGCCCCCGTTCACCAGGGTGGAGATGTAATTGGTGAGCTGAATGGGGGTGACCATGTTGTTGTCCTGGCCGATGACGGCGTTGAGCAGGTTGCCGCCGTACCACTCCATACCCAGAGCCTCGCTGGTCTCCGGCCCGGCCACCCAGCCCTTGGCCTCCCCCAGCTCCAGACCGGTGGTCTGGCCCAGGCCGAAGTCGTAGGCGTATTGCTCCACCCGGTCGATACCCAGCCGGTGGCCGATGGTGAAGAAGTAGATGTTGCAGGAGTCCCGCAGGGCGTCGGCCAGATTCTCCCTGCCGTGGGTGCCCCGGTACTGGCGGTAGTACCAGCACTGGGGATGCCAGTCGCCATAGGGATAGTGGTCCTCCTCCGGCAGCTGGAGATACCCGGTGTCCAGGATCTTCTCCTCCGGCGTGACCAGCCCCTCCTGCAGGGCGGCGATGGCCACCAGGGGCTTGAAGGTGGAGCCGGGGGGATAGGTGCCGTTGGTGGCCCGGTTGTTGAAGGGCTTCAGGGGATCGTTGAGGGCAGCGTTATAGGCCTCGGTATTCTGGTAGACGGTGGACAGGTCGAAGGTGGGATAGGACGCCATGGCCAGGATACTGCCGTCGTTGACGTCCTGCACCACCACCGCCCCGCCCTGGGTATCCTCCGACTTCAGGTTCTCAATGGTGGAGGCCAGCACCTCCTCCACCTTCTCCTGCAGCCGCAGGTCCAGGGTGAGCATCACGTTGTCCCCCGGCTCGGGGGCCAGGCTCTCGCCGGTTTCGGTGTCCACCTTCCAGGTCTCGCTGACCACCTTGCCGCTGGTGGACAGCTCCTGGATCAGGGTACCCGATTCTCCCCGCAGGTAGTCCTCAAAGGCGGCCTCCACCCCGCCGATACCCACCGAGTCGTCCATGCTGTAGCCCTTGTCCTTGTACTTGTCCCAGTTCTCCGCCTGGATCACGCCCACCCGGCCCAGCAGATGGGCGGCGCTGGTGGTGCTGTACTGCCGCACGGTGGTGGCGCTCACCGTCACGCCGATGAGGCTGCGCTCCTTGATGGCGGAGATAGCGTTGATGGTGACGTCCTGGGCAAACACATAGGCGGTCTTTCGGATGTCCTGGCTGCGCAGATTCACCTCGTAGAGCACCCCGATGAGGGCCCGGGCGTCAGCGTCGGACAGGGACTCGTCAATCAGGAAGTACTGCCGCAGGCCGGCGATCACCTCCTCCGCCGTCAGGCCCTCCCCCAGGTCGGCCACCGAGGAGGCGGCGTCCAGGTCCTCCTGCTCCCAGTGGTTGGGCAGAATGTCCTTCCCCAGAGGCAGGGCGGCCAGCAGAGCCCCCAGGTAGTTGAACTGCACCTCGCCCTCGCTGTCGGTATAGACCAGAGGGCTGTCGCTGGTGTAGGTGAAGGGGGCGTCCTTGGAGATGGGCAGGGTGTCCGTCCAGACAATGTCGTTCTCCTGGCAGATGTGGATGAGCTCCAGCAAAATGGCGTTGCGCTCAGCCTCCTTGCCCATGATGGAGGTATTGAGGGTGATCTCATAGGTGGCCCGGTTGCTCACCAGGGTACGGCCGTACCGGTCCACGATCTCCCCCCGGGCGGCCTCCACCGTCTCCACGTTGGCGATCTTCACTGTGGAGGCGGCCCGGTAGTCCTCCCCCTTGACGATCTGCAGCTGATAGAGCACGCCGGCGAAGGTGATCAGCAGCAGGGCCAGGATGCCGGCCACCACCAGAGTACGGATGTGAAACTGTTTTCCTTCCATGGGTTCCCTCCTTGGGGGTCACTGGGACAGGGAAACGCTGTCCTTATGGTAAAACATGCGCATGAGGTTGTTCCGCCAGTCCGCCGGATCGGCGGTGATGTCGGAGTTGTACAGCAGGGGCGGCCGGGCCTGGATGGGCTCGAACACCGGGTCGGTCACGTTGGGGTCCAGCAGGTCGGCCATCCGGGCGGTCTGCTCCTGGTAGTAGGCGGCGGCGGAGCCGTCGGCCAGGGAGGCGTAGGCCCGGACGCTGGTGAGAGAGCCCCAGCACCAGCCCAGCCCCACCGCCAGCAGGAGCACCGCCACCGGGGTCAGCCGCCACCCCCAGCGGAACCACTGTTCGGGCTCCTTCACCCGGGGCAGCACCGCCCGGCGAAGCCAGCCCAGCCAGTACCACAGGTTGACCAGCACCAGCCAGTAAAAGGCATAGTACACGATGCTCCGCAGCCGCTCGGGGCCCGCCTGGGACAGGGCGTAGTAGTGGGGGGCGTTCTGTGCGGCAAAGAGCAGGAAGGTAAACACGGAAAAGAGCAGCGGCAAACGGAAGGTGAATTTCACCTTTCCTGTCAGCCCCCACACCGCCGGCAGCACCAGCAGCAGGGCAAATATGTCCACCCAGTTGGGCCAGCTCAGGCAGTCCTTCCCCGCCTGGAGAATGGACATCATCACCGCTCCCACCGCCCCCAGCGGTTCCGTTGTGGTATCCTGCCGCACCTGGTTGCCGGGGGCCAGAAAGCTGATGGCGAAGGGGATCACCAGCGAGAGGAAGAGCACCAGACCGGGGAGGAACTTGCTCCGCTCCTTCCACAGAAACCACAGCAGAAACAGCCCGCCGATGAGGGTGGCCAGCAGGGCGGAGACATAGTTGCTCCCTCCCACCAGGATGCCCGCCAGAATACCGGGAATCACCGCCCACAGAATCTGCCGCTGGCTCTGGGCCAGCTTCAGGGCGGCGAAGCGCTCCACCAGCAGCAGCATGATGCCGTAGGTAAAGGTGTAGTAGACTGCCCCGTTCCACCAGTAGAAGCTGTCCTTGGGGGAGGAGACAAACTGGATGGAGAGCAGCAGCAGGGGGACGGCCACAAATACCGTCTGCCGCCAGGTGCCTCCCAGCCCCCGGCGCGCCAGGGTGTCGGTGAGCTTGAAGGTGCCGATACACAGGGAGGAGAGCATCACCACCGGGGTGAGCCAGTAGAGGTACTCGGAAAAGGTCAGGGGGGTGACCGCCATCAGCCCCAGGGCCATGAAGGTGCCCTGCCAGCTCTTGTAGTACCCCCACATGGTATGCCACACCTCCCCCCAGAAGCTCCCGCCCTGGAGCAGGGCCTCATGGGGCAGATAGGCGTAGCAGTAGTCGTCGGAGGAGGGCCAGTCATACCGGCCCAGAACCAGAATGGGGATCAGGCTGACAACCAGCAGGGCCAGCAGCAGCCAGGGGCCGTATTTCTGCCAGAGTGTGCGGATGGTATCCATGGGTCTCTCTCTTTCTACAAAACGGTTTTCCTGGGCACCCGGCGGTACACCCACAGAAACAGGGCGTACACCGGGAACACGAAAATCAGGGACAGCAGGATCTCCCGCCCGGCCAGGGAGAGCATGGCGCCCAGCTCCCAGTCGCCCCAGAACAGCCGGGCCAGGATGCGCACGCCGTCCATAGCGGCCAGGGCCAGCAGGGAGCACAGCAGGCAGCCCAGCAGGTTCTGCCGCAGCAGGTACTGGGCCAGGGCCCCGGCGGCCATGCCCACCACGCAGACGCCCACGGTCATGGCGCCGTCGGTGCCGAAATACATCGCGTCGCACAGCACGCCCACCGCCAGGCCGTACACGCCCCATTTGATGAGAAAATCCTGGGTGGTCACGAGGGGATTTGCCTCCTTTTCCCGTTATTCCACGATGGTGAAGTCCTTGATGATAAAGACCTGTTTCAGATTATCCAGGTCGGTCTCGGGCACGATGACGGCGTACTGGCCGATGCCGGAGGCGTCGGTGCGCACCTCCTCCACATGGCCCGCCACGATGCCGGAGGGAAAGACTCCGCCCCGGCCGGAGGTGGTCACCAGATCCCCCGACATGAGCTGGCTGTTCTCCGGCAGGAAGGTGAGCTTCAGCTTGCCCTCCCCCATGAGGGCCAGATCGCCCTCCAAAATGGCCGCTCCGCCGGTGCGGGAGATGAGAGCGCCCATTTCGGTGTCCGAGTCGATGAGGGTACGCACGGTACACCAGTTCTCCCCCACCTCGGCCACCACGCCCACCAGGTTCCAGTATTCGTCCACCACACAGTCGTCCACCGCCACCCCCTGGGCGGAGCCCTTGCTCAGGGTGAGGGTGGAGGCCCAGTTGGAGGCGGAGCGGGCGGTGACCATGGCGGACTCCAGCTCGTCAAAGCTGCGCTCCTTGGGCCGCAGCTCCAATACGTTGCGCAGGCGCTCGTTCTCCTGGAGGGCGGCCTCGTACTCCCGCTCCTTCTCCTCCAGCTCGGCCACCCGCTGCTTGAGCTCTTCGTTCTCCTGCTTGAGCTGCTCCCGCTCGAAGGCGTCGTTGTACCGCTCCTCCGTCCAGTTGATCACCGCGTTGAAGCCATTGCGGGCGGGGGTGGTGAGAAACTGCACCACGTTGGAGAGCGGATCGGCCACCCCGCCCAGCAGGGTGGACACCACCGCCGTCACCAGAGCCAGCAGGATGGCCGCGATGAGGATCAGCCCTCCGTTGCGCCGGAAAAAATCTTTCACGGTCCTATCCCCTTATCCCTGCCCGGCGGCCAGGGACAGGCAGTCCACCCCCAGCCGGCGCAGCAGCAGGCCCAGCCGGCAAACCGGCAGGCCCATCACATTGTAGTAATCTCCCTGGATGCCCTCCACCAGCAGGGCGCCGTAGCCCTGGATGCCGTAGGCACCCGCCTTGTCCATGGGCTCGCCGGTGGCCACATAGCGGTCGATCTCCTCGGCGCTCAGCTCCCGGAAGGTGACGGTGGTCTCCTCGCTGACGGTGTACTGCTCCTCGCCCCGGAGCACCGTCAGGCCGGTATACACCTGATGGCGGCAGCCGGACAGGGTGGAGAGCATCTTGAAGGCATCCAGCTCGTCCGCCGGCTTGCCCAGCACCGCCCCGTCCAGGGCCACCACCGTGTCGGCGGCGATGATAATGGGGCCTTTCCCCTCCTGGGCCTGCACCGCCAGGGCCTTTTCCAGCGAAATGCGGCCCACCAGCTCTCCGGGAGGCAGGTCCCGGTCCATCTGCTCGTCTATATCGGGGGTGACAATGCGGAAGTCCCCCACTCCCATGCGCTCCAGAAGCTCCCGCCGCCGGGGGCTCTGGGAGGCCAAAATGATATCCATGTGCATGCTGATCCTTTCTTTGCCGTCTACCGTCCGGTGGAGCCAAACCCGCCGGTTCCCCGGCCGGTGTCCTCCAGCTCCTCCACGATCTCCACCGCCGGCAAAACCACCGGCGTCACCACCAGCTGGGCGATCCGGTCGCCGGGCTGGATGGTATAGGGGGCGTCGGACAGGTTGGTGAGCCCCACCTGAATCTCCCCCCGGTAGTCGCTGTCAATGACCCCCACCCCGTTGGACAGGGAAATGCCGTGCTTGACCCCCAGCCCCGACCGGGCGAAAATGAGGGCCGCGTACTCCGGTCCCGGCAGGGCGATGGCCACGCCGGTGGGGATGCGCGCCAGCTGCCGGGGGGCGATGGTCACCGGCCCGTCCAGGCAGGCCCGCAGATCCAGCCCGGCGGAGCCCGCCGTGGCCCGGCTGGGGAAGGGGATGTCGGTCCCCACCTTGGGGGACACCGCTTTGAGTTTCAATGTCATAGATGATTACTCCACGTCCCGGTAATACAGGCCCCGGGTGTACTCGTTGGGGCTCCAGCTCCCCTGGTCCAGATACCGCTGGGTCACCTGGACGCACTCCCGGGGATTTTCGGTGGTGAACAGCAGCCGCTGGGCCCACAGGCCGATGCGCTTATAGTCGGCGGCCTTGTCCGCCAGAAAGAGCTTTTGGGAATTCAACAGCTCGTTGCGGCAGCCGGGGGCCTTCACCACCGGGAACCGGGCGCCCTTCCGGTCGGTGAGGATGTTGGTGTTCTGGCAGTTGCAGGAACCGGTGCGGTTTTTGATGATGCAGCTCTCCATGAGCATCAGGGGCAGGCGGCCGTAGGTGATAAGCTCGGTGTCCAGGCTCTTGGAGATATCCCGCAGCTGGGGGAATTTCAGCTCAAAGGACAGGGTGAGAGAGGAAAAGCCCAGCCTCTTATATTCTTTCACCGCCTGGGAATTATAGACCTCCAGGCCAAAATCTCCCCGGAGGGTAAAGCCCAGCTTCTGAGCCACGGGGGCCATGCCCAGGTTGCCGATAAGGGCGTCGGTGATCCCCAGGTCCTTTACCAGCCGCAGCTGGTCGGTCACCTGGTCCATCTCCCGGTCCCAGGCCACCCGGGGCAGGGTCACGCCGATTTTCGTCCCCGCCGGGGCCTGGGCCTTCTCCGGGTGGGCGGCCAGCTCCTCCAGGGGGATGTACACCATGGCCGGGCCCAGGGCCAGCAGCTCTCCTGTCACCTGCTCCGCCGTGCGCACCGAAAGGGTGAGGGCCGGCGGCTCCTTGCGGTTTTCATACCGGGCGCCGGGGTGGAATTCCCCTTGCCGGCGCTGGGGCAGCTGCTCCCGCTGCTTCGTCAGACCGTCCAGGGCCTCCCGCCGCAGGGCGTTGAGGGCGGCCAGGGGAAGGGACAGCCCCTCCTCCACCAGGGAGCGCACCTTGACGCAGCGGTAGGGGGTGCCGCCCGTGCGGGAGAGCTGGGTCTCCACCGCCTCGGCCGTCAGGGCCCGGGTGCGGGCGGCCTCGGGTACCTGGCCCTCCACCGTCACCACCCGGCCCTGGGAATCCTCCACCCCCACGCGGGCGGGCTCCCCCGGCCGGAGCATGGCGTAAAAGGTCACCGGCACCCGCTGGGCCTCCCCGCTCTGGTAGGTGTTGCGGGCCATGGCAAAGAGCTCCTTCGGCTCCTTCTCCTCCTCCCGCACGCCGAACATATCCGGCCCCTGCTGGTCCAGATAGTAGCCCTGGGTGAAGCCCTGCCGGGAGAAGGCGGCCCGCAGCTGCTCCAGCTCCTCCGCCGTGGGCTCCCGGTTCTCCTTAATGGCTCTGGAATAGATGCCGGTGACCACCGCCACGTACTCCGGCCGCTTCATCCGGCCCTCCAGCTTGACGCAGGCCACTCCCATCTTCCGCAGCTCCCGCAGGTGGCCCGCCAGGGACAGGTCTTTCAGGGACAGGGGGTTGGAGTCGGCCTTGTCCCCCCAGCCGTATTTCAGGCGGCAGGGCTGGGCGCACAGGCCCCGGTTGCCGCTGCGCCCGCCGATAATGGAGGACAGGAAGCATTGGCCGGAGTAGCACATGCACAGGGCCCCGTGGGCGAACACCTCGATCTCAATGGGGGAGCGCTGGCAGATATATTCGATCTGATCCCGGGAGAGCTCCCGGGAGAGCACCGCCCGGGTCATGCCCAGCTCGGCGGCCATCTTCACCCCGTCCAGGTTGTGGAGGGTCATCTGGGTGGAGGCGTGAACAGGCAGGTCGGGGGCCACCTGCCGCAGCAGGCGCACCACCCCCATGTCCTGCACCAGCACCGCGTCGGCCCCCAGGGCGCTGGCCTGGGCGGCGAACTCCGCCGCCCGGGGCAGCTCCCGGTCGGTGAGCAGGGTGTTGAGGGTCAGGTACACCTTAGCCCCCCGCACATGGCAATAAGAAACCGCCGCCGCAAATTCCTCCTGAGAGAAATTTTTCGCGTTGCGGCGGGCATTAAAGTCCCCATATCCCAGATAGACGGCGTCCGCGCCGTTCTGTACGGCCGCCGCCACGGCCTCCATGGACCCGGCGGGGGCGAGCAGTTCCAGCATGATATCCCTCCTGAAAAGGGGGCTGACGCCCCCTTTTACTGTTTCTTGTTCTGCAGCTTGAAGATCTCCCGTTTGGCCTCGGACAGCTCCATTTTGATCTTGGTGGCCTCCTCCAAGTACTCCTTCAGCTGCCGGCGGAGGTTTTCCGCCGTCTCCACCTCTTTAAAATACTCGTCGGCAATGTTGACCGCCGCCAGGATGGCGCCCTGCACCTGGGATACCCCGGAGCCTTCCATGATCTCCCGCACCTTCTCGTCCACGTGGGCGGCCACCTTTTTGGTGTAGCTGGGCTCCTCACTGCCCACCAGGGTATATTCCTCGTCGGCGATGGTGACGGTGACGCGGTTTTTCATGGGTACCCCTCCTGACCATAGTCATAGTGATTTAGGCTATTATAACACAGATCCCCAGATAAGAGAAATAAATTCTTCGTGAATTTTCCGCCGGGGCCCCTCAGGGGGCATTGAACTGCCGGCGGGGGTTGTGGTATCATAGCGGGAGAATTGTGCGGAAAGGGGGAAGGCCTGTGGCAAAGCTGCTGCTGCCCGGGGAGATCATCGCCATGGACCGCCAGGCGGCCGACCGTCTGGTGGCCGCCGGCAGCGGGGACGGGGCCCTGCTCTACCTGTGGCTGCTGAGCCAGGGGGGCGTTCTGACCCCCTCCGCTGCCCGGAAGGCCCTGAAGTGGGACGACGTGCGGCTGGGGGAGGCGGTAGCCGCCCTCAAATCCCTGGGCCTGTCCGACGGCGCCGCCGCGGAGGAGGCGCCCCCGCCTCC
>NZ_NFIQ01000082.1 GCF_002159455.1 Flavonifractor sp. An306
GGGCGGGCCGTCAGGCGGGCAGGGGAGCCGCCGCCGGGACGGCGGGGAAGCAGCGGTGGGGCAGCTCGGACACGGCGGCGCAGGCCGCCTTCCAGGCCTCCTCAACCGACAGGCCCATCCGGGGGGCCAGGTCCCGGGCCAGCTCGTCGGCCTGGGCAGACAGGGCTTTGGCCAGGCGGATGCCTGAGCGGGTCAGATGGACCTTGCCGTAGCGCTCCTTGGCCACCAGCTCCTTTTCGGTGAGGACCCCCATCATGCTGGTGACCGAGGCCCGGGAGACCTCCAGCACCCGGGCGATGTCCTTGGAGGAGACCTCCAGCCGGATCTGGGAGAGGTGGTAGATGGTCAGCAGATAGCGGACGTTGGTGCAGGTCAGCTCCATTGCGCACTTCCTTTCTAAGTGGTGGAACCCGGATGGGACTTCCGAGGGGGATGGCACAGGCCGGAACAGCCGCAGCTCCCACAGGAGCCGCCGCAGGAGCAGCCGCCCTTGCCGTTGCGTTTGTTGTGGATTCCCCTTGCGATAATGGCCGCGCAGATGGCCGCGATCACAAGGCCGATGAGGATGGAGGGCAGCATGATAGATGCTCCTTTCTTCTTTTTACTTCGCCGCGGCGGCCACCGCCCGCAGGCCGGTGCCCTGATCGGCGTACTTGTTCTTGCGTACCAGCAGGTAAATCAGCGCGGCCAGCAGGATGATGGCGGCCACGGTGGCCGGGCCGAAGGACACCAGGCCCAGGGCCAGGCCCCCCAGCTGATAGACGATGAGGGAGACGGTGTAGGCAAAGCCGCACATGTAACCGATGGCGCCCAGGGTCCACTTGGGGTTGTTCATCTCCCGCTTGATGGCGCCCATGGCGGCAAAGCAGGGGGCGCACAGGAGATTGAAGATCATGAAGGAGTAGGCGGACAGGGCAGAGAAGTGGAGGCCCACCGCAGCCAGCAGGGCGGGGTCGTCCTCGGCCGCCTCGCTCCCCACCTGGAGCACCACCGAGAGGGTGGACACCACGTTCTCCTTGGCGATGAGGCCGGTGAAGGTGGCCACGGTGGACTGCCAGTCCCCGAAGCCCAGGGGGGCGAAGAGGAAGGCGATGACTCCGCCGATGGCGGCCAGCAGGGAGGAGTTGTTGTCCTCCACCATCTGGAAGGCGCCGTCCACAAAGCCGAAGCCCTGGAGGAACCACAGGATCACGGAGGACAGGAAGATCACGGTGCCCGCCCGCTTGATGAAGGACCAGCCCCGCTCCCAGGTGGCCCGCAGCACATTGCCGGCGGTGGGGGCGTGGTAGGCGGGCAGCTCCATCACAAAGGGGGCCGGGTCCCCGGCGAAGATCCGGGTCTTTTTCAGCAGAACCCCCGAGAGGATCACGGCGGCCACCCCGATGAAGTAGGCGGACACCGCCACCCAGGTGGAGTCCCCGAACAGGGCCCCGGCGAACAGGCCGATGATGGGCATTTTGGCCCCGCAGGGGATAAAGCCGGTGGTCATGACGGTCATTTTCCGGTCCCGGTCCTGCTCAATGGTGCGGGAGGCCATGATGCCGGGCACGCCGCAGCCGGTGGCCACCAGCATGGGGATGAAGGACTTGCCCGACAGGCCGAAGCGGCGAAAGATCCGGTCCATGATGAAGGCGATGCGGGCCATGTAGCCCACGTCCTCCAGGATGGACAGCAGCAGGAAGAGCACCAGCATCTGGGGCACAAAGCCCAGCACCGCCCCCACGCCGGCCACAATGCCGTCCTGGATCAGACTGTACAGCCAGCCGGCCACCACAGGGTTGCCCTGGGCGTCCAGCAGGAAGCGGTTGAACAGGTCGGGGACAATCTGGCCGAACAGGGTGTCGTTGGCCCAGTCGGTGCCCAGGGTGCCAATGCCGATGCCCCAGGCCTCCCCGCTGCCGTCAAAGAGGGCCATGGGCGAGGTGCCCATGGAGATGGCGTACACCAGAAACATGATGGCGGCAAAGATGGGCAGGGCCAGCACCCGGTTGGTGACGATGCGGTCGATCTTGTCGGAGGTGCTCATGGAGTGGGCGGCGCGCTTCTTCTTCACCGCCCTGCCCACCACGGCGCTGATGTAGGCGTAGCGCTGGTTGGTGATGATGCTCTCGGCGTCGTCGTCCAGCTCCCGTTCGCAGTCGGCGATGTGGGCCTCCAGGTGCTCCTTCAGCTCCCCGGTCAGGTTCAGCTGCTCCAGCACCTTCTCGTCCCGCTCAAACACCTTGATGGCGTACCAGCGGAGATACCGCTCCTCCACCAGGGAGGCGATGGACTCCTCAATGTGGGCGATGGCGTGCTCCACGCTGCCGGTGAACACATGGGGCAGCTCCCCGGCCTGGTGGCTCTGGGCCAGGGCCACCGCCTGCTCGGCGGCCTCCCGGCCGCCCTCTCCCTTCAGGGCGCTCATCTGCACCACCCGGCAGCCCAGGGCGGCACCCAGCTTCTCCAGGTCGATCTGGTCCCCGTTCTTGCGCACCAGGTCCATCATGTTCACCGCCACCACCACCGGGATGCCCAGCTCAATGAGCTGGGTGGTGAGGTACAGGTTGCGCTCAATGTTGGTGCCGTCCACAATGTTGAGGATGGCGTCCGGCTTCTCCTGAACCAGATAGTTCCGGGCCACCACCTCCTCCAGGGTGTAGGGGGACAGGGAATAGATGCCCGGCAGGTCCTGGATCACCACGTCCTTGCGGCCCTTCAGCCTGCCCTCCTTCTTTTCCACCGTCACGCCGGGCCAGTTGCCCACGTATTGGCTGGAGCCGGTCAGGGCGTTGAACAGCGTGGTCTTGCCGCAGTTCGGATTGCCCGCCAGCGCGATGTTAAGCTGCATGGTTCGTCTCCCTTCTCTTGCATTAGCGACAACTAACTCGCCTGTGGAAAAAATGCCGTCCCAGACGGCAGATATCAGTCAATTTCGATCATGGCCGCGTCGGCCTTGCGCACGCTCAGCTCATAGCCCCGCACGCTCAGCTCCATGGGGTCCCCCAGAGGGGCCACCTTGCGCACGTGGATGTCCACGCCCTTGGTGATCCCCATGTCCATGATCCGGCGCTTCACCGCGCCCTCGCCGTGGAGTCGGACCACCGTAACGGTGTCCCCCACCCTGGCGTCCTTCAAGGTCCTCATTGCGTATCTCCTCTCACACCAGAATTCGATTGGCCATGTCCCGGTCCAGGGCGATCCGGCTGTCCTTTACCTGGACGATCAGGTTTCCGCCCAGATGGCTGACCACCGTGACGGTCTCCTCCACCACGAAGCCCAGCTCTGCCAGGTGCTGCCGGAGCTCATCCTTTCCCGTAATCTTGCGAATGGTCACCGGCTCGCCCCGGTCGGCCATAGTCAGCGGCATCATGTCGGTCTCCTTTCTCTGATGGTTAGTCAGGCTAACCATTCGGGTTTTTATTTGCGGTTAGTAAATCCTAACCGCCGGGTCAGATAAAGTTTACCGCAACTAACCGCCTTTGTCAATCCCATCTTGGAAAAATTTTGCGCACTGTCCTCCGGAAAGAGGAGAACGGCGGCGGGACTATGGGGAGAAAGACCAGCGGTGGTGCGCAAACCGGGGGCAGAACTGTCCGAATTGCACAATTTGGAGGGGAGGAAGTTTAGCAGTCCTACAAAAATAGAGGGCGCAGCCATCTTTGGATTGCTATTTCTAACCAAAGAATGGTATAATGACCTTGCTGAAGCTGGAAACGTTTCCGGCAACGTTTCCAGGCATAACGGTACATTTTATTTAGGAGGTTATTGGAAATGAAGAAGAAGCTTTTGTCTCTTGGCATGGCTGCGGCCCTCTCTCTGTCTCTGCTCAGCGGCTGCGGCGGCGACACCACACCCTCCGGGGACGCCTCCCCTTCCGGCGGCGGCGATGCTCCCTCCGGCGGCAAGGTCTACTACCTGAACTTCAAGCCCGAGCAGGACGCCCAGTGGCAGGAGCTGGCCGAGCTGTACACCGAGGAGACCGGCGTGGAGGTCACCGTGCTCACCGCCGCCTCCGGCAACTATGAGACCACCCTGAAGTCCGAGATGGCCAAGACCGACGCCCCCACCCTGTTCCAGGTCAACGGCCCCGTGGGCCTGGCCGCCTGGAAGGACTACTGCTATGACCTGTCCGGCTCCCAGGTGGCCGGCGAGCTGACCAGCGACGAGTTCGCCCTGATGGACGGGGACAAGATGGCCGGCATCGGCTACGTCATTGAGACCTACGGCATCATCTACAACAAGGCTCTGCTGGAGGAGGCCGGCTACACCGCCGACGACATCAAGAGCTTTGACGACCTGAAGAAGGTGGCCGAGGACATCACCGCCCGCAAGGACGAGCTGGGCTTCTCCGCCTTCACCTCCGCCGGTATGGACGGCTCCTCCGACTGGCGCTTCAAGACCCACCTGGCCAACCTGCCCATCTACTATGAGTACAAGGCCGACGGCATCGACACCACCGACGCCATCAAGGGCACCTATCTGGACAACTACCGCCAGATCTGGGATCTGTACATCAACAACGCCACCTGTGAGCCCACCCTGCTGTCCACCAAGACCGGCGACGACGCCGTGGCCGAGTTTGTGACCGGCCAGGCCGTGTTCTATCAGAACGGCACCTGGGCCTACAACGATGTGGCCGAGCTGGGCGACGACAACCTGGGCATGCTGCCCATCTACATCGGCGTGGAAGGCGAGGAGAAGCAGGGCCTGTGCACCGGCACCGAGAACTACTGGTGCGTGAACGCCAAGGCCTCCGAGGCTGATATCCAGGCCACTCTGGACTTCATGTACTGGTGCGTGACCTCCGAGGTGGGCACCAAGGCCATGTGCGGCGGCGAGGGCGCCATGCCCTCCGGCCAGGCCGGTATGGGCTTCGTGATCCCCTTCAAGGGCAACCAGGAGTCCACCAATCCGCTGGTGAACATCAGCAACCAGTATGTGGCCGACGGCTATGAGTCCGTGTCCTGGAACTTCTCCACCATGCCCTCCGAGGAGTGGAAGAACGGCGTGGGCTCCGCCCTCACCACCTATGCCGCCGACCAGAGCGACGCCAACTGGGACGCCGTGGTGACCGCCTTTGTGGACGGCTGGGCCGCTGAGGCCGCCGCGGTCAACGGCTGAGACCTGATTCATACGCGCTGAATGGAGCAGCGGGCGGGCGAAACGCCCGCCCGCTGCCTCTTTTCCCCTAATTTCAGGAGAGGAGGTATACCCTGTGGAAAAAGCCATCAAGCGATATTTCCCCATTTTTCTGCTCCCCACCCTTGTGGCTTTTATGATCGGATTTGTCGTTCCCTTCCTCATGGGCATCTGGCTGTCCTTCTGTGAGTTCACCACTGTGACGGACGCCACCTTTGTTGGCCTGAGCAATTACGTGAAAGCCCTGCAGGACACCATATTCCGCCATGCCTTCTGGTATACGGCCCTGTTCGCGGTGGTATCCCTGGTGATCATCAATGTCATCGCCTTTGCCATCGCCCTGGCCCTGACCCAGAAGATCCGGGGCACCAACATTTTCCGCACCGTGTTCTTTATGCCCAACCTCATTGGCGGCATCGTGCTGGGCTATATCTGGCAGCTGATTTTCAACGGTATTCTGTCCGTCTACTCCACCGCCCTCAACCTCAACGAGTGGTACGGCTTTGCCGGGCTGCTGATTCTGGTGGCCTGGCAGCAGATCGGCTACATGATGATCATTTATATCGCCGGCTTGCAGGCCATTCCCGGCGACGTGGTGGAGGCTGCCGCCATCGACGGGGCCACCGGCCCCCAGCGGCTCTTCCGGGTGACCATCCCCATGATGATGCCCTCCATCACCATCTGCACCTTCCTGACGGTAGTCAACGGCTTCAAGCTCTTTGACCAGAACCTGTCCCTCACCGCGGGCGAGCCGGCCAAGATGTCGGAAATGCTGGCCCTCAACATCTATTACACCTTCTACGGCCGCACCGGCTGGGAGGGCGTGGGCCAGGCCAAGGCGGTAATCTTCTTCGTGCTGGTGGTCATCATCGGCATGTTCCAGCTGAAAGCCACCCGTTCCAAGGAGGTGCAGCAGTAATGAAGCGGAAACAGCGGCTGAACCGGATGGGAACCGGTATCTTCACCTTTATCAGCATTTTTTACGTGCTGCCCATTGTGGTGGTGTTTTTCAACTCCTTCAAGAAAAAGTCCTACATCAACCTGGAGCCCTTCCAGCTGCCCGACGGCAACACCTTTACCGGCCTGGACAACTACACCACCGCCATCGACCAGTACGGCTTTCTCAAGGCGGTGGGCTGGACGGTGTTTATCACCGTGGGCTCGGTGCTGGCCATTCTGATCTGCACCTCCATGTGCGCCTGGTTCATCACCCGGGTGCGCAACCGCTTTACCAAGGGGATCTATCTGCTGTGCGTGTTCTCCATGGTGGTGCCCTTCCAGATGGTGATGTTCACCCTCTCCCTGGTTACCGACCGGCTGGGCCTGGGCACGCCCTGGGGCCTGATCGTCATTTACCTGGGCTTTGGCGCGGGCCTGGCGGTGTTCATGTTCTGCGGCTTCGTCAAGTCCATCCCCATCGAGATCGAGGAGGCCGCCATGATCGACGGCTGCTCCCCCATCCGCACCTTCTTCTCCGTGGTGCTCCCCATCATGAAGCCCACCTATATCTCGGTGGGCATCCTGGAGACCATGTGGATCTGGAACGACTTCCTGCTGCCCTACCTGACCCTGGACATCAAGAAGTACAAGACCATCTCCATCGTCATCCAGTATATGAAGGGCTCCTACGGCCGGGTGGACATGGGCGCCATCATGGCCGCCCTCATCATGGCGGTCATCCCGGTGGTGGTGTTCTACCTGAGCTGCCAGAAGTATATCATCAAGGGTGTGGCCGCCGGCGCGGTGAAGGGTTGAGGCGCACCCGCCCGGAAGGAGGTTGGGCGTAAGCCATGACCATCAAAGATATTGCCCGCCTGTCCGGATACAGCCTGGGGACGGTCTCCCGGGTCCTGAACAACCACCCCGACGTGAGCCAGGCGGCCCGGGAGCGGGTGATGGCGGTGGTGCAGGAGCAGGGCTTTGAGCCCAATACCAACGCCAGGCATTTGAAATTGCAGGCCCAGTCGGCCATTGCCGTGCTGGTCAAGGGCTCCCAGAACCTTCTGTTTGCCGGCATCCTGGAGCGCATCCAGTCCCTGCTCCAGGACAGCGAGGAGGAGGTGTACGTGGCCTACCTGGACGAGGACGCCGACGAGGTGCAGTACGCGGTGCAGCTGGTCAAGCTCCGCCGCCCCAAGGGGTTTCTCTTCCTGGGGGGCGACCTGGAGTGCTTCCGGCGGGAATTTCACCAGATCACGGTGCCCTGCGTGCTGCTGACCAACGACGCCCAGTCCCTGGGCTTCGGGAACCTGTCCAGCTTTACCACCGACGACACGGCGGCGGCGGGGGCGGTTATCGAGTACCTCTACCGCCACGGCCACCGGCGTATCGGCGTGCTGGGGGGCAACCTGGCCAGCGAGCAGATCAGCCTCAAGCGCCTGCGGGGGGTCCAGAGCACCATGCAGCGGCTGGGTCTGCCCTTTGACGCCCGCTCCCAGCATGTGCCCTGCCGGTTCTCCATGGCGGAGGGCTATGCCGCCGCCCGCAGGCTGCTGGAGCGGGAGCCGGAGCTGACGGCCCTGTTCGCCCTGGGCGACGTCATCGCCCTGGGGGCCATGCGGGCCATCTACGACCTGGGGCTGCGGGTGCCGGAAGATATCTCCATCGTGGGCTATGACGGCATCAACGAGACCAGGTTTTGTATCCCCCGCCTGACCACCATCCGGCAGGACGCCGCCCAGCTGGCGGCCCGGGGAGTGCAGACCCTGCTCCAGGCCATTCACTACAAACATCCGCCGGTCTACGAGACCATTGATTTTGCACTGCTGGAGCACGAGAGCGTGGGCTCCGTGGAGTGCCAGTAACATTTACATTCACTGCAGGAAGGTTGGTGCTTGCATATGCGAAGTGCCGGTATTCTGATGCCGATCACCGCGCTGCCCTCGCCGTGGGGGGTGGGAACCCTGGGCCGGGCCGCCAGAGCGTTTCTGGACTTTTTGGTGAAGAGCGGCCAGACCTACTGGCAGATTCTGCCCATAGGTCCCACTGGCTACGGCGACTCCCCCTATCAGCCCTTCTCCTCCTATGGAGGAAATCCCTATTTCATCGACCTGGATGATCTGGCCCGGCAGGGCCTGCTCCAGAAAGAGGAGTATGAGGGCCTGGACTGGGGGAGCCAGCCCGGCCGGGTAGACTACAGCGCCCTGTACCGGCAGCGGTTCCCGGTGCTCCGCAAAGCGGTGGAGCGGCTCTGGGCCGGGGAGGAAGAGGCGGTGCGGGAATTCTGCCAAAAGGAGGCCCGCTGGCTGGAGGACTACGCCCTGTTCATGGCCCTGAAGGACCGCTTTGACGGCGTGCCCTGGCAGAGCTGGCCGGAGGGCCTGCGCCGCCGTCAGCCCCAGGCGCTGGAGGAGGCCCGGGGCCAGCTGGCGGCGGAGCTGAAGTTCTGGAAGGGCCTTCAGTTCCTGTTTTTCGCCCAGTGGGACAGCCTGAAGGCCCTGGCGGCGGAAAAGGGCATCTCCATCATCGGGGACCTGCCCATCTACGTGGCGGAGGACAGCGCCGACGTGTGGGCCCATCCGGAGCAGTTCCAGATGGACGAGCAGCTGCGGCCCACCCGGGTGGCGGGCTGCCCGCCGGATGGCTTTTCCGCGGATGGGCAGCTGTGGGGCAATCCCCTGTTTGACTGGGCGCGGATGGAACAGGACGGATACCGCTGGTGGATGGAGCGCATCTCCTTCCAGTTCCGCTTTTACGACGTGCTGCGCATTGACCACTTCCGGGGCTTCGACTCCTATTACGCCATCCCCGCCACGGCGGAGACCGCCAAGGAGGGGGTCTGGGAGCCGGGACCGGGTATCGCCTTCTTCCGCAGCATGGAGCGGGTGGTGGGCCAGCGGCCCATTATCGCCGAGGACCTGGGCTTTCTGACCCCGTCGGTCCAGAAGCTGCTGGCGGACACCGGCTATCCCGGCATGAAGGTGCTGGAATTCGCCTTTGACAGCCGGGACGGCGGCGGGCGGGTGTACCAGCCCCACAACTACCCCGCCCACTGCGTGGCCTATGTGGGCACCCACGACAACGACACCGCCCTGGGCTGGCTGAGCACCGCCCGGCCGGAGGATGTAGCGCTGGCCCGGGAGTATTTGCATCTGGATCCGGCGGAGGGGGAAAACTGGGGTATGATGCGGGCCATCTGGAGCAGCGCCGCCGGCTGCGCCATCGTTCAGATGCAGGATCTGCTGGGCCTGGGCTCGGAGGGGCGGATGAATACCCCCTCCACCTTGGGCGGAAACTGGCAGTGGCGGGCGCTGCCCGGCTTTGACAGCCCGGCGCTGGCCCGGCGGGTGCGGCGGCAGATGGAGCTGTATGAGCGCCTGCCGGATGAAAAAGGGGGAGAAGCTGTATGAGGACCCAGACTGATTTGGAACGTGTTTTGACCGCCCGCGGGGTCAACCTGGACACCTGCTCCGACCGGGAGCTGATGTACGCCCTGACCGCCGCGGTGCGTCAGCTGCAAAAGCCCATGGACCACGCCCGGGGACAGCGGAAGCTGTATTATTTCTCGGCGGAGTTTCTGGTGGGCCGCCTGCTGCGGGCCAATCTGATCAACCTGGGCCTGCTGGAGGAGGCGGAGCGGCTGCTGGCCGCCCACGGCCGCTCCCTGGCCCAGGTGGAGGACCAGGAGCCGGAGCCCTCCCTGGGCAACGGCGGTCTGGGCCGTCTGGCCGCCTGTTTTCTGGATTCCATCGCCTCCCTGGGCCTCAACGGGGACGGGGTGGGTCTCAACTACCACTACGGCCTGTTCCGCCAGCGGCTGGACACCGGCCGGCAGACCGAGGAGCCCGACCCCTGGATTGCGCCGGAGTCCTGGCTGCTGGACACCGGACTGTCCTACCAGGTGGACTTTGGGGGCTTTTCCCTGAACGCCAGGCAGTACGACCTGGAGATCCCCGGCTATGAGAACGGCGTATGCAACCGGCTGCACCTGTTTGACGTGGAGCGGCCCGCGCCGCCCCCCGCCGAGGGCATCCAGTTTGACAAAACCGACATCGCCGGGCACCTGACCGCCTTCCTGTACCCTGACGACAGCGACGAGGCCGGCCGGCTGCTGCGGGTCTACCAGCAGTATTTCATGGTCTCCGCCGGCGCGCAGCTGCTGCTGCGGGAGCTGGAGGAGGCCGGCCACTCCCCGCTGGAGCTGGACCAGTACGCCGTGGTGCACATCAACGACACCCACCCCTCCATGGTGATTCCCGAGCTGCTCCGGCTGCTCACAAGCCGGGGGGTGGAGCTGGAGCAGGCCATGGACCTGGTGGAGCGCACCTGCGCCTACACCAACCACACCATCTTGTCCGAGGCCCTGGAGAAGTGGCCCGCCTCCTATCTGGAGCAGGTGGCTCCCCAGCTTCTGCCCTTTATCCGGGCGCTGGATCAGCGGGCCCGGCGGCGCAGCGACGATCCACGGACGGCCATCTGGGACGAACACAACGTCATCCATATGGCCCATATGGATATCCACAGCAGCGCCAAGGTCAACGGCGTGGCGGAGCTGCACACGGAGATTCTGAAAAGCACCGAGCTGCACCCCTTCTATGTGCTCTATCCAGAAAAGTTCAACAACAAGACCAACGGTATCACCTTCCGCCGGTGGCTGATGAGCTGTAATCCCGCCCTGGCCGGCCTGATTACCCAGGCCATCGGGCCGGAGTGGCAGCGGGACGCCGGGCTGCTGGAACACCTGCTGGAGCACAAGGAGGATACCGCCCTTCTGGAGCGGCTGCTGGCCGTGAAGGAGGAGAACAAGGGGGCGCTGGCCCGCTGGCTGGGGAGCCGGGGGACGGAAATCGACCCCCACAGCGTCTTGGACATCCAGATCAAGCGGCTGCACCAGTACAAGCGCCAGCAGATGAACGCCCTGTACGCCATCTGGAAGTATGTTCAGATCAAGGAGGGGCACATCCCGCCCCGGCCCGTGACCATGGTGTTCGGCGCCAAGGCGGCCCCGGCCTACACCCTGGCCAAGGACACCATCCACCTGCTGCTGTGCCTGGGCAAGCTGATTGAGCGGGACCCCCAGGTCTCCCCCTGGCTGAAGCTGGTGATGGTGGAAAACTACAATGTCTCCGCCGCCGAGCGGCTGGTCCCCGCCTGCGACATCTCCGAGCAGATCTCCCTGGCCTCCAAAGAGGCCAGCGGCACCGGCAACATGAAGCTGATGGCCAACGGCGCGGTCACCCTGGGCACCCTGGACGGGGCCAATGTGGAGATCGCCCGGCTGGTGGGGGAGGGCAACATCTATCTGTTCGGCCGTTCCGCCGACGAGGTCATCGCCCTCTACCGGGACAACGCCTACCGCAGCAGCGACTACTGGCAGAAGCCGGAGCTGGAGCGGCTGGTGGACTTCATCCTCAGTCCGGAGCTGCTGGCCATCGGCGACGCCGGGTGCCTGAGCCGGCTCTACAAGGACTTTATTGCCAAGGACTACTTTATGGCCCTGCTGGATCTGGAGGACTATATCGCGGTGAAGGAGCGGTGCCTGGCCGAGTACGAGGACCGGGCCGCCTGGAGCCGCAAGATGCTGGTCAACATCGCCCGCTCCGGCTTCTTCTCCTCCGACCGCACCATTATGGAGTATAACCGGGACATCTGGCACCTGACCCCGGATAGAGCCTGAGCACACAAAGCAACATACCCCCTAATACAGTGTGAACAGGGCCAGTAAAAGCGGACACCAAACAAAACGCCCCCTGTATAGGCAAAGAGACCTATACAGGGGGCGTTTGCATGTCTAAGAGAGAACACACACCTATGACGGAGTTATGGGAAGCAATTCTGGCCATGCGGAGAGGCGGGCACGACACGGCAAGAGATATCGGACCAGTTTGGATTGCATTAAGGTACAGATCAAAAATTGGATCAACCGGTATAACCACAGGCAGTGAAGCTGGCAGCGGGTCTGTTAAACGCAAGAGTCTGCTGAGCAGGGCGTTTCATGGGGACGGGTCCGGGAGAAAATGGGGCGCGGACATCTCTTATATCCATACCAGGCAGGGCATACTGTGTCTTTCCGTGATCCGGGATCTCTATGACAACAGCATCGTGACTCACAAGACCGGAACACGCCGGACCGTCCATCTGGTACTGGATACCATACACCTCACAAGCATACAGCATTACAGCCGCAAACCGGCCGCCTTGTCTGATGCCGGTGAGATGATTGACCACTATATCCACTTATAATTATAAGCGCATCCAGCTAAAGACTGGAGAGGCGCCGCTTGCGCAACGCCTCTCCACCTAAAACTCAATCCTTCCTACCAGTGGTCCTTTTGGTGCTGTCTGCACAATCCGGGACAGTTCATAGGACCGCGGGCACTTTTCATTAACCTTTTTTCTTGGAAGCCTCCCGCATACGGGCGGAGTGGTCCAGCAGGCGCTTGCGCAGCCGGAGGGACTGGGGGGTGACCTCCAGCAGCTCGTCGTCGGCCAGAAACTCCAGGCACTGCTCCAGGGACATCTGGCGGGGCGGGGTGAGCCGCAGGGCGTCGTCGGAGCCGGAGGCACGCATATTGGTCAGCTGCTTCTTCTTGCAGATGTTGACCGAGATATCCTCCTGCTTGGGGGTCTCGCCCACCACCATGCCGGCGTACACCGGCACGCCGGCGCCGATGAACAGCACGCCCCGCTCCTGGGCGTTGAACAGGCCGTAGGTCACGCTCTCGCCGGTCTCGAAGGACACCAGGGAGCCGGAGTTGCGGCGCTGGATCTCCCCCTTCATGGGGGCGTAGCACTCAAAGACGGAGGCCATGATGCCCTCGCCCTTGGTGTCGGTCAAAAACTCGTTGCGGTAGCCAAACAGGCCACGGGAGGGCACCAGGAACTCAATCTTCATCCGCTCGCCCACCGGGGTCATCTCCAGCAGGTCGCCCTTGCGGGAGCCGATCTTCTCGATCACCGCGCCCACGCTGTCGCTGGGCACGTCCACCACCAGCCGCTCAATGGGCTCGCACATCTTGCCGTCGATCTCCTGGTAGAGCACACGGGGCGGGGACACCTGGAACTCGTAGCCCTCCCGGCGCATGGTCTCGATGAGGATGGACAGGCTCATTTCGCCCCGGCCGGCCACGTTGAAGGCGTCGGTGGAGTCGGTCTCGGTGACCCGCAGGGACACGTCCTTCAGGGTCTCCCGGAACAAACGGTCCCGCAGCTGCCGGGAGGTGACAAACTTGCCCTCCTTACCGGCGAAGGGGGAGTCGTTCACCGAGAAGGTCATCTCGATGGTGGGGGCGGAGATCTTCACAAACTCAATGGGCTCTACCGCCTCGGGGGCGCAGATGGTGTCGCCGATGGTGATTTCCCCGATTCCGCTCATGGCGATGATGTTGCCGGCGGTGGCCTCGGTGACCGGCACCCGGCCCAGGCCGTCAAACTGGTACAAGGCGGTGGCCTTGGCCTTGGTGGGGGCCTCCTCCGGCTTGTGGTAGTTGCACACCGCGATCTCCTGGTTCTGCTTCACGGTGCCCCGCTCGATGCGGCCGATGGCGATGCGGCCCACAAACTCGTTGTAGTCAATGGAGGACACCAGCATCTGGAAGGGGGCGTCCACGTCCGCCTCGGGGGCGGGAATATAGTTGAGGATGGTCTCAAACAGGGGCACCAGGTCGGTGCCGGGCACGTCGGGGGAGTAGGAGGCGGTGCCCTGGCGGCCGGAGCAGAACAGGGTGGGGGACTCAAACTGCTCGTCGGTGGCGTTCAGGTCCAGCAGCAGCTCCAGCACCTCGTCCATGACCTCGTGGATGCGCTGGTCGGGGCGGTCGATCTTGTTGACCACCACAATGACCTTGTGGCCCAGCTCCAGGGCCTTGGAGAGCACAAACCGGGTCTGGGGCATGGGGCCCTCGGCGGCGTCCACCAGCAGGATGACGCCGTTGACCATCTTCAGGATGCGCTCCACCTCGCCGCCGAAGTCGGCGTGGCCCGGGGTGTCCACGATGTTAATCTTCACGTCCTTGTAGTGGACGGCGGTATTTTTGGCCAGGATGGTGATGCCCCGCTCCCGCTCCAGGTCGTTGGAGTCCATGACCCGCTCCACGGTGGCCTGGTTCTCCCGGTAGATGCCGCCCTGCTTGAGCATCTCGTCCACCAGGGTGGTCTTGCCGTGGTCAACGTGGGCAATAATGGCTACGTTACGCAATTTTGTATCCTGCAAGATGGTACACCTCAAATCCGATATCATACAGTATTTCAATAAGCTCGACCATTTATTATACCGTATGACCATGCTCCATGCAACCGGTTTCCACAAAAAATCCGCCGAAATCCCTTCTGTTTCTCCCCGCCGCCGTTGACAGACGTGGAAACTTGGGGTACAATAACCCGGTATCTGATTGATATGCGCCTGTAGCTCAGCAGGATAGAGCGACCGCCTCCTAAGCGGTAGGTCGGAGGTTCGAATCCCCTCAGGCGTGCCAACTAAGGTTGCTGAAAAAGATGCAACCCCTGAAACCCTTGCTGCGGCAAGGGTTTCAGCCGTTTCAGAGGGAAAAATCGAGCACCAGCCGAGATGGAGATGCAAGT
>NZ_NFIQ01000083.1 GCF_002159455.1 Flavonifractor sp. An306
GCGAAAAAATGACGCAGGCCAGCACAATGATACAGCCCTCCAGGCAGATGGCGGCATAGCTTTTGAGGAAAGCGACGCCGATGCTGCTGGAGGGCTGTCCCGCAAAACTAGACAGAGGGATGGGTGCGATAGCGGTTGCCATATAGAGCTTGAAAAAGCGGGAGTAAACGGTCAGGATCATAATGAGGGAGAGAACCCAGATAAACAGAGACCCCAGCAGGGTGACCGCCCAGAGGGGGATGGAATCCCATATACCCACATTTTCAATGGCGGTAATGAGTTCCTCCGGGAGTGTGGTGGGCGACATGGCAGTCATGCCGGATGCGTCCATGATGGTAGATACTGCACCCTGGGCTATTCGGAACAGGGCGTTCATTAGTTCCATGCCATAGGTCACTGCCGCCTGGGCCAATACAAAGCGGATAAAGCACTTGAAGGCCACCTCTGGGCGCTTGATCTCAGTAAAGCTGCCGCAGGTCTTGACTACGCCCATCACGAAAAAGAGCACCAGTAGAGCATAGCCGATGGCTTGGAGCGCGCCGTTGATGCTGACGATCACGTTCCAGATCCCGCCGCCTTTGAATTCCTCCGGGGTGGTGCTGATCAAAGTCCAGATCTCCGCAAGTTTGTCGTTCCAGGTCTGCAGGGCGGAATTCAGATTGTCTACGATCCAGTTTCCACTGCCCAATTACATCACCTCCCGTACAGGCTGTACTTCATGTTGCAGCCACTCCTTTCTCACCCACGGCCCGCAAAATGGGCCGTGGGTGTTCATATGTTTCTGTCTCATCAGCCGGTAATGAGGGTGAGGATCTCCTTGGTAAAGGTGATTACGATGCCACCAGCGATGGTAAGCATACCATTGGCCCGCTGAGAGGGGTCGTGGCTCTTGAGGGACAGGCCCAGCTGGAGGACGCCGAAGCCCAGCAGGATCAGGCCGATGGCCCGGATCAGGGAGAAGATGAACTCGGAAAGGTTGTTGACGACCGTCAGCGGATCGTCCGCGGCAAAAGCCGGGACAACCATAACGGTCAGCGCCAGAACGAGGCAGGAAAACAGGGCGTACAGTTTCCGTGCGCGGCGCTCATACTTACGGGTGGTCAGATTGTGTTTCATTCTGCAATCTCCTTTTCTTTGTTGGTTTCATCGGCAGAAATAACCTGGAAAAACGGTGTGCCTGGAATGGCCGGTGTGGTGTGATGTCCATGGTGAATATACGGCGCTCCGCCTCCATCCACAGTGTGACGGATTGCGGGGTGCTCGGTCAGTTCATACTTCAGATCCATGATGGGTTTTGCGCCTCGGATGAACAAGATGCAATAGCGATTATCCAGCGCACGGACCTCATCGGGGGTAAGCAGTTCCCGTCCACTCATCTGGAAATTGGTGGAGTAGGAGCCTGACTTGCCCTTGGTCTGTCCATGGGTTTTTGTGTCGATAGTGGCTTTACCCAGCGACTCAGAGATGTACTTGTGGGTGCTCTGCTCATTGCCGCCCAAGTAGAGGATGCTGTCTGAGTTACCAGGGATAGTTTCCCAGGAATCCTTATACAATTCCTTGATCTGAGCCATGTTCTGGATGATGGTGCTGGCAGAGATATTGCGTGAGCGCATGGTAGCCAGTTCTCGGGTAAAGCCAGGCAAAGGCATGGCCGCGAACTCATCCAATACAAAGTGGACGTGCTGGGGCAGCGCCCCATGATGGATCTGGTCCGCGCTGTAATAAAGCGTCTGAAACGCCTGGGAATAGAGCAGGGATACCAAGAAATTGAAGGTGTTGTCGTTGTCCGGGATTACCGCGTAGAGAGCGCATTTCTTTTCCCCCAAGGTATAGAGATCCATATCGTCGTGATCTGTAATGGCCCGGATCTGAGGCAGATTGAAAGGAGCCAAACGGACAGCGGCTGAGACCAGGATGCTTTTTGCTGTCTTTCCGGCACTTTGCTTGAATACTTTATATTGCCGCAGGGCCACGCTTTCCGGATTCTCCCGCTCTATGGCCTGGAACAGCAGGTCCAAGGGGGAGATGTATTCGTCATCTTCCTCTCGAACTTCTGCATACTCCAGTACCCGCATCACCATGGAAAAGTTCTGCTCATATTCTGGTGCTTCCTGAAAGAGCATGAGGATGATGGCTTGAAGGAGTGCCGTTTCTGCCTTGGTCCAGAACGGATCAGATTCATGGCTGCCCTTTGGCGTAGTTGCCTGGATCAGATTATTCACCAACTTCAGTGCGTCTTTTTCATCTCTGAGATAGTGGAATGGGTTATAACCATCCGATTGTTCCAGATTGACCAGATTCAGTACCCGGATGTCATATCCCTTACTTTTTAGCCACCCTCCGGTAGCTGTAAGCACTTCCATTTTGGGATCTGTGATCACATAATTGGTGTTGGCCTCCAGAATGTTTGGTTTGACATAGCTGCGTGTCTTGGCCGCGCCGCTGCCGCCAATAACCAGGACGTTGAGGGAGCGGCGGTGCTTGTGAGTGTCCAGGCCCAGGCGGACATGGCGGGTCAGAATCTTGTTCTCTTTTTGGCGAAACATGGCGTTGACCTGCCGGGGAGAGCCCCAGGCGGCGGAGCCGTGCTCCTCGCCATCCCGAGTGCGCCGCTGCTCTGAGGCGTAGATGCATAGGCCCATGATATAGAGGCCGGTGCAGATCAGGATGGACAGCAGGCTTTTGTCTGTCCAATGGATATCCAGCGGGTGCTGGAGCGCTGCTGTCAGGTTGGTAAGAAGTTCCGGCAATCCACACCCCAAGGATTGGGCAATGAGCAATGCGCCCCAGACCACCGGAACATAGAAAAACAGGGCCAGGACAATGTCCCCGGCCCTGGAGCTTTGCTTCAGGAAAACTCACCTCCAGACAAAACACAGGGGACTCAGCAGATGGATTCGTCTGCTGAGTCCCCCTATTTATGGTGTGATGATAACACACGGAATGTGCTGTTGTTTGGCATAAGCGATGGTATTTCTGGTTCCGCCGCTCTCACCCGTATAGACCGCAATCACCCGCCCGGAGTGATTCACCATCCATTCATTGCGGCGCTGGTATGCGGAATAGGAGAACTCCCTACTAATGCAGCGCACCATATCTGCGTGCCGTATCACCTCCACATAACGATCAGTCCACGACGCACTCCAATGAAGCCCGAAATTTTCATATGGAAGTGCGCAAATCAGTTTTAGGCGGTCATCTGATACTCTGTGTTTAAGAACCAGCTCTGCCGCGCAAATATCTACCCCCTTGGCCATACCTGAAATAAATGTAGTAAACCCATCTTTTATTGCTTGGTTAATTTCCTGTCCCAACAATGCGCATAGTTGTTCTTCTGAGATCTGCAGCTTTTCCGGTCTGTGTCCTGTAAAGCAGCAGCGGTGCTTCCGCAACTCCTGCTCAGTCATCTTTGCACACTCCTTGTTGTAATAATGCCCTAATTATACCACTTAAAAAGGTATATTAAAAGGTTTATTCACTTTATGAATGTGAATGGCGGAACTATGGACGGGCTACAATAAGTTGCGTAGCGAGGTGAATATTATGGACGAGAATTTTATCCGCAAAAGGATGACCGAGCTTCGCATGAAAAAGGGCGTATCTGAGTATCAGATGAGTTTGGATATGGGACACAGCCGCAATTACATTCAAAATATCTCGAATGGACGAGCGCTGCCCTCTATGCCGGAGTTTCTTTATATGTGCGAATATCTTGAAGTGACGCCAAGTGCTTTTTTCGATGAAAGCACGGAAAATCCCGCTCTTATGCAAAAGGCCATTGATGAGTTGCGCACATTACCAGACAGAGATGTGTTGACCTTGCTGGGCTTGATACAAAGATTAAAAGAGCGTTGATAGCCGTTTATAGCACAGAGATGCCAATAGTGTCTCTGTGTTATTTTGTCCGACTTCTTTTTGTCTGCCGACCTTTGGCCGGAGCCGCTTTGTGCTGCCGGTCCAGCTGCTCCCGGTACCCCTTCAGCTGTGCCAGCACAGAGGGGCGCTCATGGGTCGTCTCCGTACTGATTTCGCTCTTGGAGATACTGGAGCTGCCGCTGATACCGGCCAAGTCGAACTCCGACCGAGAGTCTTTTTTTGGCGTTTTTTCCTCCCGGATCACTGAATCCCGCATGGGGGATTGCTCCTTGGCTGGTGTACTCTGGCGATCCTGCGGAAGGTATCGGATGCGCTCAAAAATGAGATTGGCGCGCTCCAGCTCTGTGACAGGCATGGCCACATCTACCACCTTGCCGCGACCATCCGAATCCCGGATGACAGAAAACAGGATCTTCTGTTTGACTGCCCTCTGCTTGAATGCCTGATACTGTTCCGGCGACATGGGGAACATTCGGATATCCCGTGTCTCCCGGAGCATTTTTCCCATGTTGACCTTCCCGGACAGGGTCTTGTGATGCTTTGCCAAAGCCAGCGTAATGGCCAGTAGATTTTTAAGGGCGGACGCGCCCAGACGAACTGTCACTTCTGTGCCGGTCAACATCATACGAACCATTTGGTCGGCAGCCTCACCGCCTCCGATGTTCATCGTGTTCCACCTCTTTTCCTCTTGTTTCGGTTTTGCGGATATCTTCTTCCATTTGCTGGCTTGCCGTCTGGATCTCCCGGCACAGGGCCAGCTTTTTGCGTTCTGCGCGGATCTGCCGGTTCAGATCGGCAAGTTGGTTATACACCTCCGTTTTTTCTTGTGTCAGATGCTCTGGAGGGATGCCGCACTGTTCCAATAGGCGCACGGCTTGCATGTAGCGGGCAAACTCATCTTCCATGCCGGACAGCCCGTTCTCATAGAGTGCCTTGGTCGGAGCCAGGGCCTCCACATCCGCCAGGGCGTCGTACAGCGCCTGCCGCTTCTTTTTGCGCACATTGAGGATGGTGCGCTGCTTTATCAGATTGGCCAGCGTTTCCTCTGTGCGGCTTTGATAGGCGGTCATTTCGCCAGTGGTCGAAATGTTGTTCTCTCGCAGGAAAGCAAACTGTGTCCGGTACTGCTCAAACTTCATGACTTCCTGCCGCAGGTGCGGCGTCATCCTGGGGGGATACTGTCGCTGTTCGATTTTTCCCAGCAGATAGAGGTAGTGAACATACAGGGCCAAAAAGCCCGTGTATTTGGGATGTCTGCGGTAGGGACGAAAAATCGGTCTGTCAGCAAAAGCGGCCCGTTGACCCGTCTCGATTTCCTCCAAATTGCCCAGGATGGCGGCACGGATACCGTCCTCTGTGAAGGCGGCATTTTTTCTGCCTGGATACTGAAACCGCTCCTGGCCCCGCAGGCGGAACCCCAGGCGGTTTCCATGGTGGATCTCGTAGCCCTTGTGCTCCATGAGCAGGAAGAAGTGTCCCAGGTCATTGGCGTCCTCAATGGACTCCCGGAGATCCGCCTCCAGCATGGAGCGGAAGGTGGGTTGACCCTTGGATTGACGCAGCCACTCCACATAGCTCATGGATTTGGAGGCCTTTCCAGAGAGGATCACGGAGAGGCCGTGCTCCCGGCACAGCCGGTCTGAGATGGCCCGGATCTGGCAGTAATAGCTTCTGACATTGCTATGATATTTCTCGCCGGTGTCCGCGTTCACGGAGTTGAACACAATGTGTGAGTGGATATGCCCACGATCCACATGGGTGGCAATTACCGCCTCGTAGCCGTTCAGATGTTCCGCAGCGAAAGTCTTGGCAATTTCCAGAGCCAGCTCGGGAGAGATTTCACCGGGCTTGAAGGACTGGACAATATGGTAATACTGGACGCCCCCCATGTTTTCAGTGTCCCGTTTGGTCTCCAGCATCTGACGGCACTCCCGGCCTGGTTCACAGCCCTGATGGGCTGTGAGGATCTTCTGCTCTGTCTTATCGCCGTTCAGGATATAGTCGATCCCGATATCCAACCGACCTTTTCGAGCCAGGATCTTGGTGATGGCCATTACGGATTGGCCACCTGGTACATCAACTCATAGACTTTATCCAGCAGGAACAGTCCACGCCTGGCATCCTCTGCCGTGGCGATACCGGCATTGACGCTGCGGGCGATCTGGTTGATGTTATTGCCGATGTGATGGATCTCTGTGCGGAGGTCTTTGATTTCCTGGGAAGGTCTGGCCCGGATCGGAGTCCCGTCAATGAGCCGGACGATATAAGCCCGTTTACACAGCCCGCAGAGTTTGGCCTGCTGGCAGAGCTGCTGATACTGCTCCGCCGTCAGCTCGATGTGCAGATGGTGTTTTTCTTTTGGGAGTCCCAAGCGTGCCTCCTTTCTGCGGCTCTGCCGCAAACCTTCCGCCTGCAGGCGGCATTGGGGTCAGGGGTTCCCCCTGCAAGCGCGCAAAATGTACATTTGCGCTATGCTTGCCCAACGCCGCCCCTGGCGGCGTTGGTGCGGCCCCGCCGAAGCGGGGCCTTTTATCATGCGGTAGGTGGATTATGATCCGGGCAGGCAGAGCCTGCCAACTCCTCGAAAAAGAAAAATCACCGCTCTGGACCAGAGCGGCGACGCTTATTGTGGGCTGGAATGCTCAATATTCCTCAGACATGATCATCTCCATACAAGGGTGTCTATGTTAGCACCCTGAAGGTTAAAAAATCCGGGCAGGGTGTCTAATGTGACACCCTGCCCAAACTACAATACTGCCAGAAAACATATCAAGGACAATCGGCAGACAGTACGCCGTCACGCGCCCTGAGCCAGTTCCCGCGCGATCCGTTCCTTGGACAGGGCGGCGTAGGCGTCGGTGACCTCGATGCCAGTGGCGGAGTAACCCTCCAGCACAGCGGCCAGCACCGTGCTGCCGGAACCGGCAAAGGGGTCCAGGATGCGCCCGCCTGGCTCGGTGATCTTCACCACATCCCGCATGAGCTGCAATGGCTTCTCCGTCAGATGGATGCGGTTCTGGGGATTGCCGTACTTGAATACGCCGGGCAGACAGGGGACGGGTCTGCTGATGGGCATATCCCCATTGGACCCCCAGACAATGTACTCGGCCTGCTGGCGGAAGCGGCCCTTCTGGGGACGGCTGTTGCCTTTGTCCCAGACAGCTGTGCCGCGCCAGATCCACCCCGCCCACTGGAGGGCGTCGGTGGCCGCGGGGAGCTGCCGCCAGTCGATGAACATGCACACAGGGGCACCGGGTTTACAGACCTTGCGGGCGTCATAGAGCCATTCGGCGGCCCAGCGAGTCCAGGATCGCTGATCCTTGGAGTCACCGTCAAAGGGAGGGGGCGCGCTTTCTCCCATGCTGGAATACTTCTTGTCGGTGGACTTGTTTTTCTCCGCCTGGGTCCGGCCCCCGGAGGCATAGGGGGGATCGGTGATGACCGCGTCGAAGGTATTGGGGGCAAACTCGCACAGGACCTTCAGCGCGTCGCCATGGATGATCTCCCAGCTGGGCCGGGGCTCAGTAATGTTATCGCTCATAGGCATGCTTCTCCTTTTTTTCTTTGGATGGGTTTTGTGGGATGGACATTTCTGTTTCTACATATTCGCTGATGATACGCAGCGCCTCATGGTAACTGTGGCAATTCCCTCCGGTGATGCGGTCGCACATCTCTTTGGCCTGGTCGCCCATGCCATGCTCCCGGAGCGTTCTGGACGCTGCCCCCATCAGGTTGAAGATGTTACCGTCTTGTTCAATCAGCGAACAGTACGGTTTCGCTCGCTCCTGCTGGTTCGGCTGCTCCAGGAAACCACCCAGACGGTTGGGGACATAGTCGGACAGCCAAGTGCCTCCGAACTGGCTGTGTGTCTGAATCCGCCACATCGCAAGCTTTCCCACATTCAGCTGAACCCCCTCAAAAGAGAACAGCAGGTTTGTGAGACCGTCGTGCTGGAATGTGGCCGCATGTTCAAATTTGGTGCCATTCAGCAGGATTCCTTCCTGGGTGAGCAGATCATTGATGCCGTCCACCCATTCCTGAAGGTCGCCGCCGCAGCCCTGGAGGATCAGCCCCTCCTCATCGGTCAAGTGCCGCAGGTCCTCCGTGGTCTTTTCTTGGATCATTTAACCTCCTCGCGCTTGGCGCTTTTCTTTCTTCTGGGCGAAGTGCGCCCCTTGGGTTTGGAATCTGTCACAACGGGGATGTCCAGTTTATTGGCACAATGGATCTCCGCCCACATCCCTTCCGTGACCGGTCCATAGACATTGACCTGCTGACACTTTTCTACCAGCCGAAGGCCCATCTCCCGTGCGGCCTGGTCCTGCGCCGGGTCGCCCGGATCTGCGATGGGCGGGAACATGAGATGGGGGCAGACTGGGATGTCGCCCGCCTGAAAGACTTCCTGGGCTTTCTGTCTAGCGAACTCAATGTTTTTCTCCACCTCGCCTCGGAGGGGGGCGCAGATGTACACCAATTTTGGGCCGTGGTTTTTTGCCGGGACTTGAATACGGAAGGTCTCCACATAATCGCTGGCCATTTGCCGGAGCTGCCGGTAGTCCTCCTGGGAGGGATGGTAGGCATACCAATCGATCCGGTCACCATCTACCCAAATATGCGGATCAACGCCATCCCGCAGGTAGGGGTTGTTGGGGATCTTCTGTTTTCCCCATACATCCTTGAACCGAAGAGTCAGCTTGTCCACCACACCCTGATTGCTGTCCAGCAGCGTCAGGCGAAGAGCCGCATAATGATCCGCATGGCCCAGTGTAACAAATTCAGCCCTCACCTGACGGTTTCTGTCCAAACCACCCAGGCAGGCACGGCCTACAAAGACCGGATCATGGATCACAGACCCGTCCGCAAACAGTTTGCGGAGCTCCTGCTCAAAAAAGTTGCTCATCTGCTCATCTCACAACCTTTCTGTTTCTTGGGGGGAGAAGGGGCTGGCTGTTGAGAAGCCAGTTCGTCTCGGGACGAATCCCGGATCACAGAACGGTTTTTCCCGCTGATCACCAGAGTATCCAGTGTATCGTTGCGGATCTCCTCACCGCTGATCACCAATGCGCTGCCTGTCAGACGCACATCCCCGGATACTTTGCCATAGACCGCGCAGTGGCCGGACAGAATGGGAACGCCCATGGTATCTTTGTCATTGAGGATCATGGAAAACCCGGAGGCCCTGGCAGAGGCGTTGAGCACAGCGCCGCGCACATAGGCATTGTCCTCTACCCGTGCATGGCCGGAAAGGACAGCACCCATAGAGATATAAGCGTTGTCGCAGACGACCACCTCTCCGCGCAGAACAGCCCCCTTGTCAACATAGGCGTCATTGCAGGCAATGGCATCGTCAAAGATCCATGCGGTATCGTCCGGTTCGAAGGAAAGGTTGCTCTCGCTCTCCACAAAGCCACCCAAATCACCGGCTCTGACCTCCGCACTCACATCTCGGAGTGCCCGGATACGATGAAGGAAGGGATACTTTTCGTGCGAGATCTCCGTGATTTCATATTTCTGATTGCTCGTTGTTCTCATCTCCTTTTTTATGCAGCATTTTGGAACAGACTCTCCTGCGCATCTTCCAGACGGAACTCCGCGTCAATGTCGGAGAAGGTCTCGCTGCGATTGAATTTCTCGCTCACCTTGTTGGGTAAGGCCTGCAGCTCCAACATCCGTTCCCACAGGTTCGGGTGGTAATCATAGAGATGGCGCAGTTCTTTTCGTTTGGCGTTAGGGCAGAACCAGCAGCCCCCGCGGGTTGTAAATGTGTAGACAGGCGAAAGCAGCCCTGCCCGCTGGCAGAGCTGCTTTGCATCTTCCTCTGTACAGTTGTACTTGTCCAGTAAGGAGACCCGGTTTCCGGCCAATCGAAGCAGCCGTTCCTGCTCGTCCTTGGCGATCCCGATATACTGAACTGTGTCGGGCGGCAGCGATTTTTGGTATCGCAGGATCGGTTTCAGCTTGCAGTCCCTCTGAACGGCACACCGCCCGCAGATGGGAAAAGAACGCAGAAGGCCCTTCTTGGGACCGCGGGTGATTTTGCCTGTGAAGAGATCCACATACGTTTTCTCACTGCGCAGGACGGTCACCTTCACACCCTTAAGTTCTAAAGCCGGAATGGCGGTGGTGTAGATAAAATCTCGGTGTTCCGGCACCTCGCCGGAGATCTCCTTGTCGAACATGACCTCACAGTATACTGCCTCATCCAGAGGCTCCCCATGTTCCAGAGCCAGTAATATGGTGGCAAGACTGTCCTTGCCAAAGGAACAAGAGGCGACATGTTTCAACGGCCCGACACACCTGCTTCCTTGATGGGACAGGCGTTGCACAGTACCTCCGCTTTGTCCGTCTGCTCCCAGGGGGCGTCCGGATGAGTGAAGTGGCCATAGTTGCAGAACTGAGCGAAGATGGGCTTGTCCAACCCGAGGGTGTGACACATCCCGGCGGGGGTCAGGTCAAAGACCGCCTGGACGGCCTGTTCCAGCACATCATCCCGACATTCGCCGGTTCCTTCGGTATCCACGTTGACCGCCACAGGCGCTGCCTTTCCGATGGCATAGGCCAGGGTGACGGTACAGCGATCCGCCAGACCGGCAGATACAATGTTTTTTGCAATATAGCGGGCCATGTAGGCTCCGCTGCGATCCACCTTGGTGGCGTCTTTCCCGGACAGCGCGCCGCCGCCATGCGGTGCCAGTCCGCCATAGGTATCCACCATCAGCTTGCGGCCTGTGAGGCCGGTATCCGCTTCAAATCCGCCATAGACAAACCGCCCCGATGGATTGATCAGGATCTCCGTTTCCCCATCAGGCGGCAGCTCCCGCAGCGCGGGCTGGATCACATGGTCCATGAGTTCCTCCCGCAGATGGTCCAGGTCTTTCTCCTGGTCATGCTGGCAGGACAGAACCACCGATGCAAGACGCATGGGGATATCGAAGCTATACTCCACAGACACCTGCGCCTTGCCGTCCGGACGCAGGCCCTGGATCATCCCGGTTTTTCTGGCGTTGGTCAGCAGCCGGGTGAGCCGGTGGGCCAGGATGACCGGCAGAGGAAGATAGGATTCTGTCTCATCACAGGCAAAGCCATACATGATCCCCTGGTCGCCAGCCCCGGTCTGGACTCCTTCCCGCACAGCGTGAGCAATATCGTCGCTCTGATCGTGGGTGATGACCTCGATCTCATAGTCCAGCCCAGTGTACCCAGCTTCCCGGATGGTCCGGCAGACAATGGAGGGGATATCCGGCATGATCTTTGCCGAGATCTCTCCGGCCACCAGAACTTTGCCAGCTGTGGCCAGTACTTCGCAGGCCACATGGGCGGAGGAGTCACCCTTCAGACAGGCATCCAGAACAGAATCCGCGATGGTATCGCAGAGCTTGTCAGGGTGACCCTCGGTAACAGATTCCGCAGTCAAAATGTATTTATCTCTCATATGATGTTGATTTCCTTTCTTTTGGCCTTTTTGTAGAGATTTCCTCGTTGTGCTTATGGCACTGGGGCAGGTCAAATCCCAGAGACACGATATCCTGGTCAGACATTGCCAGGGTATCATGGAGAATATTGTATAATTCTGAGCTGTCATACTGCTCACCCACATAGCAGAGGATGGCGTCCATAAGTTTTTGTTGCGGTTCCAGTGCGTCTGCCACATTCGTCAGGGCGTCAGCGTAGCCGTGGAGCCATGCGGCGTTATAACTGCTCTGATCCGGCTCCTGATTAGCACGGATGTGGGCCAGTTCTGCGGAGGCGGATACCGCTCCAACGCTGGTCAGGGTGTAATTGGTCATAGGCTTCTCCGCATTCACCGCTCCATATCCGGGCTTATGAGAACGGAGTTCTTTTTCCATAGTCATAACCATGGTATTATCATACAGCCCCTTATACCGCCGGATTTGTTCTTCCGTCAGAGAAATAAAGTCCTCCTTACCGAGTCCGGCAAGGAAGAAGGTTCCGCAGATGATGTCATAGGGCAGCTGGGCCTCATCTAACAACGGGCGATTCATCGGCAGGCCAAGGGCCTTTCCGTCAGCATTGCACACCACGGCCACTGGCTCTTGGAACGGATACACAGCTTCAATATCTCCTCCTACAAGCTGCTGCATATCCGTGAGATTCTCAATCTCCTGCACACGGCAGGGTTTTTGCGGTTCTACAACTAATATTCTCATAATGCTTGTCCTCCTAATGGATCTCTGAATGGCAAGAGTCAACGCTCATGCGAGGTTCGGCCACCTTTTATGGGGCGACCAGGACGGGGGATATTTATTTGCAGATTTTCGGACTTCTCCCGCGCTCTATCTATCTGTTGGATACTGCTCAATACCTCCCGAAAGGCCATGTACCTTTGGACCTGCACAGGATCGTCGGTCACGGTATAAATGGTTTTCCAGCAGGGACTTCCATGCAGGCTGAGATCCTCCTGTACTACCAAGGCGGGATGTCCGTCGTGCTCGTCCAGGTGGACGCGCTGGCCGCGGAGCTCTTCCGCGCGGCTATAGAGGCCGTAAGCAGAACCGATTTCTTTGATCGCCTCCAATGCATCCACCATGGTATACACGTGTTCGGTGCTGATGCGAATCTCGCCCGTCAAAGGAATTCTCTCACTTGGCATTTTCTACCTCCATCTTCATCGATCCCGTCCAATTTTCCGATTGGACGTTCTGGGCCGGTTCATGAGTGTGTGATTGACAAGTTCCGTCATCTGGTGGACTTCTTCCGCACAATGCTGCCATGCCTGTTTTAATTTGGATAACGGCAGTCCGTTCTGGCGGTAGCCAGCCCGAATGCCCTGGTAATAATATTCCGAGGGCAGGGCGGGAGAGCGCCACCGATCCCCATCCGTCATCACGTAGGCCATGACGGTCAGCCGCCGCCCCGCATGATCCCGCACAGCGACAGACTCTTTTTCGTATAGGTGGGGATATCCCTCATAGAGATCGAGAGAACGCTCACAGCCCGGTGTGATCCGCCAAAGCAGGCCATGTACCTGCTGCCCTTCCTTGGGCTTGATGGTGGCAACGCCATTTCCGCTTGCGTTGCCGCGAAACAGCAGTTCATATCCCTCCAGCACGACCGGCCCCACCACCTGGGCCGCGGGGCAGCGGTAGGCCATCTGATCCAGGTTGATGTTGCTGCCGTAGGCGAAATACAATTTATCTTCAGCTATGGTCCAACACCTCCAGCGCGCCGATCTTCGCCAGCGCCATGATCATGGTCTTCGCCTGCGCCTCTACACCACGATCCGGCAGGGGACAGTCCTGATCCGTCATGCGGATGAAATTGCTGCGAAGCTGCCAGATATAGCTCTCTGTGTCCGGAAACTCCGTGGGGTCAAAGGCAGCTTTCCGAAGCTGGTCCATGATTTCTGTCCCGGTACCCTCGTACACGGTATCTTCAATGCGTATTTTCATCGTGCCACCTCACTGCTTCGGTTTTTCTTTTTCTTATTGACATCGTAACTGTCCTTGTCATAGCGCCATGCCCGATCCCCATCCAAGTTGGCCAGAAGATGATCCCGCGTGTGCTTGAACTCGGGTCCATTCAACCCAAGGCGTACCAGCCATACCCGAAAGGTGAACAGCTCATTATCGCTTTGCGTCT
>NZ_NFIQ01000084.1 GCF_002159455.1 Flavonifractor sp. An306
ACCGGCAGCGGATATGAAAATCGGCCCACGACAAGGTGATGAGTTCACATTGCCGCAGGCCGCTGGAGAGTCCTGTGTAGATGAGAGGGAGTGCGCCCAGTTGTTCCGCCGCATTCAGGTACCGCTGGAGCTGCCCCAGACGCAAGGGAGTTGTTTGATGCGCTTCTGCTTGTGGTTCCCGGCAGAGCCGCACCGGGTTGTAGGGAATACGCTGGTCACGGGCCGCCTCGTCCATGCAGCACCGCAGGAGCAGATGGACGCACCAGACACTTCTGGCGCTGAGCCCCTGGCTTCCCAGGCTGTCATAGAAACTGGTGACGGTGTCTTCGGTCAGCTCCGCCAGCGGGACGCCTCCGATTCCGGGGAGGATGTGGCGGTAGATCAGGTTAACTTCCTTGGTATCGGTAAACTGTTCATCCAGCTTGGGGTCATTGGTGGTGACCGTGACATTGACTGTCCCCGCCTTCATGGGGATCAGGTTCTGCACCAGAGCGCTCTGGAACTGCATGACCTCGGCGTTATCCGTAGTGACGCTGTAGCTGCCCGCATAGGTAGCCCCTTCCGGCAGCACCTTGGCCATCATCTCCTCGCTGCCTACCCATTCCTCACCGTTTTTCAGATGGCGCAGGGGGTTGAAGCTGGCTTCGCCGGGGGTACCGTTCTGACCGACGGAGTTGGGGCTGCGGCGGTGGATGGTGTACTCTCCCTTAAACAAGCACTCGATGCCGGTAACCGCCGTATAACCGGCTTCCACCGTAACAGAGGCAGAAACACCATTGAGCGATGCGGTCAGAGTAGCGGTCCCCTCCTTATAGATGGTTACCCAAGCATCGGAGTCAACATGGATTGCCTCTGAATTGCTGCTGTCCCAGTTAAAGAGCCCGTAATAAACCGGTATCTCCTTTCCCTCTACCAAGACATAGGGAACCAGCTCAAAGCCCTCGCTGCCCGGCACCGTATAGGTCTTACCGGTATAGTCCTCGCCGTCGATCTTCAGCTTCAAATCAAAAGCGCTTGGCGCCTTGGCCTCAATCTGGAAGGACTGGAGCTCTTTTCGAGGTGTGTCCCCCTCTCCTTTCAGGAAGGCCGTGACCGTCACCGTACCGGCATTGCGCACCCATACTCTGGTCTGTCCCGCCGCTCTATCATAGTATACCTTAATGGGGGCGTTGGTTGGGTGGGAGGGGGTCTCCCACTCCAGCTGATCGCCCTGGTAGCCGTCAATGGTCAGCGTGGCCACGCCGCCGCCCTGCTCACCGAACACGCTCACCTGCAGCACATCGTCCGGCTCCGTAATAGAGGCGGTTTCCTTAGTGATCAGGCTGGTGGCGGTTACAGTTTCGAAGTCAGGCTTGACATATTCCTGCTCCTCCCCCAGCCAAGGAAGACCGAGCGCACTCTGATGCCACTCCATGCCTCCGTAGCGGCTGGTATTGAGCATCGAGAGAAAGCTGTTCTCTTTTTGATTGGCAACTGCCTGGCTGTCCAGTACAGAGGTGTTTTCGTTGTCTGCAACGGCCTCCCCATCGGACCAATAGCTGTTGAGGATAGTCTACTACACCATCCAGCAGCAGGTTCTGAACGCTGCCGCTCAACTTATTGAACAGCGGCTGACCGGCCAATGTGATGATATGGCCGTTGCCATCCAAGGTGCCGGAAAAATCGATGGCTGTCCAGTCGCTTAATGTAATATCCTGTGTCAGAATATAGCTGCCGCCGGTCATCCCGGCCAATCCCTCCTGGCTGGACACCTCCGTTGCTCCATCTGCCGCCAGCACGCCAGTGGGCAACAGCCCCAGCACCATGACCATCACCAGCAGCAGGCTCAATACTCGTTTCTTCATATTTGCTCCGTCTCTCCTTTCGACTGTCGCTCTGCCAGGGCATAAAAAATGCCGCGGCAGATCCCATTGATCGCCACAGCCGTGTTCCTATGGTCGGGTCGCACCCAGCGGCCCTCTGCATTTCTTGTAGGTCTTCTGACTTGCGCCTATGGGGCCTCCCCCACAACGCCGGATCTGCCTTCCCAGGTCTCCCCAGTGACTGACTTTCGTCAACAATCCGGTGTCTCAGCGCTTACAGCGGCGGTTACCGTTCGGGACTTGCACCCGATTCCCTTGTTCATCCCTCCCTCTGCTTCCGCCGAGACAGGGCCACAACAAATGCTCCTATTTACTTGTTGACAGAGTTCCTCCTCTCTTCCTGCCACTTCTGAAAAGCATCTGCGGCAGCAACTACGTTCTCCCAGGAGTGAAATCGCTCACACAAGAGTTTGGAATATGGTACATCCCTCTTGCGCGGTGGATATCCAAGGCGGCATCTGCGGTCCGTAACATCCTCCAGGAATTTGCAAATTTCCGGTTCCTCCAACAAGACCTGCTCCCAGTCCGGCATGATCAGGTCAGGCGCCGGTAATCGCCGCATTCCAGCTGCCCGCAGTGCTGCCGGCCACGTACCAAACCCGGCTTTCAGATAGGTGCGATACAGGAAAAAGATCTCGCCCTGCGTAGGTGCTCGTCCCATACGTGAGGCCGTATCCCGCAGAACCTCCAGCAAATCCCCGTTGGAGTAACTGGAATAAACCGCCATACCAAGGCTGCTGGACAAGGTAAGCGCTTGGTAATGCGCACGCAGTTCCTTCTCCTGATCACCGCTGGCCATGTATTCCGGAGGGTTCTGTTGTGCCAATTGCTGTATCATATTTCGATACCGCTCCACCTCTTGCGGCGTAAGCTTAGCCGGACGGGCTTGCCTTCGTTTACTGACGGTCTTCACCCCCTTCAAACTTTGGGACCTGCTGCCAGCTAAAAATACAAAAAGCCGGCAGACAATGGCGTCTGCCGGCTAAAAGCAGATATCCATTGCCGATCCCTGCAGCAAGGTTTTTACACATTTAAAAAATGTGCAAAAACCCAAGTCATCCCCATTACTGGGCATGACTGCAAAAATCGGCAATGGATACCACCTTGATCAATTACCATGGAGCAGGCTGACAATCCTGGCTTATGGCCGGAGCCAAATACAGTAGAGGTAAGACTGCGCCGGATTCTCACCGGCTTGTCAGTTGGCATATGTCAAGCATATGACCTGCTCGCAATCTGCATTGTAACCGATTTCTGCAATACTGTCAAGAACTATCCTTGGAACACATCATAGTGTTGTGATATTTCCCGGAAATCACAAAACGGCTGCGGCAACCGTATGATTGCCACAGCCGTTTTTCTGTGTATTGAAACCGAACCTGCCTTCTCTATGAGTGCAGCAGATCCATTCTTTGTAGGTCTTCTGACTTACGCTTATGGAGAAGTCTCCTACGGCCACATCCTGCCTTCTCAGGTTGCCCCAATGACTGGCTTTCGCCAACGGATATGGTCTCAGCGCTTACAGCGGCGGTTACCGTCCAGGATTCACACCCGGTTCCCTTGTCCAGTTTCCGCGCCGCATATCTCAATCGGTAGGCATCGAAAACCACAAAGATTCCTATTCGATTCTGACTGTATCGTAGCACTAAGAGTCTAAAACGTCAAGAGACCTGCTCCCAACGCTTGAGAGAGTCCAGCATATATGAAGCTACGTCCATATCATAGACCTCATGGAGAAATGCTTTCGTCAAGACCGTATGGGCGGGTCCCATCCCCGCCACGGAACCGTTTTTCAGAAATAAGAGCTGATCAGACAGCATCAGGGAGAGATTGATGTCGTGGAGTACACCAATGACTGTCCGGCCTTTTTCCTGGGACCATTTTTTCAGATAGGCCACCAATTCTGTCTGGTGCTTCAAATCCAGGTGGTTGGTGGGCTCGTCCAGCAGAATGATCTCTGGTTCCTGGGCCAGTGTCCGGGCCAGGAAAACCCGCTGGAGCTGACCGCCCGACAGTTCGGAGATCTGCCGCTCACGCAGCGGCTCCAGTCCTGTGGCCTGCAGATACTGTTCCACATACCGCTTGTCCTCTTTGGAGGGGGACGCAAAAAGCCCGCGGCGCAGCTTCTGATACCGGCCCATCATCACCGTTTCATAGACGGTGAAGGAAAAATAGACCGTACTCATCTGGCTCATCATGGCCATATGGGAAGCGATCTCCGGCCGGCGCATATCGGCCACCGGTTTCCCATCCAGTGTCAGTTCCCCGCGGCTTTCCAGAAGGCCGGCAATAGCCCGCAGCAGAGTGCTTTTCCCACAGCCGTTAGGACCCAGAATACATAGGTTCTGTCCCAGCGGCAGATCAAAGGTGATGTTATGCAGAACATCTCCATTTCCGTATCCGGCACAAATATTTTTCAGATGCAGCATGAGACAGTTCACCTCATTTCAGCTTCCTGCCACGGAAGAACACCAGTGCAAAAAAAGGTGCGCCTACCAGCGCCGTTACAGCGCCTACAGGGATGATGGTCGGCGCCATGATCGTTCGGGAAACCAATTCGGCCAGCATGAGAAAGGAGCCGCCGAACAGGGCGGACAGCGGCAGCACCAGTCGATGGGCGGAACCGAAGATCCTCCGCACTACGTGGGGAGCGATCAGGTCCACAAAGCCGATGACGCCTACCAGCGACACCGCCGTACCGGTGAGCAGGGCGGCCATTCCGATCAGAAGGAGCTTGACTCTCTTAAGATCTACGCCGATGGACATGGCCTGCTCCTCACCGAAGCTCATGATGTCCATCTCAGTGGTGAATCGCTGCAGCATCAGCATGGAGAGTACCAGGACCGGGCACATTACCGCCACGTGGGACCAGTCCCGCCCGGTAAAGCCGCCCATCTGCCAGAACACCATCTGCTGCAGGTGCTCCCGGGACAGGGCGGTGATCAGCGTCAGGATGGCGTTGACAAAGAGGGAGAACACCATGCCCACCAGAATAACGGTCTGATTCTCCATCTTGCCGTCCAGCCGGGCGGCAAAGGCCAGTGCCAGAAACACTGTAGCCAATCCTCCGGCAAAGCCTGCCGCCGGGAGCGTAAACAGGCTCCCCAGAATCGGAAATGTAACGCCGGTAACCATCACCAGTGCCGCGCAAAGGCTGGCTCCGGAGGAGACGCCCAGTGTGTAAGAGGACGCCAGCGGATTTTTCAAAATGGACTGCATGACTGTGCCGCTGGCGGACAGGGCCGCGCCGGTCAGGAATGCCAGCACCGCACGCGGAAAGCGCATCCCCCATACGATGGCGCTGAGGTTGGGGTCAATGGTACCAGCCTTGCCGGACAGCTTGGCCATTAAAATCTCCGCCACCTGCCCAGGGGTGAGATTCACGGAACCGACGGCGATGCTGCCCACCAAAATGAGCAGCGTTATGGCGACGGCAAGGAGGACTTTGACCGTCCGCTTCATGCCGCCTCTCCTGAGGCAAAGGGATCTTCGATCCCGGCATATGCGTCGGGATAGATCATTTTGGCCATCTGTTTTATACCGTCAATAACGTGGAGATTGGGCAGGGATACCGCGTTGGTATTGACCAGATACACGTCCCCATTGACCACAGCGGCAACGTGCTCCCAGCCGGTCCGCCCCATAATCTCCGCCACGGGATCCTCTACATAGTCCACCATGGTCAAAATCACATCGGGGTTCAGGGTAATAACCGCTTCCTCTGTCACAGCAAGGTAGCCTTCCTGGTCACCAAAAATATTCTCCGCACCAATCATCGCCAACATCTCATTCATAAAGGTGCCGCTGCCGGCAGTGTAGATATCGGGCGCACAGGCAATTTCCACCACCACACGCTTTTTGTCCTGGATGCTTGCGCCGATGTCAGACAACTGATCCAGTTCCTTCTGAAACTGTGCAATCAGCTCCTCACATGTTTCTTGTGCGCCCACACAAGCGGCAATGAACCGGGTATCCTCCAACATAGTGTCGATACTGGAGGCAGATGGAATGTCCGCCACACAGACGCCGATATCTCGCAGGGGTTTAAAGGGATCCGCGCCGGAGGTGGCGCTCATCCCGGTGGTGAAGATCAGATCTGCGCCAAGGACGGCCATTTGCTCCGTGTCCGGCTCCATCATGTCAAAGGTGGGCAGATCCTCCAGGCCAAAGTACATGGCGGAATAGGTGTCCACGGCGATAAGCTTGTCCTTCATGCCAAGGTCCAGAAGCGTCTGGGTAGCAGAGGGGGCCATGGAGATGATACTGTCCACCCGATCCGGCAAGGTAATGGGATTGCCGCTGCGATCGGTTTCCGGACGGTCGGCCGATACGCGTTGTGTTTGCTGCGGCGTGGTATTCGCATCCACGTTTTCCGCCGGGGCACACCCGGCCAGGGCCATCAGAAGCAGCACGGCCAACGCAAACGGAAGCGCTTTTAGCATTTTCATTTCCAACAGTTCCTTTCTTCTTTTCCTGCTTTTCGTTATCTGCTATAATCCACTCAGAACATCTCGGAGGATGATGTATGGAACGTATTTTTAAACTGTGCAACGGCGACCGCCTGACCTGCACGGAACAGGCCGCCGTATTTCAGTTTTCCGGCCCCCGCATGGTACTGTCCACAGGGGCCAGCGGCGGCGGCATGCGGGACGATCTGACCGCCGCCTTCAATTACTGTGATTGCGGCATGGCCGGTGTCTGTCAGCCTATGCAGGGAAACAATCTGTGGGAACACCAGCGTGCCGCGGCCAGACGTCTGGGACTGGATCCGGATCACACCACCGGCTTGGATACGGCGGCAAATCTGGACAACATGGTGGTCATCACCAAACGTTGGGAGGATCTGCAAATCACAGCCGCAGTATCCGGCGGCGCCGACGTCAACGCTCTCTGCGCCGGTGATCCGGCGTTTCTGACAGAGACAGACGGCGCGCCCACCCCTGTGCCACCCGGAACTATCAATATCTTTCTGATCACAGATCGGCCCCTTGCCCCCGGCGCCATGGCAGAACTGATGCTCACAGCCACCGAGGCCAAAACCGCCGTCCTGCGGGATCTGATGCAGGGAAGCAGCGTATCACGAGAACTTGCCACCGGAACCGGGACAGACGGCATGGTCATTATTTGCGGAACCGGCCGGGAAGGAATGCTGCTGAACGCAGGTAAGCATTTCAAATTTGGAGAACTGGCGGCGCTGGCCGTCCGGGAGGCCGTCACGGAGGCACTGTTCCGACAAACCGGCTTTTGTGCTCAGGAGCAGCATACTGTGCTCAGGAGATTGCATCGCTTTGGGATCACTGCGGACACGCTGTCTGCTCATTGCCTGACTCAGTGGCAGGGACAGGATACCGCAATTGCCAAAACCATAAAAAAACTGGATCAGGACGCATTCCTGGTTGGAGCCGTGGTGCTCTATGTGCATTTAGAAGATCAGCGCCGCGCCGGAATGCTGACTGAGCTGGAGGCCGGAGATTGGGGAGAGCAGCTCCTGCGCCAGATTCAACAGCACTATCGCTGTGATTTGCCTCTGCTTCACGAAGTTAGCCTCATGGATAAACTGGAGAATTTCCTCTGTCAGCTGTTCCTGACCAACTTGCGGGAGCAAGAGCGTCTGTATCCCGATCAGGCTCCCATTTGATTCAAAAATAAAAAGCGGCAGCAAATGCTACCGCTTTTCCAGACAGAACGGGTGTTGTTTCGCAAAGAAATAACACCCGTTATTTTGTAGGTCTTCTGACTCGCATATCCCGATGCGGACAACCGCATCCGCGCATCTGTTTTGCCTTCCCGGTCAGGCCATTACAGCCCGCCAGTGACCTGCTTTCGCAGAAAAAACAGACACTCTATGCTCACAGCTACAGAATCCGAGACTACATCCGGTTCCCGGAAACGTGTTTGGGAGTTTCACCCAATTCCCTTGTTCAGCGGAACATCTCGGCGTGTCTTCTAAAGAGGAACGCGCCGGTGCCACAAAAGTCGGAGCAATGTATTCACTTTAGCCATTATTATAGATAAAATCCGCCATATGTCAAGGAAGGTTTTAATAAAACAAATATAATATTGTTATTTTTCTATTTAAACCTCAAACTGGTTTACTAATTTTTTGGCGGTACTCTAGAGTAATCTTGAGCCCCGCCCTTTCACTCAAAACCGATATTACAAAGAGTAGGAGCAGTATCTACCTTGCAGCGGAATGATTTTGCCCCAAACCGCTGCTCGTGATACTGCTCCTATATCTTCCAAACAAAGATATGATAAGTATATCTGGACATATTCAATTGTAAATTCCATATATGTCCGCGATTGTCTCTTTTCAATATATAAACAGCCATAAAAATCGCCTATAGCTGCCTGACACAGGAAGCATAGACTGGCCCTCAGCGGTAGTGGATGACTTCTTCATCCAGGAACCCCTGTTGCATCAGCCCTGCACTGCTTGCAATGGGCAAACTGAGAAACATAAGCCCCGGCTCTGGACCGCAAGTCACAAAGCAAGGCTCTACTAGGCGGAGCAATTCCATGAAATGCAGCCTGTGGAATAAGGGGCATCAGATTCATAATGGATACTCCCACCCGGCCCCCCCACCGTGCAATTTCCTCAATCTCGTCAGTATTGACACCTGGAATAACAACTGTATTGATCTTCACCGCGACTCCCGCTGCTACAGCTTTCGCAACGCCCTCTTGCTGGGTAGCGAGGAAAGTCGATATCGCATCAATCTCCGTGCTGCCAGCCACCGCCTGATAGATGTGCTTTGCCGAATTAACAGACAGACTGTTGACCGTTATTGTCAGGGAAGAGATTCCGCAGTCCAGCAACTCCGGCAGATGGTCGGCCAAGGTCAGGCCGTTTGTGCTCAGGCACAGGAGAAGATTGGGGAAATGCTGGCGAACCAGGCGAAGGGTTTCCCATGTAGCGGAATTGGCCAAGGGTTCACCCGGCCCTGCAATGCCCACTACCCGCAATCGGTTATCCTGGCACAGGGCACGCTCCACACGAACCAAAGCCTCCTCGGGTGAGACAACAGCGGAGGTGACACCGGGCCTGGACTCATTGGCACAGTCAAAGCGGCGGTCACAGTAACCACACCGGATATTACATTTCGGGGCTACCGGCAGATGAATCCGGCCATAACGGAAGTGGGCATGGGCCGAGAAACAGGGGTGTTCCGTTAGCATCATAGCAGAACCGCCTTCTGACACAGTATTTCCAGTTGGTCATCTGTCATTGGCATTGGGATACAGCCCCCACTGTGCTCCAACAGAACGGAAGCCAGTGTGAAAAACGCTTGGGCGGGTTCGCTCTCTGGTGCGTATTCTGTGACGGTCCGGCGTTCCAGCTCTGCCTGCCCAATCAATGAACTCATAGGAATCTTCCCTACCACCTTGGTTCCCAGCTCTGCGGCGAACGCCCAAAGGAGATTGTCATTATCTACGATGCTACGGCCATTTTGGATCACTCCGGCCAGTCGGACCCCGCTGCTCTGGGCATACTTGCGGATACCTCGGCATATATTATTGGCGGCGTAAAGCGACATAAAATCACTTGTGGTAACAAGGTATACTTCCTCAGCGACCTGTTCTCTCAATGGCATACTGAATCCACCGCAGACCACGTCGCCCAACACATCATAATGTCACGCATATCCTGGGCAAGGTGGAGAGACATGGAGCCAAAATTGCAGCCCACTACAGAGTGAAGCAAGACGATGCCATCCTGAATTCCGCCAAGAGCCTGATAAGCACCAAATAGTCTGCATCCACTGGCGGGTTTCATTCAGAAGCCTCCTTTCGATTGAGCCACATCCTGGACCACATCTCTTTAGCAGCCAGATTGGGCTTATCGCAGTATAGTGGGTAATAGCGGCTTTGGAAAGACATCTTTCCCAGCAGCAAACTGCTACGTTCCGTGGCATGCTCCATACGGCGGCACATCCTTTGTACTGTGCGGACATAGGAGGCAAAGGAGAGCGAAGTAGTCTCATTGATCGCGGGGATCAGTGGTGCCCCCATTCCCTCCAGGGTAAAGTCACTAGTTCCTACTACTGCGTCAGCCTCTGAAAAAATTGCCCGCAGTACCGCCTCATCCGGGTTTATAATAGTCTCCGTCTGTGGACTATAAAGGACAGCTGCCTCCTTGATCCGAGCCAACAGGCTACTCTCTAATTCGGGAGTGAGATTCAAGTTTTTTCGGCTCTCCGGCGTGAGGATGACACAGAGGTGGGAAACTGTAAGGCCATAGTCTTGGACATAGGATTTGAGTTCAAAGGGTGCCTGCTGAATACTGCGGCTGACAAGAACTGTACGGGCCTGTCCCAGGCGGCGGCGGGCCTCCGCCGTCTCCTCCACAGCCTGGGCTCTTGCCCCCAAAACAACGGGTTCCACCGCTGTTTCCATGTGAAGGGCCTGCCCAATATCTCGATAAAAAGTGCAGATTCCATTCAAGCCGGTGTAACGGCCTGCATCTCCAAGATGCAGGTATCCAGTTCCAAATTTCTCCTGCATGCGCCTGGCCCAGCGAATCCGCTTGACCAGATTTAACTCCGCAGCCGGAGCATGTACCAAGGAAGAGAGCGAAGCGCTGGGAATCCACGTGTTTACTTGAATGCCGCAGCGGCCCAAAAGAGTCTCAATTTCCCGCAGGGCGACTTTCCCCTCGCTTCCCCAACCCACCGTCTCTATGTTGACACTGTGGGGGATTATAGCGGATGGTTCCATCACCTGTTCCACCAATGCGTAGAGCGCCTCGGTGAAGCCGCAGCCCTTCAACTCCATCTCTAACCGATTATCACCCGTGATGGTCTGGCGGGCCAGCGCTCTGATCCGATTTCGGGTATAGTTTTTGTCCCGATGCGAGAAAAGCTCAGACTGGACCCCAACCACCGGAATTCCCTCCAGCCGCAGTTCATCACAAACGGAACGTATCTCTTCGTTGAGGATATCGCTGATCGGAGATGGGATTACCATAATCAGACTGGGCCGGTAGCGGCGCCAGGCATCCCGGATCGCTTGGCGCAGTTTGTTCTCTCCGCCGCAGATAATATCCTGCTCCTCCAGATTGGAGGTCAGCACATTGTAAAAAGGCTGGTGCCGCCGCCGGGCAGAGTAACGGTAGTGGAATCCACAGCCGCGTGGGCTGTGGATGATCGGGAGCACATCCTGCATCTCTCCTACTGCGCCCACACTACCAGAAATCTTTCCATTAACACCAAACGTGTGCAGCAGGCCGGAAGGATACATTGCGGTCATCAGATCTTCAAAAAAGGACTGGTGCATTCGTATTCATCCTCTCTACCCGGAAAAACAAAACAGCCGGCACTGCATCTTTTGACGCAGAGCCGACTGAAAACAGGCGAACCGGCAGGGTCGGAAACCTGTGGATCGGCTCTGACCGGAAGCGTCCCCACAAATTCAGCAAGCAGGTTTCCTGGCTTGTGGCTCGTCACGCACTGCGCCTTCTCACATATGAACTATGCAATGGCAATCTGCAGCGCACTCCCCACTTACAGTGACCGGATCGCTCGGGATTTACACCCGATTCCCTCTTACCAGACAGAATCTGGCCACTTGCTGGAAGTATATGTGATTATATCATACCATAGGCTAATCAGAAAAGAAAGAGGTCTTTTTGAAAAGTCCAGGCTTTACAGAGTCTGGATACCAGTGCTACAATTACACCAAGCTATGTTTTAATGATCCTAGTGAAAGGATCTATACAATACAATAAAACAAGGGTTGTGTGCAGGAACATCGCGCCTTTTAGCGCGAAGAGCTCTATCATTTCGCTCTCCGGTGAGAATCCGGAACTGTACTCAGCAACCGTGTGACCAACGAAACAGCAAGCAAGCCACTGGGGCAAAGCGTTGCCCTGGGAAGGCGCTGGATTAGGTATCGCCATGAAAATATGGCGGATGGGTCAAGTCGGGATATTGCACATAATCCTTTTGCCGTTTCCGTACCTCTGAGAGATGGGATGGATGCAGATTGCCATATACTGCTATTGCTAACAAAGGCTCTGCCACCTGTTCAGAGGGGGCAGAGCCTTTTTGCATCTGCCTCCAAGAATTTCTCAAAAAATACGGAGCAGAGTGTTGTCAGCCGCAGTTTGCGGTAGACATAGGGTAATCATATCTGAACAGGAAAGGAAGGAACACCTATGAAACAAAGCAAATGGATATCTCTGTTAATGGCTCTCGTAATGATTGTTAGCTTGGCATCTTGCGATGCACCATCGGCCCAGACCTCTCTCCCGCCCAATACCTCCACACCTGTGGAGACCGAGCCGCCGGCAGAGGGGAATTATCCCGTCACTGTACAGGTCTACGATGAAAATGGCACACTTTATGATGAAACTTTCGAGAAAGCACCTGAGCGGATTGTGTGTAATCAGCCTCAGGCAATTCAACTTCTGCTGGCGCTTGGGTTGGGAGACCGGATTGTTGGAGCCTGCAAAAGTGTGGGCGATGTTAACGAGAAGTACCGGGAGGAGTTTAAGGCTCTGCCGTTCATTGCAGACAATGACAGCCCCTCCAAGGAAGTGGTTCTGGCTGCAAAGCCGGATCTGATTATCGGGTGGGGCAGCACGTTCACTGAGGATACCCTCGGCAGTGTGCAGGATTGGAATGAGCGTGGAATCGCTACATACATTGTGGATAATGCTGCAACTGGTGTGGATGGTAAGCGCACGGTAGATCGTCTTTATAATGATATTGAAAAGTTAGGGGAAATCTTCGGGATCAAAGAAACAGCACAGGCAATGATCTCTGATATGCAGGCGCGTGAACAGGCTATTGCCAGCAAGATATCCGAACTGGATGAAAGCGAGAAAGTAACGGTTCTTACTGTCCAGCATGTGTACGAAAATGAGTTTTTTGGGCGTAAAGATACCGATTTTACTTTTGACCTGATTGAAAGAGCTGGCGGGATCTGCCTTGATGAGGCATTCGGCAAGCAGAGCATTGAAAATTTAATCGCGCTTAACCCAGATGTTTTGGTAATCATTAATCGGACGGATACCCCTGCACAGGAAAAAATCGATGCGCTTCGGAACAATCCTTCCCTAAGTGAGGTCAGTGCCATTAAAAACGACCGTTTTGTTTCGCTGGACTATGTGGATTTCTATGGCGGTAACTACGAAACTATCGACGCAATCGAATCCCTGGCACGCGGGTTTTACCCGGAACTCTTCTCTGAATAATTGAAAGGGGCAGTAACATGAAAGCGAGACTGACCGCACTGTTTTTGGTGCTGACTATGATATATTCCCGCAGATCCACCCAGTTGTCAAGGCCGTACTTGGCAATCTTCATGGCATCGGCCTTGTCGGTCTTGACCTTGCGGATAGAACCGCCTCCGCTCTGCTTGAT
>NZ_NFIQ01000085.1 GCF_002159455.1 Flavonifractor sp. An306
GTAGTTCATTTCTGTCTACATACAACCACTCTATATAGGCCAAGGTTTCCTGAAACGGCTTCCGCAGCAGTGCCCATGCGACGTTGATATTACCGTGATAGGCCAGATCTATGGAGGTGTTGTAATAGTTGGAGAAATCTACAAGCAGGGAAAAGAATAGATGCTTGTAATAAACTTTATATAGTGTTTCCTTGTAGCCGTGTTGGATTAGCCATTCTTCCTTGATGTCGCCTTGCTCTTCGCAGATTTTCGCATAAGCGGATGCGTCAGCGGCAGTTTTGAAATTTATAGTTTCTTTTGTCAGTTGTTCTTGATCTGCTCTTTGAATAATATTTATAAAGCATATTCTACAATAGTTGAGAAAATCGTGGAAGGGCAAGAATGTATCTTCAAGCTCAAAGTGATAATCCTGCATAATGATACCCCCAATTCTGCTTTGAAAATGGAAAAGCCCGAAAATGAGAAGTTCACTGGCACACGTGGCGCATTGGTGAACATTTTGGAAAAGACGGTGCATAACAAGTCTTATGCACCGCCTTTCCATGTGAGGAGAACGTTATCGGGCCCCGATGGCTAAGCCAATAAAAATCTGTGAGCATACTCGCATTCAAAGGCACTTTCATATTCAAATAGTTGAAAATAGTGTCCTTATTTATCGTGCTTTAGAACTTACAATCCCTTCACAATCTCCATAAACCGCTCCATAGAATACGCTCCCGGATAGTCGGGCTGCTTGGTCTCAAACACCATGTAATACTTGTACTGTTTTCCGGACAGCTTTGCCCACTGGTCACCGATTTTGGCCTTCTCCTTAGATTCATCATTATCCAGGTGATCTCCCTTGGTCTCCACCATCAGTACCTTTCCACTGTGGAGCATCACGATGATGTCCGGGTAAGCGTGAACAGGCCCGTTAATCTGGAAGCCCAGTCTGGAGATATTCCGGTGCCACCACTTGACGTTGCCCAACGCTGACAGTGCCCATACTACCTTGAACTCGTACTCGTTCATATCTTCTTCGGCGGTATAGAGTGATTTGGGCACCATCGAAGTAAATGCCGTTGGAGAGATTACCGCTGGCAGCGCATAGTTCGGCAGGCAGGAAATCTTGTCCTGCTCCAGCCAGGTATCAAAGACGCCGGAGCGATGCTGGGCAATCAATTCCTTTACTTTTCCCTGAATCTTCACAACGTAGGGATACGGTGACTGCTCCAGCTCGGAGAGCTGATCTTCGCTCATGGTGCCGATCACTCGGTCGATGTACTCATCCAGTTCCCGGTCGTTAACGCAGTTCATCTTGGACAGCTTTTGCTTGATAATGCTCTTACACACAGAAAGCCGCTTTTCCGAGGGCTGGGTGTTGAACCACTCTCGGAAAAAGGTGCTGTCGCCGCCAGACAGCCGCCACGCCTTCGCGGTGCTGTCTTTGCTGTCGTCTACATCCACCCGCGCCATCTCAGCGTTGACGGTGGTAAAATCCACATGAGCGTCTTTGTCCCGCAGAGAGAAGCCACCCTCCAAGTGCTCCAGTTCCAGGGTTTCGTGGGCTTCCGAAAACAAGCTGGGGCCAGTCTCCAGCATAAATTGTGGGAAGTGCAAGGCAGCGGCTTCGTCTGCAAATTCCTCATTCATTCGGAACTGATTCATTTTGTCGCGCACCTCCGATGGAGCCTGGCTCAAAGCGGTATTGTCGGCCTGGTTGATCTCGTCCTCATAGGTTTTGTTCTGTTGCAGAGCCTGTGACAGCATGGGGTCGGACTGCATGGTTCCATCCTGCACGGATTGCTCTGCCTCCTGTGTGGCCGCTTCAAAACGTGCCTTCAAATCAGAGCCGTCTACCTCCGGCAGATCCGGTTCGTCAGCGGGAGGGGTTACAATGGGAAGCTGCTCTGTCTCTGCGGTGGGAGGTGCCATAACGGGAACATCCACATCCTGTGCCCGGTAGTCGTGGCTGCTGAAACCGGCGCTGTTCAGCCCGGCCACCACCTTCTCCAGTGTCTGGTGGAAGTCTGCGGAGGATGTGATGACATAGGAGAGATTCAGCACTTCACTGCTGTTTTTCTGCGTGTAGGGCAGCCGAAGCACACGCCCCAAAATCTGCTCTACATCCACAGTAGAAGTACGGTTTGCCACCGTGGCCAACACATAGGCGAAGGGGCAGTCCCAGCCCTCTTTCAGGGCATTCACGGTGATGATGTACCGGATGGGGCAGTCTGGGGACAACAAGTCCACATTTTTCAGCTCGTCCTTATCGCCGGTTTTGATGGCAATTTCCTTTTCAGGAATACCGCCGTCCACCAGCGTTTTCTTGATTTTTTCATATGTAGTGCTGTCCGCATTGTTGCGGGGCTGGGCTTGGAACAGAACGATGGGACGGATATAGCGCCCGCTGGTTTCCTGATCCCGTTTGGCCTGTGCCTCCAGCTTGGCACGAATGGCGATAGCATCTCCATACACATCGGCCTGGGATTTTCGGTTATACACAATGACCGGCAGTTTGACCATGTTGGCCTTTTTCAGCCGTGCAGCGTCTACAAAAGAGATGATATTGCTTTTCTTCTTGGGTGTGGCAGTCAAGTCAAACACAAAGCTGGGATTGAAATTTTGCAGCATTTCCACACTCAAATCCGAAGTGGCATGGTGACTTTCGTCCACGATGACCACCGGATTCAGATAGCGGATCACCTGGATCAGTGCCGTCTCATCAGTGTCGGCCAGTAAAACCGACGGATCATCCATCCACTTGGCAAACTCGGCCAGATAACCATTCTCCTGATAGGCTTTGCGCCCTTCCTTTTTGCTGGTTCGGAAGGAATCATAGCTGAGCACAAACAAAGAAAGCTGTTCTGTCACCGAAGAGGGGGTGAAGTTCTGCCCCATGAGGGCCTGTTCCTTGGAGTACACCTGCACCCGCCCGCCAAAATCCACATCCAGCCGCTGGCGGTAGGGATGGTCTGGATTTTCCAGCGCCTTACGGGTCTGGGTCAGAATGGCCTCAGAGGGCACCAGCCATACAACGGCCTTGGCCCGGCGCTGGGGCATGGCGTCAAAAATCGTCCGCAGAGAACTGGCGGCGATATAGGTCTTGCCGCCGCCGGTGGGCACCTTGGCACACACATGGGGCACACCGGGAAGTACATTCACATAATTCGGCATACCGCCGAAGCCCACCAGAACATTCTTTTCGTTCCAGAGGGCCTGATACGCCTTTGCCGGGCTTTGTAGCTCCACCACCAGCTCCAGGTAGCGTGCAAGATCGGCAATGACTTCTTTTTGATAAGATTTCAGTTCCATTTCTTCACGCTCCTTTACAGCCGGGCAATGTCCCGGGGGATTTTCTTAAAGGTGATGTTATGCTTGCGCAGGGTCTCCTGCGGGATGGCGCACAGGTCGGCATAGATGGTGTAGCCCTCGGCTTTGGTCTGGATGGTAGACAAAAAGGCATGGTCCAGCGTAGTGACACGTTCCCGCTCATAGTAGAAGTAATAGGCGGTGTTGCGGCATAGGCCCATGAAGTAGGGCTCGTCCTCGGACTGTTCGGCGGGCAGGGACTCTTTAGTCTCCATATAGTAGACGTATTCCCGGATTTTCTGTGGGCCTACTTCTTCGTTGAGGTTGCCGTCCGGCAGCAGAAGCACAGGCCCCAACTCATAGTAGCTGAAATTGCCGCCGGTGCCTTCCACAGCTTTTTTGCCCTCTCCATAGCCGTCAATTACCCGTTTGACACGCTCGGCGGTAATGCTGTCGGCGTAGTCCATCATTTCAACTAAGATGAATTTGCGATTGCCGCCGTCGGCCTTGTTCATGTTCAGAACCGCATGGGCAGTGGTGCCGGAACCGGCAAAGGAGTCGAGAATGATGGAATCAGGATCGGACGCGATTTGGATGATGCGCTCAATCAAGCAAGTTGGTTTTGGCGTGTCAAAAGGGGCCTTGCCATCGAATATTACTTTTAATTCGGCGGTTGCCTGACGAGTAGTTCCCGCTATGCCACCTGCCCAGATGTTTTCAGGGACTTTACCATTTAAATCAGATAAATATAATTTGTGAATAATTGCTGTTTCATCCACATTAAAAATGATTTCCCCACTATCTAGTTTAGCCTGCATGGTTTCTCTACTCCATCTCCAACCTTTTTCAGGGGGCGAAATAATATTCCCATGAGGTGTTTGAATCTCATACTTTAAATTTGGGCGATATAGTCCGTTGACACAATAGCCCGCTCTCCATGGCCCGCGAGGGTCATTATCAGGATTTTTATATAATTTATTATCAGCATCTGACCTTGGCAAATTTCCAAGAACGAACTGTGAAGATTTAGAATAAACGAGGGTATGATTAAACTGCGAAACAAATTTTCCGCCATAGCCATTTGCCTGAACACTATGTTGCCAAATTACGTCTGATATAAAATTTCCCGTGCCAAAGATTTCATCGCAAATCAAGCGAAGATTTGACTGTTCTGTATCATCTATACTAATAAAAATTGCACCATCATCTCTTAATAATCGTTGCAACAGCTTCAAGCGGGGGTACATCATGCACAGCCACTTATCATGCCGAGAAAGGTCTTCGCCCTCTTTGCCAACCACTTCGCCCAGCCACTTTTTGATCTTGGGATCATTGACATTATCGTTATAAACCCAACCCTCGTTGCCGGTGTTGTAGGGAGGATCAATGTAGATGCACTTCACCTTACCCTCGTACCGGGGCAGCAGGGCTTTCAGTGCCTCAAGATTGTCACCGTGGATAATCATGTTTTCGCTGCTATTATCCTCGGCGTGCTGTCCGGCTTCGTCATAGCTGTACTGGCGCTCCAGCACCCGGTAAGGCACCTCCTGGTGGTGATTGACCACCTTATCTTTTCCAATCCATTCAAGTGTTGGCATGGTCTTTGTCCTCCGAATTCTGCTGTGGTTGTTGTTGACTGAGCATAGCCATCAACTGAATATCTTCCCATTGTGTTTTACGTTCCGCATTTTTCTCTACCTGCCACATACTTAGGAACAAAAATCCAAATGACAGAACAGTTGCTATGTCACTAATCGTTTCATTATATAAAAATGAAATTGGAATGGCCAAACCAACAAATAATATTGCAAAAGCCATACATTCAAGTGCCGTTGCAGCCCAATGTATTCTTTTTTCATTCTTAGTAGAAAAAAACCAAGGAGCATATCTTTTTAGCATCATGAGCTGAGATTGGTTGAGGTTGAGCGACCCAATAGAATTAAATGCATCAAGTTGTAGTTTGTGTTCCTCATTTTTTAAATCCACATTGTTTCGAATTGTTTGTGCAAGAGTATAAATGAATGAAGAAATCGATATGGCTATGAGCGCCTGCTTGCTCATTTTAAAAATAATCAGCGATGCTGCTAAAACAAAAAAACCCACAGCTAAACATAGTGTAATATTGTTTTTCTTCATAGCCCACTCTTAACCCTTTTCCTTATCAAAATTACAACTTCAAATTGTGTCACAAATTTGCCTCTCTTTCTATCTCGTTATGGGACATCAGGAAAAATATCCACAATATCTCCCACATTGACATTTAAGACACCACAGATTTTCCCAAGCGTCTCCAGAGTCACTTCTTCGTCGCGATTCAGTTTTGTCATGGTGTTGGGGGCGATTCCCGCTGCTCGACGTAAGTCTGCCTTACTCATCTTCCGGTCAATGAGCAGTTTCCAGAGTTTGTTATACGAGATGACCATGAGGAGTACCTCCATCAGAGAATTCGACTGTTTTATTATACCAGATATAGGGACTTGGGACAATCGGTTTTCGCACTCCAATACGAAAATCTCCAACCAAGACCGATGGTTCTGCAAGGCTTCCGCGTATGCTTTGCCCAGCCGCCGCTGAACAAAAACAGGCACAGAAATCTGCCCGCCATCTGGGCAAATCTCTGTGCCTGTTTTACCTGTTCGGGTAGGAGCGTATCCAGCGTGCGGAAGCAGGATGGATAGCCACTGCATGGACAGGCGGGGTGTCCAGAGGGGCATAGCCCCTTTGGCTCTGGGTTTCCAATAGGGGCGAGTAGCACCCCTGTTGGCACACGACTTTCCCTCGGAAAGTCTAGTGTGTTATACCTTTGCTTCCGGCTGACGCCGGGAAGGGGCTGACTGCGGCATCTGCAACTTGGGCAGATAGGCAGCGGGCAGACACTTCTCGGCGGTAGTAGGACAGGCGGATTTTGTACGGTCACGGACGAAATCAGGATTTGCTCATAGGGCAAAATCCGACTGGCCGGAAAAGGAAGCAGAGGTATATCAACCCCCGTCCCGCCGCAGCGAAACGCACTAAAACCACCAGGGCAGCTCCAGCCATAGATTGTCCAGCGCCTGTTCCTCGGTGCGCTTTGCCCGGCTCTCGGTAAGATGAAAGTGCAGCGCCGTCCCAAGTAAGGGATGGGCTGTATCATCTGTAAACCCAAAACGATACAGAAGATAAGTCTGCTCTCTGGCAGACAGCATCCCAAGGGCCTGATACAGCTCGGAAAGTTCCTCATGCTTGATGTAAATTTCTTCTGGAGAACGTGCCAGCGGATGGGAGATAGCATCGATGCGCTGGGCCTGTTCTTCCTCGCTCCGCACATCTTCCAGACGGATGAGCTGAATGCCCAGTTCGTTTTCACCATGCACCACTTTTTGCTCAAACTGAGAAAATTCCGCCCGGATGAAATCGGTCATAGCGTTGCGGATGGCAGGGGCCGCATAGGTCAGAAACTTTATGCCCCGTGCAGCATCAAACCCCGCAGCGGCGCTCAACAGGCCAATGCTGCCCTCCTGGACCAAATCTTCGCAGTCCACACAGAGATCACTTTGGGCAAGGTTCATGCTTCGGTACAGTTCTCCGGCGGTCTTGCGGAGAAACCCCATGTTTTGTTCCAGCAGCAGACTGCGGGCCCCAGCGTCCCCCTTTTGAGCCAGGGCGCACAGCTGCTCATTGGTCCGGTTCTTCATCTATCTGTGACGCTGGCGGTGCTAAGGTGCTTTCCAAGAATGTCTGGATGGCCTGCCCGAACTGATTCAGGGCCTCCAGATTGACGCCATCCATACCAGACACGCTGCTTGTCACCGCCTGTGCAATCTGCTCCGGTGTGATGGATGGGCTTTGCATATCCTGGCCCTTGGTCAGCTCCGTAAACATCTTCTGGGTGACGGCTTTGGAGAGGTTCTTGGCGGCATCCAGATCGTTTCCCACCTCTTGCTTGACTTCCCGCACCGCCGCTATAAACTGGTTTTGAATGGTGGTCAAGTCGGCCTGATAGGGCGGCACTTTTAGGCGGTTTACCTCTCTGGCAGCCTGCACAACGGCATCGGTCCGCACAGCCCCCATCAGCATGGAGCGGAGGGTGGCCATCATCTGGTTTTGAAGCGCATATCCCTCTGCCAGCGTATCGTCCAGATATTGGCCGATCAAGTAAGTCACTTCCGCAAAGCGGGGGCTTTCCAAAAGCCGATTGACCACATCCGGCTGCACCTTGCCCAGATACAGATTTTTAGCCGCCTCCACGGACAATCCCAGTTCAGAAATCTCATAGTTTTTGCGGTCTGGGATCTCCGTCAGTCCTAGAAGAAAGTCGGTGGATACCTGAAAGGTCCGAGCCAGACGGAGGACTTGCTCATGGCCCAGCTTTTCCACCTTTCCGGTCAGAAAACGGTTTAAGGTACTCTCAGTTATGCCGATTTTCACGGCCAGATCCGCCTGAGAAATCTTGTGGTATTTCATCAAATCCACGATTCGGGTCCGCAGGTCTCCCGGCAGAAAAACTGGTTCCATAAACACTCCTCCTCTCCTAACCAGCTTGTCTCCACTGCATCGGAGAACACTGGAAAGATCAAACAATTTTCTATTCTGCACCGCCCTGTGGTCTTGCATTTCTGCAAGATGGCAGGGCGGATTTTTTTATTTCCTGCACTTTCGCCTGTTTTTTAGGTCTATAGCCTTTTTCTCCGTATATTCAGGCAGACAGGCAGAGACCTACCACATTTTTAAGGAGGGATAGACCCATGAGGAATAAACAGCAGCCTGACGGGATGCCCGTCTGGTTTGATGGAAAAAGCATCAACGAAGCCCTGTTTTGTGAGGAGTTCTTGAAAACGCACAAGATTATCTTCACAAACGGGGCTTTTTTCACACCAGAAGGTCGTGTCACCGATGAACTCCCCCTGCGGTGCGAGATTTTTGAGGAATTGAAGTGCTGCGCCGTCAGCAACATCCCCCGCAAAATCAGCAACATTGTGGAGCTGATGAAGCTGGCGGCGCTGGTAGAGGATTTTTCACCGGAGCCGGATCGGATTCATCTGGCGAACGGCACCTTGTTTCTGGATGGCACCTTTGAGGAAGGCAAACCTAAGATTGTCCGCAATCGGTTCCCAGTGGTCTACCATTCCAACGCTCCAAAGCCCGTCCTCTGGCTGCAATTTCTGGACGGCCTGCTTCACCCAGAGGACATTCCCACCTTGCAGGAGTATATCGGCTATTGCCTGATTCCCAGCAATAAGGGGCAGCGGATGATGGTGATTAAGGGTAACGGCGGTGAGGGTAAGAGCCAGATAGGAGCCGTGCTGGGGCATTTGTTCGGTGTGAATATGAAGGACGGCAGCATAGGAAAGGTATCGGAGAACCGATTTGCCCGTGCGGATCTGGAGCATATTCTCCTGTGCGTGGACGACGATATGCGGATGGAGGCCCTGCGCCAGACCAACTATGTAAAGTCCATTGTCACCGCCCAAGGCAAAATGGATTTGGAGCGTAAGGGCAAGCAGAGCTATCAGGGCTGGATGTGCGCCCGGCTGCTGGCCTTCTCCAACGGGGATTTGCAGGCGCTGTTTGACCGGAGTGACGGATTTTACCGCCGCCAGTTGGTGCTGACCACAAAGGACAAGCCCGCTAACCGTGTGGACGACCCTGACCTGGCTGAGAAGATGAAGGGCGAGGTGGAGGGCATCCTGCTCTGGGCCTTTGAGGGATTGCGGCGGCTGGTGGCCAACAACTTCAAGTTTACCGAAAGTGAGCGCACCAGAGAAAACCGGGAGGCCGTCAAACGGGGTAACAACAATGTGTTCGATTTTCTGGATTCGGACGGATATATCCGGCTGAAAGCCGATGCTTCCGCCAGCTCCAAGGAGCTGTACGAGGCATATCAGATTTTCTGCACCGAAAACAGTCTGCTTTCTCTGAAACCCCGCAGCTTCAGCGATGCTCTTATCGCCAACCAGAGCCGTTACCATCTGGAATACTGCAACAATGTGACCAATGCCGCCGGTCGGCGGGTGCGCGGATTCCTGGGCATTGAGGTATTGGTGAGAAACAATATGTCGGTGTTTTCCGGTGATCCGCTGCGTACGTGCGTACCGGAAGATGTGCCGGAGGAGTGGATACGCTGACCATGTACGCACGTACGCAGTGATTGACCGCTGTTTACTCTTTTACAGCAATTTGCCTATCAAACAGGAGGGATCAAACGTGGATCAGGCACAATATGGGATTATGCGGTTTGCCAAGTACAAGGGACCGGAAATCGGAAACATTGAGGCCCACAATGAGCGCACCAAGGAAAAGTACGCCAGCAACCCCGATGTGGACACCAGCAGAAGCAAGTACAATTTTCATCTGGTGAAGCCGGTGCAGAGATACCGTGCAGAGGCAGAAAAACAGATTGCCGCCGCTGGCTGCCGCACCCGAAAAGACAGTGTACGGGTGGTGGAGGTGCTGTTTACGGCCAGCCCGGAGTTTTTCAAAGGTAAAAAACGGGCAGAGGTCCGAGCCTACTTTGAGGAGGCCCTGCGATTCTTTGAGCAATATCAGAATAAAGCCAATATCATATCCGCCGTGGTGCATATGGACGAGAAAACGCCCCATATGCACCTTTCTTTTGTCCCGCTAACTGCGGACGGCAGGCTTAGTGCCAAGGAGATCGTGGGCAATAAGAAAAAGCTGATCCAATGGCAGGACAACTTTTGGTCCCACATGGTCCAAACATACCCGGAGCTGGAGCGTGGCGAGAGTGCCAGCCAGACTGGGCGTGACCACATTCCACCCAGGGTGTTCAAGGAGATGACCCGATTGACCAAGCAGAAAGCCAAGCTGGAGGAACTGCTGGCCGGTATTGGAGCATTTAACGCCAAAAGCAGAGCTGCCGAGATTGCAGCGCTGCTGGACAAATATATCCCGGCGGTGGAGCAGATGCACACCACGATGAAGAAGTATCAGGTGGTGTTCACGGCCGCTACAGCCGAGAACAAAAAGCTGAAACAGGAGAACGCACGGCTGGAGCAGTCTCTGGACAAGGCTACCAGAGAAAGTACATTAAAGCAACTGGCCGAAGCCAAACTGCGGCGAGACTATGCGGATGCCGTGGCTGTGCTGGATCGTATCCCCAAGGAAGTATTAGATGTGTATGCCCGTGGAGGCCACGGGAGAGAGGAGCGGCCTATTGAAGAACGGTAAGAAGAAAAAGCCGAATGATTATGGTACCGGCATCCCACAGCATGAGATGGAGGCGCTGGCCCGTGTGCTGCTGCCTGAGATCGAAAAGTTTTACGCCAGCGAAGAAGGGCAGCGCCAATTTGCTCAGTGGCAGGCTGAGCAGGCCAGGAGACAAAAGACCAAGTGATGGCCTGCGAGCTGTGATCTACATCAAAAACGAAAATACAAGGAGGTCTGCAAAAGAACTGCTATGGTTCCTATCATACACCAAAATTCGACAAAAATAAATCGAAAAAGGGCGAACTTTCCTCGGCTAGAAGGAAGGTTCGCCTCTTTTTTTGTTTATCGGGTCAAATTTAAGTTTTCAGTAAAAAGAAGAAATCCGAACGCATCCCCCACAGGGAAGATGCAGTTCGGATTATCCTCTTTTGGTCCGAGTGACTGGATTCGAACTCCCTGGCAACGTGCAAATCAGCTTTTGTTTGTATAATTTAACGCTAACTTGTACAATTTTGAAAATGTATATTACATATAGTCTCTTTTAGTTTAAGCAAAGTTTCCCCCTCAAAGGGCAAAATAAGGGAAATTTGCTCCTTTGGACACGTAGCATATATTACATAAGCAATTTGCACAAAAACTGTTGAAGAACTTGAAATTTAGAAAAATTTCCTATATAGTTTATTCGGAAATACGGTTAGATAAAACAAAATGAGGGTATAGTATGCCTGACAATTGTCTCAATATAACAGCTTATCATGGAACACTGGTAGACAGAGCCACTTGCATCGAGGCAACTGGTTTCAATAAAAGTAATAAAGAAATCGAATGGCTCGGGTATGGAGTCTATTTCTTTGATACATTTGATAATGCAAAATATTGGGCTATTCAAGAGTGTAAGCGACAGAAAGGCCCTTCTTCTCCAGTAGTTCTGATGGTAACTATACATACAGAAAAGGATGGTCTTTTGGATCTTGATGATCCTGCTACTATGGATTTGTTTAGGTCTGATTTGAATAAAGCCTACACAGCCATGTTCGGAGACGGAAAGACTGGGGCTCCAAACTTTAAAGATAATCGTGACCAGCGGTGTTTTTGGTGTAACTATTTTACTAAAACACACCCAAAAATAAAAGTTATCGCACTCACCTTTCCCCGCATACACTATGATAAGTTTGGAATCCCATCTGTGTACAAAAATAGGCAACTATGTGTCCTAGACAATGCATGCATTAGGATGCCGCCTAAACGATTGGAGGTTCTGAAGTGAACATTGATAGAAACTTGGCTCGTGAATTGTGTAAGGAACTCGGGATCGAATGGAACGAAAATTCTTCTGTTCCAACTTTGCGAGGTGTTCCAATTACACAAGATTCTCTTGAGGACCTGTTCTCTGTAAGTATGCCCCTATCGTTTAGCACTGACTTCTCCTCTTTGCCTGTATTGAAATTTTGCAACTACGGAAATGTTGACTTAAAATGTGCATAACAGTTTGAGGTGTGAAATGAGTTCTACCGGAAATGTTGAATCTATTGTTAAGCTTAAACATTTGTACTTTGATAAAATAAATTTTTGGCGCTCTGGTGCAAAGGTTTCTGCGAACGATTTGGTACTCAACTTCACAAAATCATATGAATTTAACGAGGCGCATGATGGCTGCTTAGTTCGTTTGGAATGTAATATCCACGACGCAACAAATGCAATCATTAGACTATCAGTAAGTGTAACAGGCGAATTTCTTTGTTCGGAAACCAATTTAGTGCGGCGAGATCAGCTTTTACGCAAGAATACATTAGCTATTCTTTTTCCTTATGTCCGTAGCCAAATAAGCCTTGTCACAGCTCAACCCGAATTGGTTCCAATTGTGTTGCCCCCCATGAACATTGAGTCTGTATTTGAAAATAGTGAAGAATCATAAATAGGCCCCTACTGTCCATATCGTAAATATGCAAAATTCCCCACAGTTCATTTGAACTGTGGGGAATTTATATTGGAAGACTCTATCTTCTTTAGTGTACTCCGAAGCTGGCCAAAAGGTAGCCCACCACGCCGGTAAGGAGGGAAGCAATCACCGCCTCCCACCGCTTGCCGGGCTTATCCTTGATGGCGTTCAGGTCCGCTGAGATGGTGGCCAGCTGGGAGGCGATGTTGGTGTACTGGGTGGTGACGGTGGCCATGCCCCGCTCCAGCTCCCCCAGCCGGTCATAGATCTTCTCATGGGCCCGGGACCGGGACTCTTTTTCGCTCTCCAGCGCCCGTTCCAGAGCCTCTACCCGAGTAATGGACACGCAGTTGATGCCGTTGATGGGGCAATCGTTGTCCGGCATGGGTCAGCCCTCCTTGGGCTTGTCGTAAGTAAGGGCCTGTGTGCTGTCGCTCATGCCCTTGGTAGTGGGGTCGGCCACCACCCCCAAGATAGCCAGCACCGCAAAGACCGCATTGACCACCGCCAGCAGTCTGTCGCCCAGTTCTCCCAGCTCCAGGGTATAGCCAAACACAGCGGCCACCACCTGGATCAGCAACAGCACAGCGGGGATCAGAGACAGCCAAAACGCCTTGTTGGCAAAGCGCACCTTCCAGTTAATCATGCGCTCGCCCCCCTCTGGACCGCCCGCTTGGCCATGATTGCCGCCTGATAGCGGGGGATCAGGCCCATGGGGTCGGTGCCGTCGGTAATGCCCATGGCCACCGCCTCCTCCAGCTCCTCCTTTGCCCAGCCGGGCAGGGGGAGGGACG
>NZ_NFIQ01000086.1 GCF_002159455.1 Flavonifractor sp. An306
GTGGGTGATGTCGTCGTTGGGCATGGTGAGGATGGGCACCTGGGTCACCGACCCCTTCCGGCCCCGGATCATGCCCGCCCGCTCGTAGAGGGAGGCCAGGTCGGAGTACAGGTAGGCGGGGAAGCCCTTCCGGGAGGGGATCTCCCCCTTGGAGGAGGAGAACTCCCGCACCGCCTCGCAGTAGGAGGTCATGTCGGTCATGATCACCAGCACGTGGTAGCCGTGGTCGAAGGCCAGGTACTCCGCGGCGGTGAGGGCGCAGCGGGGGGTGAGGATGCGCTCAATGATGGGGTCGGAGGCCAGGTTGAGGAACATGACCACCCGCTGGAGGGCCCCCGCCTCCTCAAAGTTCCGGCGGAAGAACTCCGCCGTGTCATTCTTGACGCCCATGGCGGCAAAGACGATGGCAAAGTCCCCCTCCTCCCCCGCCACCTTGGCCTGGCGGACCAGCTGGGCGGCCAGCTCGTTGTGCTTCATGCCGGAGCCGGAGAAGATGGGCAGCTTCTGGCCCCGGATCAGGGTGGCGCAACCGTCGATGGCGGAGATGCCGGTATAGATGCAGTCCCGGGGATACTGCCGGGACACCGGGTTGATGGCGGCGCCGTTGATGTTCCGCCGCACCTCGGGAAAGAGCTCCCCCAGCCCGTCTATGGGCCGGCCCGCCCCGTCAAACACCCGGCCCAGCATCTCCCGGGACAGGGCGATATCCATAGGCTTGCCGGTGAAGTGGGTGCGGGCGTTTTCCAGGGAAATACCCCGGGCCCCCTCAAAGACCTGGAGAACCACCCGGTCCCCGTCGATGAGGATCACCCGCCCCCACCGCTGCTCCCCGCTGTCCAGCGTAATCTCGGCCATCTCGTCGTAGGCCGCCCCCTGTACCCCCTCCAGCACAATGAGGGAGCCGGACAGCTCAGACAGGCCGATATATTCCAGTTTCATGGTATCAGCTCCTTATGCCGCGTCAGCTGTTGGCCTGATGGACCTTGGCCAGGGCCTGGTCGATCCGCTGCCGGTAGTCGTCGAACTTGCTCTGGTCCTCGTTGGGCACCTCGTACTTCATCTTGGTCAGCTCGTCGAAAATGCCGGTGGCCTTCAGCTGGGACAGGGGGATGGCCCGGGCCACCAGCTCCCGGGCTCCATCGTACAGCCGGAGGAGCAGCTCCATCATCTTCAGCTGCTTGTCCATGGGTACGTAGGTGTCGATGGCGTGGTAGGCGTTCTGCTGCAGAAATCCCACCCGGATGAGCCGGGCAATCTCGATGACCAGCTTCTGGTCCTCAGGCAGCACGTCCGCGCCGATGAGCTTGACAATCTCCATCAGCTTGGCCTCCTCCTGGAGGAGATTGGAGATCCGCTGGCGGCAGGGGACGAAGTCCTTACCTACGTGCGCCTCATACCAGGGCTTCAGGTCGTCGGCATACTCCGAGTAGGAGGTGAGCCAGTTGATGGAGGGGAAGTGCCGGGCGTAGGCCAGCGAGCGGTCCAGGCCCCAGAAGGTGCGGACGTACCGCTTGGTGTTCTGGGTCACCGGCTCGGAGAAGTCGCCCCCCTGGGGGGAGACCGCCCCGATGACGGTGACGCTGCCCTCGTCGCCCCCCAGGGTGCGGACGTATCCCGCCCGCTCGTAGAACTCCGCCAGACGGGAGGCCAGGTAGGCCGGGAAACCCTCCTCGGCGGGCATCTCCTCCAGCCGGCCGGAGATCTCCCGCAGGGCCTCCGCCCAGCGGGAGGTGGAGTCGGCCATCAGGGCCACGTGGTAGCCCATGTCCCGGTAATATTCCGCCATGGTCATGCCGGTATACACCGACGCCTCACGGGCGGCCACCGGCATATTGGAGGTGTTGGCGATGAGAATGGTGCGCTCCATCAGGGGCTGGTGGCTCTTGGGGTCCAGCAGCTGGGAGAACTCCTCCAGGGCCTGGGTCATCTCGTTGCCCCGCTCGCCGCAGCCCAGGTAGACGATGATATCGGCGTCCGACCACTTGGCCAGCTGGTGCTGGGTCATGGTCTTGCCCGCCCCGAAGGGGCCGGGAATGGCGGCGGCGCCTCCCTTTCCGATTGGGAACAGGGTGTCGATGATCCGCTGGCCGGTGATGAGGGGCCGGTCAATGGGCAGCCGCTGGGCCATGGGCCGGGGGGTGCGGATGGGCCAGCGCTGGGCCAGCTTGAGCCGGTGGGCCGCCCCATGGCGGTCCTGGACCTCCACCAGAGGCTCCTCCACGGTGTACTCCCCCGGCTGGGCCGTCCAGGTCACCTGGCCGGACAGCCCGGCGGGAATCAGGCAGCGGTGGGTGATGATGGCGGTCTCCGGGCAGCAGGCGTACTCCGTCCCCGGGCCCACCTCGTCCCCCACCTTCACCGAGAGGGTGACCTGCCACTTCTTCTCTCGGTCCAGGGAGGGGATGTTCAGCCCCCGGCTGATAAAGGGGCCGCTTTTGTCCTGGATCACGTCCAGGGGGCGGGCGATGCCGTCAAAAATGTTGCGCAGCAGACCGGGCCCCAGCTCAATGGACATGGGAGCCCCCTGGGGCAGCACCTGCTGGCCGGGCATGAGCCCGGCGGTGTCCTCATAGACCTGCACGGTGGTCAGGCCGCCTTCCACCCGCACCACCTCGCCGATGAGCTCCTCCTCCCCCACATTCACCATGTCCATCATGGCCAGGCCCCGGCCTCCGGTGACGGTGACCACGGGGCCGTTGACGCCGTGGATGGTATAGGCTGCTTGGCTCATTGGGATTCCACCATCCTTTCTCTCTTATTCGCCGGCCAGGGACAGGCCGAACAGCTCGGCAAAGTGGCCGGAGAGCTCCTGGGCGGTGCAGTCAAAGGAGGCGTCCACCCGCAGGCCCAGGCTGGGGGAGCGGGCCACCAGCCCCCCCATGCGGAAGTCCCCCTCCTGAAACGTCACCTTGCCTCCGGCGGCCTTGGAGAGGCGGGGAATCCACTGGCTGTCCTCCGGGCGGAGGCAGACCTGCACATCCTTCGCTCCGGGGAGATGGCTCAGGGCCTGCTTCAGCAGCTCCTCCAGCCGGTCCCCATAGGTCGGCGTGCGGGTGAAGGCGGCGATTTTGGCCCGGACCAGGGCGAAGGTCTCCTGGGCCATCTCCTCCCGCCGCAGAGAGAGGGCCCGCTGATTCTCCAGCATATGGCGGGACACGCTGCGCCCCGCCTCCCCCTTGATCCGGGCCACCTCCCGGTGGATATACTGGTAGGCCTCCCGGAGCACCTGGTCCTCCGCACGGCGCAAGGCGGCGGCCCGCTTCTGCTGCGCCTGGTCCATGGCCCGCTTGCTCTCCTCCGAGGCCTCCGCCAGGATCTTGGCGGTAAAGCGGTCCAGCTTTTCTGTCATATCAGGCATGGAAAGGGTCCTCCTCTCGGGTGGTTATACCTTGACTCCAATGGCCTCCCGGATGTAGCGGGTGATGGAGTCGGGGGCCCGGCCGGCGCTGTGCCGGTCGGGAATTTCCACCACCAGGGGCCGCTGGGCGGTGAGCTTCATGGGGGCAATCAAGTCCTGGCACAGGGCGGCCAGCTTCTCGGTGATGAGCAGCACCCCGATCTCCCGGTCGGCGGCGGCGGTCTGGATGGCCTCCCGCACCTGGGAGGGCTCCCGCACCACCACCCCCTCGATGCCCGCCAGCCGCAGGCCCACCTGGGTGTCGGTGGAGTCGGTGATCACAAAGTATTTCATCTTACACAAACAGCAGCAGCAGGGCCACGATCAGGCCGTACAGCGCCACGCCTTCCGCCAGGCCCACGAAGATCAGGGCCTTGCCGAAGGCCTTGTCGTTCTCGGAAATGGCCCCCAGAGCGGCGGAGGCGGAGGAGGCCACGGCGATGCCGCCGCCGATGCCGCTCAGGCCCACGGCCAGGGCGGCGCCCACATATTTCAGGCCCTCGGCCAGCCCGGCGCCGGAGGCGCTGCCGCCGATGCCCACCACGGCGGCCAGCACCAGACAGGCGAAAAAGGACAGCACGTTGATGCCCAGGGCCCGCTTGGCCCGCTGGCCGGTATAGCTGCGGATGCCGATGAGGAACAGCGGGGAGAGCACCGCCAGGGCGGCAAAGCACAGTACGATGAATTTCAGCATGATGGTTGACCTCCTTGGATTCAGTCGGTATGGCTGGTATAGTCGATCTTTTTGGGGGTAAAGGGGACGCCGCCGTCGTCGTAGAACCGGCCGAAGAGCTCATAGAACTCCAGACGGAGCACCTGGATGCCCACCAGCAGGCCCTCAAAGCCCATGACGAAGGCGTTGCCCGCCACCAGGATCACGATGCCCACCGGGCCTCCCACTCCGCCGGCCAGCTGGGCCAGCATATGGACCACCAGCATCAGGCCCACGTGGGTGATGGCGTAGGCGCCGATGCGCATGAAGGACAGGGTGTTGGTCAGGTAGCTCAGCAGGGTTTCAAAGAGCTCGAACACCCCGGTGCCCAGCACCTCCCCCAGGGAGAAGCTGCGCCATTCCGGGTCGCCCGCCGCCAGGTGGGACAGGGGCTCCCGGAAGAGCATCAGCGCCAGGGGCAGCACCAGCACCGGCAGCACATAGGCGGGTGTGAGCAGATTGACCCCAAAGGCCACCGCCGCCAGGGCGGCGATGAGCACCCCGGCGTAGAACACCATGCCCGCCGCCCCATTGGGGCCGAAGAAGATCTTTTCAAAGTTCCGCTGCTTGACGCCGTTCATGATGTTGACCGCCATCACCAGCAGCAGCATGAAGATACCCAGGGCGATGGACAGCACCAGCAGCAGCAGCACGTTGCTCACCACCCCCAGGCCGCCCAGCTGGGTCTCCTCCATGATCTTGAAGCCGGGCAGAATGTCCTCAAAGCCGAACACCGACCCGTAGACGCAGCCAAACAGGGCCCCGGACAGGCCGCAGCAGGTGATGATGCTGCCCAGCCACATGCCCTTGACCTTGGTCAGCACCAGGCCCAGCAGGGCCAGACACAACCCCTGGCCCAGATCGCCAAACATGATGCCGAAAAACAGGCAGTAGGTGACGGCCATCAGAAGGGAGGGGTCCTTTTCGTGGTAGGACGGCAGGCCGTACATCTCCAGAAAGGGCTGGAACACCCGGCCCAGGAAGGGATTTTTCAGCTTGGTGGGGGGCGTGAACCGGTCCACGTCGGCGGCCACGTCGATGACGCAGGACAGCTCGCTGAACTGGGCCATCCGCTCCTGGATATCCGCCACGGCGTCCTCCGGCACCCAGCCCACCAGATAAAAACTGTCACGGCTGCGGCAGGCGTACCGCCGCAGGTCCCGGCATTCGCTGTGGTAGCGCAGGTAGGCGTAGTCGGACAGCAGCCGCCCCCGCTCCTGCTCCCGCAGGGCCCGCAGCTCTCCCTCCGCCTGGGCGGCCTCCCCCTTCATCCGCTCCACCCCGGCGTTCAGCTCGGCGATGGCCTGCTCCACCGTGCCGTGGGGCTGGACCTCCAGGTTGATCCGGGTGAAATGCAGGGAGGAAAAGAGCATGTCCACCCGGCTTTTGGCCTGCTTGGTGGTAAAATACACCCCATATACCCGCCGGGGGCCCAGGGTGGTGGGGACAAACAGCAAATCGTCCTCCTGGTCCAGGGCGTCCTGGAAGCTGTCATAGGTCTCCCGGGGCAGATAGCCGTACCGGAAGCGGGAGAACTCCAGCCCCCACAGCTCGTCCAGGTCGGCGCCGATCCCCCGCAGATACTCCAGCTGCTCCACCGCCGCGGCCGACTCCGCCGCCGTATGCTCCAGCTCCTCCTTCCGGTGGAGCAGGGTCATCACCTGTTCCTCCACCTGGTCAAAATAGGCGGTCAGCTCTTTGCGGGGCAGCCTGTCCGGGAAGGGGGCGTAAGCCAGCTCCACCCCGGCCTCCCTGGCCACCTCCTCCGCCCGGCACAGCAGGGGGGCGTAAGGGTTGCTGCTGTCCATGGGCATGACGCCCTTTACCTCTCCCATGAGACGCAGGGCAGGCTCCGGATGGAACTGCTGGTCGATCACGCAGGCGCTCACCACCTGGTCAAACCGCTCCAGCGGCCCGGCCAGGGTGAGCAGCTTCATGGGAACGACTGACATGGCCTCATCTCCTCTCCTCAGCTCCCCACCAGCTCCGCCAGGGCCGCGTGGTAGGGCACGCCGTATTTCACCGATTCGATCACGTTCACCAGCACCATCATCTCCAGCTCCTTCAGGTCCAGATAGGCCATGGCTGTGTAAATGGACGGCGGGGCCGCCAGCACCTGGTGCTTGTTGAAGGTATACAGGGCCCTGCGGTAGTACTCCTCCGCGTCCATGGCCTCCACCCCCTCAAAGCAGTCCTGGTAGGGGCTCTCCCTCAGCAGCTCAAACACCGCCCTGGCGTCGGGGGCGGCGCACAGCTGGCGGGTGAGCTCCGGCTTGAGCCGGTGGTGAAAGGGAAAGAGGATGGTGAGATATTCCTCCTGGCTGGTGTCGGGAAAATAGGTCTTGAGCCGCAGAATGTGGATGATATTCAGCAGGTCCACCTGTCCGCCCATGGCCTGGAGCAGCACCTTTTGGGTGGTGCCGCTGTACCGCTCCCGGGCGATGCGGAACATATGGGCAAAGTAGGCCGTCCGCAGCAGGCTCTCCGCCGTGGTATAGTCGGGCAGAGGCCCGCCCGGCTCCGGCCGCAGATGGAGCAGCACCGGATAGTAGATGCTCCCCTTGGCGGCGGAGAGCAGCTGGTCATAGCTGGTACACTCCCGCAGGGCCTTGTAGTCCACCTTCCCCTGCAGCACGATCCTGGGGGCGGGGGGCATCCCCTTGGCGTATTTTCCCACCTTCAGCCGCCGCAGGGCGTTGAGAATGGCGGTACGCTCGGCGATGCGGACGCGAAACTCCATCAGCGGCCTGTCCTCCCGGGGCACGTAGTGGGCCAGGCTGAGGTACTCCAGCCGCAGCTCCTCCCGCAGGGCCTGCTCCACCTCAATGCGGCCCACGTATTTCCAGCCCCCGGGGACGCACTGGGACAGTGCCTTGCTCCAGCCGGGATGCTGCCGCAAAGCGTCCAGAATCTCCGCCTCGCTCTTCATCCCCGCCAGCCGGGCAAATTCCTCGGTGCGCAGCCGCTTGCCGTACAGGGCGTGCACCTTGGCGGACAGGGCGCCGTATTTCATCCCGGCCCCCGTCATGGCTCCACGCCCACAATCATGGCAAACAGCTTGTCCACCCAGGCGTCCCGGTTCTTTTCATACACCGCTTCCACCGCCTTCATGGCCCGCTGCTGCACCTCGTCCAGCTTGACGATCTCCTCCTCCGCGCCGGCCTGCTCGGTCTCCTCCACCAGCTCCAGCCGGTGGCGGGCCCGCTGCATATAGTCCTCCCGCAGCTGGGCCACCTCCCGCTCCACGCCGGACTCCATCTGCTCCTGCTTCTGGCGGCCTTCCTCCGCCAGCGCCTTGGCGCTGTGCTCCGCCGTGATGATCTGATTTACCATGTCCAGGTACTCCACGGTATCACCGCCTTTTTCCTGTCGGTCCCCGGGACCAACTATTGATAATATGTCATCATAGCACTTCACTCCGCGCATTTCTATGGAAAAATAGACAAATATTCCTCCACGCCCCGCCAGAAATTTGGGGACTATTTGTGCAAGAAGGGGCTTCCTTTACTGCACTATTGTAATTCTTTCCCCTGTCGTATATAATAGAAAGAACTTATCTTCAATTATTTTATTTGCTATGGAAACCATTCTTGGAACAGGAGGAAGGAACACCATGAAGCTGCTCCAGCTTTTGGAACACGATTGCACGTTGACCCCCGAACAGCTTGCATCCATGGCCGACATGTCCGTGGATGAGGTCAAGGCGGCCATCCGGCATTACGAGGAGGAGAAGGTCATCCTGGGCTACAAGGCCATCGTGGACTGGGACCGCACCGACCGGGAGGCGGTCACCGCCCTCATCGAGGTGAAGGTCACCCCCCAGCGTGGAGAGGGCTTCGACCGGGTGGCCGAGCGGATCTACCAGTACGACGAGGTGGAGAGCGTCTACCTGATGAGCGGCGCTTTCGACCTGACGGTGATCATCTCCGGCCGCTCCCTGAAGGAAGTGGCCCAGTTCGTGGGAGAACGGCTGTCCACCTTGGAGGATGTGACGGGCACCGCCACCCATTTTATCCTGCATAAATATAAGGAGAAGCACCTCATCTTTGAAAAGCAGGAGAAGCAGCCGAAGGAGTGGATTTTCTCATGAACTACGACGAAATAATGAGTCAGCGCATCCAGGAGGTCAAGCCCTCCGGGATCCGGCGCTTTTTTGACATTCTGGAGGAGATGAAGGACGCCATCTCCCTGGGCATCGGCGAGCCCGACTTCGTCACCCCCTGGCACATCCGGGACGCGGGCATCTACTCCCTGGAAAAGGGGTTCACCAAGTACACCGGCAACGCCGGTATGGCCGAGCTGCGGCGGGAAATCGCCGCCTACCTGAACCGGCGGTTTGACCTCCAGTACGACTTCGCCCACCAGATCATCGTCACCGTGGGCGGCAGCGAGGCCATCGATCTGTCCCTGCGCTGCCTGTTAAACCCGGGAGACGAGGTGATCGTCCCCGTCCCCTCCTTCGTGTGCTACGGGCCTCTGGCCTCCATGGCTGGCGGCACCCCGGTGTATGTGGAGCTGAAGGCGGAAAATGAGTTCCGCCTCACCCCCGAGCAGCTAAAGGCCGCCATCACCCCCCGCACCAAGGCCCTGGTGCTCCCCTTCCCCTCCAACCCCACCGGCGGCATCATGGAGCGGGCCGACCTGGAGGCCATCGCCGACGTGCTGCGGGGCACCGATATTATGGTGATCTCCGACGAGATCTATGCCGAGCTGACCTACGGCCAGCACCACGTGTCCATGGCCAACCTGCCCGACATGTATGAGCGCACCATCGTGGTCAACGGCTTCTCCAAGAGCCACGCCATGACCGGCTGGCGAATGGGCTACGTCTGCGGGCCCGCCCCGGTGATCCAGCAGATGCTCAAGCTCCACCAGTTCGGCATCATGTCCGCCCCCACCACCAGCCAGTACGCCGCCATTGAGGCCATGCGCAACGGCGACCGGGACATCGAGCACATGCGGGACGAGTACGACGGCCGCCGCCGCTACCTGGTGGAGGGCCTGCGCCGCATCGGCCTGCCCTGCTTCGAGCCCAAGGGGGCCTTCTATGTGTTCCCCGACATCCGGGGCACCGGCCTGAGCTCCGACGACTTCTGCGAGCGCTTTTTGATGGAGGAGAAGGTGGCGGTGATCTCCGGCTCCGCCTTCGGCGCCGGCGGCGAGGGCTTCGTCCGCTGCTGTTACGCCACCTCGATGAAGGATATTGCCGAGGCGCTGACCCGGCTGGATAATTTCCTGACCAACCTGAAGAAAAAGCAGGAGCGGGAAGGGTAAAAGGAGGAGCCAACATGTATATCACCTGTTTGGACATGGAGGGCGTCCTGGTCCCTGAGATCTGGATCGCCTTCGCCGAGGCCACCGGCATCCCCGACCTCAAGCGCACCACCCGGGACGAGCCCGACTACAACAAGCTGATGAACTTCCGACTGGACATCCTGCGGGAGCACCGTCTGGGCCTGAAGGAGATCCAGGAGGTCATCGCCACCATCGACCCCCTGCCCGGCGCCAGGGAATTCCTGGACGAGCTGCGGTCCTTCACACAGGTGATCATCCTCAGCGACACCTTTGAGCAGTTCGCCCAGCCCCTGATGAAAAAGCTGGGCTGGCCCACCCTGTTCTGCAACACCCTGGAGGTGGCCCCCGACGGCGCCATCACCGGCTTTCAGATGCGCTGCCCCCAGTCCAAGCTGACCACGGTGAAGGCCCTGCAGTCCATCGGCTACCACACCATCGCCGCCGGAGACAGCTTCAACGATCTGGGCATGATCCAGGCCAGCAAGGCGGGTTTCCTGTTCAAGAGCACCGCCCAGATCAAGGCCGACCACCCCGAGCTGCCCGCCTTTGAGGAATTTCCCGATCTTCTGGCCGCCATCCGGGGGGCCATGGACTGATTTACAGGAAGCGAGTGAGAAAATATGACTCACGCATTTGACCATCTCCCCTTTCGCCCCGCCGACATCCTGCTGCCTCAGAACTGCGAATACAGCAAGTGGTCGGTGGTGGCCTGCGACCAGTACACCTCCCAGCCGGAATACTGGCAGCGGGTGGAGGAATATGTGGGCTCCGCCCCCTCCACCCTGCGGCTGATCCTGCCGGAGAGCTGCCTGGACGGCCCCAATGTGGAGACCGACATCATGGAGGTCAACAACACCATGACCCGCTATCTGCGGGAGGACCGGTTCAAGACCTTCCCCGACGCCCTCCTCTATGTGGAGCGGCGGCTGGACGACGGGAAGGTCCGCCGGGGCCTGGTGGGCATGGTGGATCTGGAGGACTACGACTACGAGCCGGGCTCCGACGCCTCCATCCGGGCCACCGAAGGCACCGTTATGTCCCGTATCCCGCCCCGGGTGGCGGTGCGGAAGAACGCCCCCCTGGAGCTGCCCCACGTGATGCTGCTGGCCGACGACCCCCAAAAGACCGTCATCGAGCCCCTGGCCAGCCGGAAGGACCGGATGGAGCTGGTGTACGACTTCGACCTGATGGAGCGGGGCGGCCACATCGCCGGCTGGAAGCTGGACCAGGAGAGCATGGAGCTGGTGGCCGGGGCCCTCAGCGCCCTGGAGGATCCCGCCGCCTTCCGGAAAAAGTACGGCGTGGAGGACGGGGCCGTGATGCTCTTCGCCGTGGGGGATGGCAACCACTCCCTGGCCACCGCCAAGGAGTGCTATGAGCGGCAGAAAAAGCTCAATCCCCCCGAAAAGTGGGACAGCCTGCCCGCCCGGTTCGCCCTGTGCGAGCTGGTGAACCTCCACGATTCCTCTCTGGAGTTTGAGGCCATCCACCGGGTGCTCTTCGGGGTGGATCCGGTGGCCCTGGTGATGGACCTGTGCGCCGCCTTCCCCGGCGCCCATTCCGGCGAGGGCGAGGGCCATGTGCTCCGCTACGTCCACGCCGGCGGCGAGGGCGCGGTGACCATTCCCCACCCCAGGGCCCAGCTGGAGGTGGGCACGCTGCAGCCCTTCCTGGACAAGTATGTCAAATCCCACGGCGTGCGTATCGACTACATCCACGGGGCAGACGTGGCCCGGCAGCTGGGCCGCCAGCCGGGCAACCTGGCCTTCCTCCTCCCCGCCATGGGGAAGGACCAGCTGTTCCCCACCGTGATCCGGGACGGCGTGCTCCCCCGCAAGACCTTCTCCATGGGCCACGCCCATGACAAGCGCTTTTACCTGGAGGCCCGAAAAATCCGATAAGGAGGCTGGCCCATGGCAGTGACGGAGGTTTTCGCCTGTGCCAAACTGAATCTCTCCCTGGACGTGCTGGACAAGCGCCCCGACGGCTACCACGAGATGAAAATGGTGATGCAGACCGTCACCCTCCGGGACAAGCTCACCCTGGAGACCGGAACGGGAGCGCCCCTGCGCATGCAGAGCAATCTGGGATTTCTCCCCACGGACGAGCACAATCTGGCCGCCGCCGCCGCGCTGGCGTTTTGCCGGGAGACGGGGGCCGACCCGGGCGGGCTGTCCATCCGGCTGGAGAAGCAGATCCCCGTGTGCGCCGGTATGGCGGGAGGGAGCGCCGACGCCGCCGCCGTGCTGCGGGGGCTGAACGAAGCGCTGGGCCTGCAGGTCTCCCAGCAGCGGCTGGAAGAGATCGGCGCCCTGGTGGGCTCCGACGTGCCCTACTGCGTGGGGGGCGGCACCGCCCTGGCGGAGGGCCGGGGGGAAATCCTCACCCCCCTGCCTCCCCTGCCCCACTGTCAGGTGGTGCTGTGCAAGCCGGCCTTCTCGGTGTCCACCCCGGAGCTGTTCAAAACCCTGGACGGCTGCCGCATCCGCCGCAGGCCGGACACCGCCGGACTGCTGGCCGCCCTGGATGCGGGGGATCTGCCGGGGGTGGCCCGGCGGATGTACAACGTCTTTGAGGACGCCCTCCCCCAACGGCGGTATCAGGAAATATGCGCCATCAAGACCGCCCTGATCCAGCACGGGGCCCTGGGCGCCTCCATGAGCGGCAGCGGCTCCACCGTGTTCGGCCTGTTTGACCGGCAGACGGCGGCGGAGGAGGCCTTTGCCGCCCTGAAGCCGCTGTACCGGGAGACCTTTCTGGTGGAGACCACCGGCCGCCTTATGAAAAAAAAGGTATAAAAAAGCAAAACGCCGTCCAAAATGGAGTCAAATCCAATTTGGACGGTGTTTTTACATGAATAAGCAAAGCTGCAAGTCACATACGCTGCGCCGGTGGGAGCTGGCCCTGCTGCTGGGGGTGGCCCTGGCCGCCCTGCTAGGGGCATGGCTGGACAAGAGCCAGAGCGACCTGGCCGACCAGGTCATCCGCCTCCACGTGCTGGCCAATTCCGATTCGGAGGCCGATCAGGCCCTGAAGCTCCAGGTGCGGGACCGGGTGCTGGAGGTGGCGGAGTCCTATTTCCAGCCCGGAGCCACCCGGGAGGAGACCGAGGCCATCCTTCGGGACCATCTGGCCGACCTGGCCGCCGCCGGGGCGGAGACGGTGGGGGCGGCGGGATACGACTACCCGGTGACCGCCTCTCTGGAGGAGAACTACTGGTTCCCCACCAAGGAATACGAGGACTTCGCCCTCCCCGCCGGAGAGTACACCGCCCTGCGGGTGGTCATCGGAGAGGGGGACGGCCGCAACTGGTGGTGCGTGGTGTTCCCGCCTCTGTGCCTGGGCTCGGTGAGCGAGCCCGCCGCCCAGACCGCCCTCCAGGCAGGGCTGAGCCAGGACCAGGTGTCCCTGATCACCGGCGAGGACGAGGGCTATGTGGTAAAATTCCGGGCCATGGAGCTGTGGGAGGACTTCCAGCACTGGCTGTCGGAGGAATAAAACAAGCGGAGCGTGCCCGGCACGCTGCACTTGTCAAGCAAAAGTAGACACAGAAAAAGTGAATTTATCGAAAGCCCTGTTCGGTTCTGTACTGAACGGGGCTTTTGTATCCCAAAGCGGCAGCAGGACGAG
>NZ_NFIQ01000087.1 GCF_002159455.1 Flavonifractor sp. An306
TGGCGGCGGGAAGCTGGGCGATGTACCGGGCCTCGATCACCAGGTCGTCCTCCGCCCACCGGGCATGGGCGCAGGCCGCGGCGGCCTGGGCGTTCAGATAGTCGTTGTCGGAGCGGAGGTACCCCATGGTCTCCGCCGCGCTCTCGGTGAGCCGGGGGTTGAGCTGCCGCAGCACCGGCACCACCTGGCGGCGGATGCGGTTGCGGGCGTAGCTCTCGTCGGCGTTGGTGTAGTCCTCCACGTGGCTCAGTCTGTGTTCTTCCAGATAGGCTTCAATGTCCGCCCGGGAGGTGGTGAGCAGGGGCCGGACGATCTCCCCCCGCCGGGGCGGGATGCCCGCCAGCCCGTGGAGGCCCGCCCCCCGCACCAGATGGAGCAGCAGGGTCTCCAGGTTGTCGTCGGCGTTGTGGGCGGTGGCGATCCGGTTACACCCCAGCTCCTCCGCCGTCCGGCGGAGGAATTCGTACCGCAGCCGGCGGCCGGTCTCCTCCACCCCCAGGCCCAGGCGCTGGGCCTGGCCGTACACGTCCCCCCGCTCTGTCACAAAGGGGATCTCCCGCTCCCTGCAGAAGGCCTCCACAAAGGCGGCGTCGGCGTCGGCGGCCTCGCCCCGCATCCCGTGGTGGTAGTGGGCGGCCGCCACCTGGAAGCCCCCCGCCTCCGCCATGGACCAGGCCAGGTGGAGCAGACACATGGAGTCCGCCCCGCCGGACACGGCGCACAGCACCTTCCCGCCACGGGGGAACATATCATATTCGGTTGTGAGGGCCTTCACTTGTTCCAGCATAGGGGCTCCTTTTCGTTGCCGCATGGCAACATCAAAATCCGTCTTTGGGGGAATTCACTTCCCCCAAAGACACCGCGACCCGCGCCGCGGTGCGCGAAACCGGGGGTATCGAAACCGTTGTGCCGCATAGCGGCGCGGCGGTTTCGTATCCAGGGGGTATGGGATACCCCCTGGAGTGTTTTAATATTCCTCGTGCCGCCGGTCGATGGAGGAGAAGGTGGTGTACTCGGGCAGCCACTGCAGCTCCACCGTCCTGGTCTCGCCGTGGCGGTTCTTGGCGATGATGCACTCGGCCAGATTGTGGTTTTCACTGTCGTCATTATAATAGTCATCCCGGTAGAGGAACATGACGATATCGGCGTCCTGCTCGATGGCGCCCGATTCCCGCAGGTCGGACAGCATGGGCCGCTTGTCCGAGCGGCTCTCGGGGCCACGGGAGAGCTGGGACAGGCAGACCACCGGCACGTTCAGCTCCTTGGCCATGATCTTCAGGGCCCGGGAGATATCCGAGACGATCTGCTGGCGGTTGTCCCCGCTGCGCTGGGGACCGCCGGCGGAGGTCATCAGCTGCAGATAGTCGATGACCACCAGCCCCAGGTTATCCACCCGGCGGCACTTGGCGTTCATGTCGGCCACCGAGAGGGAGGGGTTGTCGTCAATGAGGATCTGGGTCTGATTCAGCGCGGCGGAGGCGGCGGCGATCTTGCCCCAGTCCTCCTCCCCCAGATTGCCGGTGACCAGCTTCTTGTTGTCCACAAAGGACTCGCTGGAAATGAGGCGCATGGCCAGCTGCTCCCGGCTCATTTCCAGGGAAAAGAACACCACCGTCTTGCCGGAAAATTTCCCGGCGTGGAGCAGCAGGTTGAGGGCGAAGGAGGTCTTGCCCATGCCCGGCCGGGCGGCCAGCAGGATGAGGTCGGACTTGTTCAGGCCGGAGATGGCGGCGTCCACGTCGGGCAGGCCGGTGGACAGGCCGGGCACCGCCCGGCCGCTGGCGGCCAGCTCGTTGAGCCGCTCGTACACGCTGAGGATCACGCTGGAGATGTGGGCCAGCCCCTGGGAGGCCCGGCCCTGCCGGATGGCGTAGATGCGCTGCTCGGCGATGTCCAGCACCTTCTGGGCGGTGTCGGTGCCCTCCTGCACCAGGGCGGTCAGTTCCCCCGCCGTCTCGGCGATGTGCCGCAGCAGGGCCTTGTCCTTGACGATGGTGACATATTCCTTCACGTTGGCCGCCGTGGGGGTGATGTCCATGAGCTGGAGGATGTAGTTGCGGGACGTGTTCTCGTCGTACACCCCGTTCTGCCGCATGTGGTCCAGCACCGTCACCGGGTCGATGGTGAGGGAAAAGTTGAACATGGAATAGATGGTCTCGTAGATCTCCCGGTTGGTCCGCAGATAAAAGTCCTCAGGCTTGAGGGCCTCGATGACCTCGGGCACACACCGGGCGTCAATGAGCATGGAGCCCAGCACGCTCTGCTCGGCCTCCACGCTGTGGGGCATCTGCCGCAGCAGCAGTTCTTCCTCGCTTGCCATACGCTCCGCCTCCCCGGAAAGTTTCTTACTCCTCGGCCACCATGACCTTCAGGGTGCCGGTGACCTCGTAGCCCAGCTTCACCTTCAGCTCGTAGGTGCCGAAGGCCTTGATGGGCTCATCCTGGACGATCTTGGTCTTGGGGATGTTGACATTGTGCTGGGCGCTGAGGGCGTCGGCGATCTCCTTGGAGGTCACCGCGCCGAACAGGCGGCCGCCGTTGCCACCCTTGGCCACCACCTTCACCGTCAGGTCTTTCAGCTTGGCGGCGATGGCCTCGGCCTCCGCCTTCTCGGCGGCCTCCTGGGCCTTCTTGGCCTTCTCCTGCATCTTCATGGTGTTGATGTTCTCGGCGGTGGCGGGCACAGCCAGCTTGCGGGGCAGAAGGAAGTTGCGGGCGTAGCCGTCGCTGGCTTCGATGAGCTGGCCCTTCTTGCCCTGTCCCTTCACGTCCTGCTGTAAAATCACTTTCATGGTTACAATCTCCTTTATTCGTCGGCTAAATACTGGTCAATGGCCTGGAAGAGCATCCCGGCCACTTCGTCTACGGTCTTGTTGGGCACCTGGGCCCCGGCGGTGGCGGCGTTGCCGCCGCCCCCCAGCTTCTCCAGCACCACCTGCACGTTCACGTCCCCCATGCTGCGGGCGGACAGGATCACCCGCCCCTCCTGGTCGGGGAAGAGGACGAAGGAGGTGTCGATGCCGGAGATGTTCAGCAGCTCGTCGGCGGCCTGGGCGGCGGTGATGCGCCCCACGGTGTGGTCCACCTTGGCCACGGCGATGCCGGACTTGTACATCCTGGCGGTCTGGATGATGTCGTACTTGGCGATGGTGCCCTCCAGGTCGTTCTGGAACAGCTTCTTCACGTCGCCGGTGTCGGCGCCGCTGCGCCGCAGGAAGGCCGCCGCCTCAAAGGTGCGGCTGCCTGTGCGCATGGTGAACTGCTTGGTGTCCAGGGCGATGCCCGCCAGCAGGGCCTCCGCCTCGATTTTCAGCAGGTCCGCCGGCTCCAGCAGGTACTGCAGCAGCTCGGTGGACAGCTCGCTGGCGGAGGAGGCGTAGGGCTCGTGGAAGTTGAGGGCGGCGTCGGCAATGTAGGAGGAGGCCCGGCGGTGGTGGTCGATGACCGCCACCTTGTGGACCGCCTCCAGCAGGTCCTGGCTCACCACCTGTTCCGGGCGGTTGGTGTCCACCACCACCAGCAGGCAGTTGGAGTCGGCCAGCAGGATCGCGTCCTGGGGGGAGAGGAACACGCCCTGATACTCCTCCACCGTCTCCAGCCGGGCGCACATCTCGCTGGCGGGATTGACCCCCGGCTCCTTGACGATGTGCACGGGGGTGCCCTTCTTCCGGGCCATGGCGCACACGCCGGCGGCGGCGCCGATGCAGTCCAGGTCGGGGTACTTGTGGCCCATGATGAACACCATGGAGGCGTCGGCCATCAGCTCCCCCAGGGCGTTGGCCATCACCCGGCTCTTTACCTTGGTGCGCTTCTCCAGCTCCTTGGTGCGCCCGCCGAAGAACTCAAAGTTAAACTTGTTCTTGATGACCACCTGATCCCCGCCCCGGGAGAGGGCCATCTCCACCGACAGGGCGGCGTACTGGTACAGCTCGCCCAGGCTGTCGGCGTCCTTGCCAATGCCGATGGACAGGGTGGCCTGGATGCCGGAAGGGCTGGTCACCTGGCGCACGCTGTCCAGCACGGAATACTTGCCCTCCTGGAACTGGGCCAGGAATTTTTCCTCGAACAGGAACAGATAGCGGTCCCGCTCATACCGGGTAAACACGCCCTGGGTGGGCGCCACCCACTGGGCCAGCCGGTCGTCAATCTCGCTGCGCATGGCGGATTTGGCGTTGTCGGTGGCCCCCTTCATCAGCTCCTCGTAGTTGTCCACTGTCAGGATCGCCACCACCGGGCGGCTGGCGTAATACTCGTCCCGCACCTGGGCAAAGTCGGTGACGTCCACCCAGTAGGTGGTGGCCAGGTAGCCCCGGGCCCCCTGCTCCTCGGTGCGGACCAGGTGGCCGTACACCAGAAACCGCCGGTCCCCAATGCGCACCTCGGTGGGGCACTCGTTCTTGCCCTCCATCAGCCAGCGGGAGGAGAAGTCGGGCACCGCCGCGGTGATCTTGGTGTCAAACATATGCTCCCGCTCCCCGGTGATCTGCAGAAAACGGTCGTTGGACCAGATCACCTCGTCGTTCTCCGGCCGGAAAATCACCATGGGCAGGGGGGCGTTCACCATGGTGTCCTTGGTGGCCGAGTCCATGTTGCAGGTGACGTTTTCGATGTATTTCAGAATTTCCTTCTGCCGCATGGCGTTGTTGCGGCGGAAGTAGAGGTAGAGAATGGCCACCACCGCCACCTGGATCACCGCCACCGGAATGGAGAAAAGGGCGGTCACCACCGCGAAAAGAATCAAAAAGGCAAAATACAGCCGAAAACTGGGTTCCATCAGATGGGTTAACTTATTTTTTCGCATGAGACACCTCCCGGCGGCGGATCGTATAACGACCCATAATAAGAGATTTTATTATACCAAAAAGCCGGTGCAAATACAAGTACAAGGGCGTCCGCTGGTGCGGACGCCCTCTCAATGCTCCGGCTTCACGGGGATTTCCCCGTGCTCCTTTTCGTACTGCTCCAGATAAGTTTCCACCGCAATGCAAAGCTGCATATTGACAGAACGCCTGCCTTGCTTGGCTAATGTGCGGATTTTTTCCATATGCACCTTTTCCAGCCGCAGAGGGTAGGGGTTAGCCTGAACGGACACCGCAATCACTCCAAATGACTCTAATAGATGCTTTTATAATATCTGTTCCACATTTTATGCACAATAGTTCTTATAGATACAAAAAGATATTGATTATTTCTATCTATTTGATATCATATAGATACAAGGAGGGGTGGCTATGCAGAAAAAGAAACAGACCATCACCGTCCAGGTGACGGCGGAGGACAAGAAAATGGCCCAAAAGCTGGCACAGCTGGAGTGCCGGTCGGTGTCGGGGTATCTGCGTCAGCTTCTGCGAAGGGAGATCCGGCGGTATGGAGGAGGCGATGCCTCCTAAAAAGCTACACAAAAGGACGCTGTGAAAACTCACAGCGTCCTTTTGTGTTATACGGATTACTGGCCCACCACGGCGGCGCAGCGGGGGCACAGCTCGGCGTGATGGCCGGCGGTGCCGATGTGCTCGTTGTGGTTCCAGCAGCGGGGGCACTTGGGGGCCGCGGACAGCTTGACGGCGATGGTGCAGGGGATCAGGCAGTCCTCGTTTTTCTCGCCCTCCAGGTTCTCGGTGGTGACGGTGACCTTGGAGACGATGCACAGGGTAGCCAGGTCCTCGTCCTTCAGGCTGGCGGCGTCCTCCGCGGACACGGAAACGGTGACCTCGGTGTCCTGGGCCTTCTTAAACACCCCGGCGTTGCGGGCGTTCTCCAGGGCCTTGTTCACGGCGTCCCGCAGGCTGACCAGCCTGTTCCACCGCGTCTGGGCGGCCTCGTCCAGGGTGAAGGCGGCGTTGTCCTCGGGCATGTCGTTGAGCAGCACGCTCTCGGCGTCCACGCCCTTGGCGTGCTTCATGGCGTGCCAGATCTCGTCGGAGGTGAAGGCCAGGATGGGGGCGATGAGCCGGGTCATGCCGTCCAGGATATAGTACAGGGCGGTCTGGGCGGAGCGGCGCTCTTCCTCGCCGCCGCAGTACAGCCGGTCCTTGATGATATCCAGGTAGAAGTTGGACATATCCACCACGCAGAAGTTATACACGGCACGGTAGACCCCGTGGAACTCGTACTTGTCGTAGGCGGCCCGGGCGGTCTTGACCAGCTCGTTGAAGGAGGCCAGGGCAAAGCGGTCCAGGTCCATCAGCTTGTCCACCGGCACCAGATTGGCGTCGGGGTCGAAGTCGCACAGGTTGCCCAGCATATACCGGGCGGTGTTGCGGATTTTCAGGTAGGCCTGGGAGAGCTGCTTCATGATGTCCTTGGAGATGCGCATGTCCTGGGTGTAGTCGGCGGAGGCCACCCACAGCCGCAGCATATCCGCGCCGTACTCCTTGATCACCTCGTCGGGGGAGACGGCGTTGCCCAGGGACTTGTGCATGGCCTTGCCCTCGCCGTCCACGGTCCAGCCGTGGGTGGCGATCTGGTGATAGGGGGCCACGCCGTTGACGGCGATGGAGGTGAGCATGGAGGACTGGAACCAGCCCCGGTACTGGTCGCCGCCCTCCAGGTAGAGGTCGGCGGGGTACTTCAGATAAGGCCGCTCGGCGGCCACGGCCGCCCAGGTGGAGCCGGAGTCGAACCACACGTCCATGATGTCGGACTCCTTGGAGAAGTGGGCCTTGCCGCACTTGGGGCACACGAAGCCCTGGGGCAGCAGGTCGGCGGGCTCCTTGTCAAACCAGATGTTGGAGCCGTGCTCCCGGAACAGCTGGGCCACGTGGGCGATGGTCTCGGGGGTCACAATGTCGGCCCCGCAGTCGTCGCAGTAGAAGATGGGGATGGGCACGCCCCACACCCGCTGGCGGGAGACGCACCAGTCGTTGCGCTCGGAGATCATGGAGATCATGCGCTCCTTGCCCCACTCGGGCTTCCACTGGATGGAGTCGCAGGACTTGACGGCGGCGTCCTTGATGGCGTCCACGGAGCAGAACCACTGCTCGGTGGCCCGGTAGATGATGGGATTCTTGCACCGCCAGCAGTGGGGGTAGGAGTGGGTGATGTTCTCCTTGGCCACCAGGAAGCCTTCCTTCTCCAGGTCCTCCACCACCATGTCGTTGCCCTTGGCGTAGAACTGGCCGTTGTAGCGCTCGTCGGTCATGACGCCCTTGGCGTTGACGGGCACCGGCACCCCGATGTGGGTCAGGCCCGCCTTGTCGTACTGCTGGCAGATCTGGAAGTCCTCCGCGCCGAAGCCGGGGGCGGTGTGGACGCAGCCGGAGCCGGCGTCCAGGGTGACGTGCTCGCCGTTGAGGATCACGCTCTCCCGGTCAAAGAGGGGATGGGTGGCGGTCATCAGCTCAAACTCGCTGCCCTTCAAGGTGGCCAGCACCTGGCAGGCCTCATAGTCGATGTGGGCGGCCTTGCACACGCTCTCGGCCAGGTCCTTGGCCAGCACGTACACGTCGCCGGAGGGCACCTGGAGCAGCACGTAATCGAATTCGGCGTTCAGGCAGATGGCGAAGTTGCCGGGGATGGTCCAGGGGGTGGTGGTCCAGATCACGAAGTAGAGCTTGCTCAGGTCGGCATACTGGCCCAGCTTGCCCTTGTCGTCCCGGACGGGGAATTTCACAAAGATGGTGGTACAGGGGTCGTCGGCGTACTCGATCTCGGCCTCGGCCAGGGCGGTCTGGTCGGCGGGGCACCAGTACACCGGCTTCATGCCCTTGTAGATGAGGCCCTTCTCGGCCATCTTGCCAAAGACCTCGATCTGCTTGGCCTCAAACTCGGGCAGCAGGGTGATATAGGGGTTTTCCCACTCGCCCAACACGCCCAGCCGCTGGAACTGCCCGGTCATCTTGGCGATATAGCCCTCGGCGTACTCCCGGCACTTGGTACGGAACTGGGCGGTGGTCATCTCGTCCCGCTTCACCTTCTTGTCCTTGAGCACGGCGGACTCGATGGGCAGGCCGTGGGTGTCCCAGCCGGGCACATAGGGGGCGTAGTGGCCGGTCATGTTCTTGTGCTTGACGATGATATCCTTGAGGATCTTGTTCAGGGCGGTGCCGATGTGGATGTTGCCGTTGGCGTAGGGAGGGCCGTCGTGGAGGACAAAGCTGGGCTTGCCCTCGTTGCGCTTTACCATCTTGTGGTAGAGCTCATGGTCCTGCATCTCCTGGAGCATGTCCGGCTCCCGCTTGGGCAGCCCCGCCCGCATGGGGAAGTCGGTCTGAGGCAGATGGACGGTCTGGTTGTAATCCATGGGTGGTTCTCCTTCTATCGTAAATTTTTGTTTTTTCAGGCAAACAAAAAGCGCCCTTGTCTCCCAAGAGACAAAGGCGCGAACCTCTGCGGTACCACTCTCGTTGTCCCGGACGGACCGGGACCGCTCAAAGGCCGGTAACGGGGCCAGCCGCGGCCGCTTACTGGAGTTCGGCGGCCATGCTCGGAGGTGATCTTCCCGGCCCGTCCTGTCCGCCTTGCACCAAAACGGCGGCTCTCTGCGCAGGGTTGGGGGCGGTACTCGTCCTCGTCATCGCATGTTTCCGATAAAAATAACTGGGAAACGCCCTTTTACAGGCGTCTCCCAGTATCTTACCTGTTTGCGCGGGTGATGTCAAGGGGATTTTAGCGGATCTCGTAGTCCTTGCCGAACTGCAGGTGGTCAAAGTCGATGCGGCGGGTGGGCTCCTCCGTCTCGTCGTCCTCCTCCGGCCTGGTCTGCTCCTGATTGCCGCTGCGGTTAAGCTCCATCAGCTCGGCGTACAGCCCGCCCTCCTGGGGGGCCTGCTCCTCCTGGGCGGGCGGGGCGCTCTCGCTCTCCCGCCGGACCAGCTGCTCCACGCTGTGCTCGATGTCCTTGACGGTCTCGGATACCCGGTCGGGCTGCTCCACCGGCGCGCTCAGCCGGGACAGGCCGCTGAGGTAGTCCATCTCGTGCTGATAGAGCTCCTTCAGCTTGCCCACATAGGCGGCGGTGGCGTTCTGGGCGGCCACCAGGCGGGCCTGCTCGTCCCGCACGCTCTGCTGGAGCTGGCCGATGCGGGCCCGGGCGTCCTCCTCCGCGCTCTGCAGCAGCTTGTTGCGCTTCTGCTCGGCCTCGGCCACCATGTCGTCCGCCATCTTCTGGGCGGTGAGCAGGGCTTTGCGCATGGCGTCCTCGGTGGAGCGGTACTCCTCCACCTTTTCCACCAGCACCTTCATCTTGGCCTTCAGGGTGGCGTTCTCCTTGTACAGCGTGGTATAGTCCGCCGTCAGGATATCCAGGAACTCGTCCACCATGGCCATATTGTACCCGCCGAAAGACGCCTTGGCAAAGGCGTGTTCAGAGACTTCCTGCGGTGTCAGCATAACAGTATTCCCCCTGATCTATCTTAGAAATACAGCTCTTAGAAATACAGCCCGTTGTTCTCCAGCTCGTCGATAAGATCCCCCAGGATGTCCACGTTGTAGGGGGTGATGATGTACGTGGAGATGGCCACCTTCTTGATCTTGCCCTCGTTGGCGTAGGCCACGCCGGACAGGAAGTCCAGCAGGCGGCGGGCGATGTCCTTGTTGGTGGACTCCAGGTTGAGCACCACCGTGCGCTTCTCCCGCAGGTGGTCGGCAATCTCGCTGGCGTTGTCAAACCGCTCGGGCTTCACCAGCACCACCTGCAGCTGGGTGGTGGTGTGGATGTTCACCACCTTGTTGCTCCGCCGCTCCGGCTCGGGGGAAAACATCCCGGCGCTGGTGTCCTGCAGCTTGGCGCTGCGCCGCTCCACCCGCTCGCCGCCGGTGCGGTCCATCCGCTCGCTGCGGGACACCGACTCAAAATCGTCAAACTCCTCGTCCTCTTCCTCGTCCTCATAGGGGCGGGCCAGACGCTTCAGCTCATCAAAAAATCCCATGATCGGTTATCCTCCCGAATTTCCTGTCCCGGGTCATACCGTTTTCATCGGCGGACGGGGGCCAAAGAGGGCCGTCCCCACCCGCACCAGGGTGGCGCCCTCCCGCACGGCGTCCTCATAGTCGCCGCTCATTCCCATGGAGAGACAGGTGATAGCAGTCTCATTATGGTCCAATTTCGTTCTTATGTCAACATAAAGCCGATACATTTTTGCAAAAAAGGGTCGATTTCCTCCCGGTTGCTCCACAATGGGGGGAATGGCCATCAGCCCCCGGAGGCGCACGTGGGGGCAGGCCATGGCCTGCTCCGCCAGGGCGTATACCGCCTCCGGCGCCACCCCGCTCTTGGAGGCCTCGCCGCCGATATTCACCTCCAGCAGGATGTCCTGCACCAGCTCCAGCTTGGCGGCCTGGGCCTCGATGGCCTGGAGCAGATGCTCCGAGCCCACCGACTCGATGAGATCCACCCGGCCCACCACCTGCCTGACCTTGTTGGTCTGCAGATGGCCGATGAAGTGCAGGGCCGCGCCGGCGTAGGCGTCGTCGTCCAGGTGGGCGGTCATCTCCTGCACCCGGTTCTCCCCGCAGACGGTGATGCCGCCGGCGATGGCCTGCCGGATGGTGTCCGAGCTCTGCACCTTGGTGGCCGCCACCAGGGTGACCTCCGCCGGAGCCCGGCCCGCCTCCCGGGCGGCCCGGGCGATGTTCTCCTTTACCTGGGCAATCCGTTCTTCCAGTGTCATGTCAGATTCCTCCCCCATGTTCTTTCTCTATTGGATGACCATGCCGTCGTACAGCTGGCCGGAGGCCACGATCACCACATCCCCCGCCCGGAGGGATTTGCGGTTGGAGTCGGCCGGCTCCACCAGCACGAAGCTGTCCCCTTCATACAGCACGGTGACCGGCTTGAACTCCGCCTGCTCGCCCACCAGGGTGTACACCCCGGGAACGGAGGTCTGGGACTCCTCCCCGGTCTCCTCGTCGGTGACGGTCTGCTGGTCCACCCGGAGGGCCTGCTTGGGCACCCGGATGCCGGTAATGGAGTCAAACACCAGCTCCACCGTCTGGCGGCGGAGCAGGGTGGTGTCCGACAGGAACTTGTCGGTGGAAAAGACCACCGCCGACCGGCTGTTTTCCGTGTCGCCGATGCGCTCCACCGTCATGTCCACCTCTCCCGACCAGTCCCGGGAAAACCGGACGGTCACCGACCGGCCCTCGATCAGGCGCTCCGCGTCGGCCTGGTCCAGGGCGCACACAAAATACCAGGTGGAGTTGGTAACCAGCTTGCCCACCGCCGTGCCGTCAACCGACGGCCGCTGGGCGGAGAGCTGATCCAGCTGGCTGGGAGTGATGGTGTCCAGCATGTCCGGGGTAATCAGGCTCTCATACCCGTCCACATAGCCGGAGAAAACCCCCGACTGGCTGGCGGTGACCCGCTGGGTGTTCTGGGCCGCCTGGGCGGACAGGGCGGAAATCTGGCTGTTCACGCTGTCCAGCGCCGCCTGCAGCTGGGCGGCGCTCTCCCCCTCCTCCGTGTCGTTGAAGGCGTACTCCCGCTTGTAGATCAGGCTCTTGAGATCCATGCTCCGGCTCTCCAGGCCGGTCAGGTCCCCCGACGCCACGCAGCTGCGCAGGGCCACGATGACGTCCAGCACCTGCTGGCTCAGCTGGGAGGAGTCGCCGCCCCCCTGGTCCAGGCGGTCTATGGCGTACTCCAGCTGTTCCTTCTCCAGCTCCAGCTGCTCCAGCTCCTCCCGGCGCTCCAGGCCGGAGCTGTCCTGGTAGAGCAGGGCCACCGTCCCGCCCCGGGACACCTTCTCCCCCTCCTGGGGCAGCACCTCCACCACGCCGCCGGTGCCGGTGAGCACCTGCTCCTGCCGCACCAGAAAGCCGGTGGCCTCCATGCTGTCGTCCACCGTGTAGGAGTAGGTCAGCGCCGTGGAAAAGGGGTCCCGGAAGCTCTGCCAGGCCGACACGCCCAGGTAGAGCACCACCGCCGCCAGCAGCAGCAGGACCACGATTTTGCTGTTCAGGGTTCCTTGCTTCATGGGATGCTCCTTGTTACTGCGCCCGCTCCTCCGTTTCCAGGGAAATGGCCCGCTCGGGGGCGATGGTGGAGATGGCGTGCTTATAGATCACCTGCTGCTTGTCCCCCGTCATAAGTACCACCACGAAGGCGTCAAAGCCCACGATCTGGCCCTTGAGCTGATAGCCGTTCATCAAAAACAGGGTGACGTTGGCCCGCTCCCTCCGGGCCCGGAGCAGGAACAGCTCCTGCAGGTTGTGTGTCTTTTGCATGTGGATGCACTCCTTTTTTCTCTGAGATGCATCCAATATATACCAATTTATGGGCGAATGCTGTCGCACTTTGGCGCTCACGCCCGGCCAAATCGTTTTTCCAGCTGGCCCCGGGTGAGCTCGATGGCCACCGGCCGGCCGTGGGGGCAGTATTTGACCTCCCCGGCCATCACCGCACGGGCCACCTTCTCCAGCTCCGCCCGGTCGTTTTTCTGGCCCCCCTTGATGGCCGCCTTGCAGGCCATGGTGTGGAGCAGCGCGTCCCGGGCGGCCTCCGGGTCGGCGGTGCCGCAGGTAAGCAGCTTCCCCGCCAGCTCCAGCAGCAGATCCGGGATCTCTCCCGCCGCCACGTCGCTGGGGGCAGAGCGGACAATGACGGCCCCGCCGCCGAAGTCCTCCGCCTCAAACCCGAACCGGCCCAGCAGGGACAGGTGGGAGAGCAGGGCGGCTCCCTCCTCCGCCGGAGGGGTGAACACCACCGGGGTCAGCAGAGACTGGACCATGGGCTGGTAGCCCGCCGCCTTCAGGCGGTCGAAGTTCATCCGCTCGTGGGCGGCGTGCTTGTCGATGAGCAGCACCTTGTCCCCCTGCTCCACGATGATGTAGGTGTTGAGCACCTCTCCCGCCAGACGCCAGGGCTCCTCCTCCGGCTGGGGCTGAGGTTCGGGCTGGGGCGGCGGGGAAACAGGTGCGGGCTCCGGCTCCGGCCGGACGGGCTTCTCCTCCGCCGGCTTGGGCGCGGGAGCGGGGGCCGGTTCTTCCGTCCAGACGGGGGGGACATACGCCGGTTTGGCCGGCCGGGAGGGCGCCGGGGTG
>NZ_NFIQ01000088.1 GCF_002159455.1 Flavonifractor sp. An306
CCAAAAGAATCGCATCGATAAATTTCTGCAAAGCTCCGGTTTCCGCTTCACAGCGTTTCTGTCGGACGCATTTGGCGCTTCCGGGCGAAACATCATCCGTCATCTCATGGAATACGGAAATATTTCGCGGGAAGCTCTGGATCGGTGTCTGAAAACACAGACCCGGAAACGTATCGACGAAATACTGATTGCCTTGAACGGTTCGCTCTCGGAGCACCAGCGCGGCTTTCTTCGCATGATATTTGGGCACTTGGAAGCACTTGAACAGCACCGGCATACTGTGGAGGACGCTATTACGAAAGAGATCACAAAGCACGAAGAGGCATTGAGCCTCCTGTGCTCCATACCGGGTATTGATGTAACTGCGGCAGCAGCCATTATCGCGGAGATTGGTACCGATATGAGTGCCTTTCCGGATTCCCAGCATATATGCTCCTGGGCCGGTTTGAGTCCCGGTAACAACGAGAGTGCCGGAAAACGCAAGAGTGCTCACATTAACAAAGGTAATCCGTATCTGAAGAGTATGCTCTGCGAGGTGGGATGGGTCATCTCCGGAAAACGAAGCTTGTACCTCTCCGGTTGGTACTGGAGGATAAAACAGCGGAAGGGCGCTAAACGTGCAACGATTGCTTTGGCTCGCAAACTGCTGGCGCTGATTTACACGATGTTGAAGACAGGTTCTCCATACAACGAAGACTGTTTTGAGATCCGCAGAAAACAAAGTGAGCGCAAACGGGCCAGCCGTATGGTGAACGAACTGCAAAAGCTGGGGTACTTTGTGGTGGCACCAGGCTGATTCCCACTGTACCATACTTCGGCCGGCGACAGGTTTTGGCCTGCCGCTTTTTGTGCTGCGATGGTTTTTCATGAGGCGTTGAAAGCCTGTTTGTCAAGGTTCACGCCCTCGCTACTTATTTTCGTAGCAAGGTGCCGTGGAGCGGCTGGCGCTCCTTCAGGAAGCGAAACGGGCCAGGATCTGGTTCATTTCATCCAGGTCCTCGCCATGCAGTCCAACCGCCAATCGCTTGAGCAGGGCAGTCTGCTTGGGAGATAGCTTTGGCCGGTCCTGAAAGTACCAGTCAGCCATCCTTACTCCGCCGCCATATCGGCCACGGACTGTTTCAAGGGGGTAGGTGAGTGTGAGTTCTTCAATGTCACGGCGGATGGTCCGTTCACAGACGCCGAGTTCCGCCGCCAGATTTTGAACGGTATCGCTCCGCCGCTGGCACAGCAGGTTGATGATCTGCTGATGACGGTTGTTGTTCCTCACACTCTCACCCCCTTTCACCTCCATGGCCGAATCATACAGGTTAAAGCGGACAGGCCATGTCCGGATTAGAAAAATTTTTTGAAAAATATTTCTGTAGCGTCCAGATATGAAAAATGCTCATTCAACTCTGCCTGAGAGCCGAATGAGCGTAAAAAGAGCCGCTTGATCTCGCTGGCGTGCGCCGTTGAGCTTCTCCACCATTTTGGTGGAGAAACATCATCAAGCGGCACATGGGAAGTCAGCGCATCAAGCGGCTCCGGGGCACAATCTTTGATTATTTTATTTTCGATGTTTATGCTCTGCGGAAAGAGACAGGCGGGAATCCAACATTCTCTCCGCAATTAGGGCATTTGATAAACGAATAGCCGTGGGTCCCACGGGACAGGATTTCAATCTTATGGTCGCAATAGGGACACAGGCGGGCCAGCGTTATGCTGCTGCTCCTGGCGCACTCCGCCCGGAGCCTATCCTGCTCCGCCTTAACTTGGGCATAACGGACTGGATTTTCGGTTCTGATATTGTATCGTGGCATAAGAAAGATTCCCTCCAGTTCAAAACAGTTCTTCCTCGTCCGGCTCAATACGGACAAGAGCATACGGATCTTTCAAATCATTCCGTGTCAAAAGTCCAAGCTGCTTTAGTCGGATGGAGAGGGCAGCTTTGGATACCCCCAGGTTTTCTGCCACTGTTGCAAATGCCTGATACTCTTTGGGCGCAAATACACGGTTTAACATACGGATTTTGGAGTACAATCCCACTGCTTTCATCTGTTTCACCAATAGATCCAGCGGCATTAAAATGGCAGCTGTCAGCATATTAACACGCCATTCTTCCCAGTCCACTTGTCTCCCGCCATACCGTATGGAGGAATCTGTGCAGCAATAGACATGTCGATGGTTTATACCTGAGGCATATTCTTTTGGAAAAAGCATTTTGAGAATCTGATGACTGGCCTCATGGACAAGGGTAAAATGCAGCCGTCCGGGATTTGCATCTGGCTCTGTTAGAGCGGATTCGATCAGAACCGTCTTGCCGTCCAGGAAAAAATGGGTCGGATTCTTGTTTTCATAAACCCTGACTCCTACCTGATCAAAAGCGGTCATGCCAAGAATAGAACCATCAATGGACAATGTCCGATATGTAATATCAAGGCCAAGAAGATCCTGAATCAAAAGCTCTGGGCAAACCCGTTGGCTCATAGGACCCGTAGTTCCAACCATTCTCTGATAAGCATTTATCACCCGTGTGGCAATAGCTTCTATTTCTCTTTTTGATAGGTATGGCACGTCGTCCCCTCCCTCCGGATGTAAACTATTATAATTATCTTAAAAGGATATGTCAATGTATATTTTATCTTTATAGGATAAATACATTGACTTGCTTAACAATGGAATCTATAATATTTTTATCTAAAGGACGGAGGGATTATCATGCCAAGTGAGAAAAAAAGCCGGGGTACAGGCCCAGCTAAAATCGTTTCTTTCCGCCCCAATGCGGTTTGGAATGCTGCCGAGGAACGCACGGGTAATATCATTGGACAAAGACTTTCCATGGAACGAAAGCGACGTGGCCTTACCCTGGAGGCACTGCGTGAGTTGCTGCAAAACCATGGTGTGGAGATCCAAATCCAGGGGTTAAACAAATGGGAAAAAGGACTTACGGTGCCCAATGCATACCAGTTTATTGCGCTCTGCCGCATACTTGGGATTGAAGACTGCATGGTTGGCATGGAGCCTGTACTTTTGAACGATACGGGGCTGCGAAAGCTGGATGAGTACAAGATGGATCTCATTGCTTCTGGCCGCTATCGTCCTACTTCGGAGCGATATACAGAAACTTACATTGAAATGCCAATCAGCACACTGGCTGTTTCGGCTGGAGTCGGTGAATTTTTGGATGAAGGCGGGTTTGAGATGATTCGCTTTCCCAAAAGTGCTGTCCCCGGTAATGCCGATTTCGGGGTTCGAGTCAATGGGGATAGCATGGAACCAGTCTATCATGACGGTCAAATTGTTTGGGTGGAAAAAAGGGATACTCTGCAGCCTGGAGAAGTAGGGGTATTCATCTGCAATGGGGAAGGATACTTGAAGGTGTATGACCAGCAAGAGCCAAGTGAGGAAAGCAAAGATGACTATGTGGACAGCTATGGAATACTGCACCAACAAGTTATTCTGGTTTCTTATAATAAACTATATTCTCCCAAGCAGATCTCGCCAAGTGACACTTTTTTTGTTGTTGGGCGCGTTATATCCAGTTTCAATTAGATACTCTCATACTGCATGCTGCGTAAATTGGACGAACAAAATCAAAATAATTTAACTTTAGAAATCTACATCCCCATGTGCTATTTTTGTTGTTGGTGTGCGTAAGATATAAGTTTTTTGTCAGAATGGTCGATAAAATAATAAAGGAACATCGATAACCGAGCAGACTATGGGGCTGATTGGGGAAAAGTGGTTCGATACCTTTAGCAAAAGCGCTGTGGATCAAACAGCTTCAGAGCCTGACATTCAGCAGATGTATTATCAAGTTGGAACGGACCCCCTCACGTTGGATACCGTTGCATCGGAAGTACTCAATCCTGGAGGATTGACCATTAGCTTGACCTCTGAGGGAAGCGTTACAAAGTATGGAATAAAATTGCCATGCCTAATGGTTGGAGCGACGCGGACTTCGAGTACTCGAAGAATTACGATCTTTGGAAGGAAACCCAATGATGTTATTGGATTTTGAAAGGAGTGTAACAACCATGACCATCACAGATATGGCCCGTATGATGATGAACGCAGACCGGTATCAGTGTGGGGGCACACAGCCGAAATATCCAAACGGCGCTGCGGTATCAGATCCTAATGCGCCTGATGACGGACTGGATATTACAGGCATGACTGCAGCGGACTTTCACATCATCCCTGTATCCAAAGAAGCAGAGCAGGCGGTACGAGATATAGCTTTGGAGCACATGAAAAAGTATTATGGAATGTCCGGGCCTGACGGTAATGACTTAGGAAATTTCATCAAGTCCTATTATAAACAAGTCCCCGTCTCAGACCGCGCCAATGCTGGCTGGACATTGAATCAAATGCACAGGGATGAGGCCTATCGTCTCTATGATTTTGTCCGTTCCCGTATCCCTGGTTGGGAGACTGGTCAATGGTTTGATACCAGTATTCTGGACGAATACCAGCGGGGCGTTGATGTAAAGGCTTAACTGTTTTACGTTTGAACAAATCAATATTGGTCTCATAAAACGAGAAGCACATCCCGGCCAGGATGTGCTTCTCGTTTTGTATGGAGCAAATCAATATAGTCCGATTTTCAAAATGCTTTCTCGCAACGGTTTATACTTGATATTCAAGTTTGTCAAGGCTATCACCGGGGCGCCAATCCCACCTTTTAAACTCTTGCATTCCGCCCAATAGATAATCTTGCCTCCCCAGCAGATAATCTTGAACATATTTCTGGTCAACAACCTTTTGATCAAGTGCCTGTAGCTGGTCCTTTCGGTCGATGCTCTTTTCCAGTATCATCTTCTGCATGAGTTCCCGCTTTAGGCGTTCCTCTGCCACATACTCGTTGTTCCGCTTGCGCTGTTCAACTCTACGGTCAGAACGATAAAACGCGCCCTCCGCTTTAGAATTGACCCATTGTGGCGTTGCTGCAGTATCGCTAATTCCATAGCTGGTCGCTCCAGCACTTGTAATCGTTGTTGTAACATGACAGTCAAAAGGAACCTTATGTGACTCTCTTGCATCTGCTCGAAGCCAATCCATGATTTCCTTGCGGTACTCTGGATCGTCCTTCATTCTTTGGAATCCATCTTCTGTAATATGTATAGAATTAGTCAAAACAGAGGCAGCGGTCATTGAATCGATTTCAGCCAGTTCCTTATAGATTTCCAACTTGAATGCTGTCATCTCATCAACTTCTGATACTTCTTGTGTTGCCGCCGCCTCATCTGTCTGACCTGTTGCCTGTGTAGCTGCATTTGTGTTTTGCACCATTTGTGTAAAATCTTGCTTTTTTACAGTGTTTGCTTTCTGTTGCATGCCGGAAAATTGCTGTGCCAACATAGAGGCACGGGAATATCCGTTGATCTGCATATCCATAATCCGTCCTCCCATCCGCCGAAAAAGATGTTCCTATTAAATGTTCCACATCCTGGTTTCTTGCATCCCCAACAGGTAATCTTGAGCATACTTTTGGTCAACAATCTTCTGTGCAAAAACCCTCTGATCAAGTTCCTGCTGCTGTACCTTTTGGTCAATGCTCTTTTCCAATATCATCTTCTGCATGAGTTCCCGCTTTAGACGTTCCTCTGCCACATATTCGTTGTTCCTCTTGCGCTGCTCAGCTCTGCGGTCTGCATAATAAAAGGCATCTTCTTTGTTCGTATCAAACAACTGTTTTGTTGCAGGGTCTTTGTTGTAAAGATCAACACTTGCACCATAAGATCTTCCTTCTACTCCTGTGATTGTTGTTGTTTGATGTATGCTATATGGCAGTCTATGAGAGGCTACAGCATCTGCCCGAAGCCAATCCATAATTTCCTTGCGGTACTCTGGATCGTCCTTCATTCTTTGGAATCCATCTTCTGTAATATGCACAGAATGGGAAAGGACAGCAGGAGAATACCTACCAAGGATTTCCTCAAGCTCATTATAAATTTCCTGCTTAAAAGCTGCCATCTCATCAACTTCAGATACTTCTTGTGTTGCCGCTGCCTCGTTTGTCTGACCTGCTGCCTGTGCAGCTGCATTTGTGTTCTGCATCATCTGCGCAAAATCCTGCTTTTTTACGCCGCCCGCTTTCTGCTGTATGCCGGAAAATTGCTGTGCCAACATAACAGTACTGGAATATCCGCTAACTTGCATAGCTATAGCCCATCCTTTCATCACCAAATTTCGGGAAATATTATGATTGCCAGCGTTTACATTCATTTCGCACTCTCTCAAGTATATTATCGTCATTTTTCGAGAAAAAGTAAGCATATAAAATGATTTCCTGTCTTTCTGCCTTTTTACATATCGCAGTATTGTGGAATCCCCATCCTTATCCCTTAACTTTTTGTGACACACGGTCGATAGATTAAATAGTGTAGTGCCTGTTCATCAAGACAATGAATAGACCGATTGCCACATAGTACATTTATATGTGAAAGGATGGGATGTTTTCATGGTTAGTGGAGTCCATTCGACATATGCCGGATATCCGACATCCGCCGGAAAGCCTGTTACCAATAATGCCAAAACGACAGAACAGGCACAATTGTATAGTGGCATTACCACCGTCAGTTGGGCAGATGTTATGGCCGGTACCGCCCCAAGTGGCAGTTTCGTGATATGCAAAACCCCGGAAGAAAGAACGGCGATGCGGGCGTGCCTTGCCAATGGTGCTTCGCGCAACTTTGGCCTTTCCAACCAGGAGGACTATAAGTCGGCGGCGGACCTCTCCACCGTATTGACTGATGAGGAATGGAAGAGTCTCAATCAGAAGTATGACCCGTCAAACATGACACAGCGAGAGTATAGTGCGCTTCTTACAGAATTGCACGACAAGGGATTGCTTAGTGACGGGGATCTGCATATGCTCTCTGTCTGTGAGGATGGCCATTCTTCCTGTATAAATGTAGGCGGCATCCATCTTTCGCCGGTATCCCCAGAGTTGATGGATGGTCATTGCATCACTTCGTTGACGAACAACAGCGCTTTTCCGAATGGTCAGCCTGTGGGCTTTTCCTCCGGTAATGCGCATTGCAATGTGTTTGACATGTCTGCATGGGAGAAAACATTCCAGTATTACGATCAGGATCGCTCGGAGTGGCTTCCAACCTGTAAGGCGCAGGCGTTCCAGTGGCTCGACACTATCCTGCAAGAAATGGTGTCACATAAATAAAATAGGCTGTGATACCGTCCGAATTTGATAAATTCAATTAAAATTTAGAGGGTAGCACCCCGGAAGTAGCGGTGAGATTGCGGCTGTAGTGGCCACTGTGGTAACCTTGGCGCTGCTCGTTGCGCCCATACCGGCTGCCTGGGTCAGTTTACGCCTCGGCCTCCAGCAGCTCGTCGAGGATTTCCTCTATGCTGCCTCGCACAAGTTCCTTGAGCTGCCCCTTGATAACTCCCACGTTTAGCTGTACGATCTTCACAGACATGGTTTGCTGTCTCCTTTCAGAATGGTGTGTCGCCACTTCATTCTACCAGAGATCTGCAAACCATGTCTCTTTTTATTTTTGCGACTTATTTTACCATGCTTCTAAAAACAACAGAAAAAGTGTGGATGTGTTTCTTACTTTTTAGATAAAATTACCGATATATAAATTGAGGAAATCTTTTAGAGAAGGTCACTCATATAAAGAAGTCCAAAAAAGTCGTTTCTATACTGTTGGCGCTCTCAATGGTTATGGCCTTGTCCATTCCTGCTTTTGTGGCAGAGCCAGTGGAGCAACAGCCAGAGGTGATGGCCTCCATCAATGGGGCCGGGGAGACAGTTTACATCCAGACTTTCAGTTTGGATGAGTTGATTAGACCTTGTGCAACTGACAGCTGTGAGACGGTGACAGCAAGGTTCCACTTTGGGGTTGGTGTTGAAGCCTGGAGAGAGTGGGAACAGTCCTCTCGCCGATTTCAGATTCACGACCCTTCCGGCGTAAGATTGCCCCTGGCCGTGGAGTCCTCAATGATAATAACAAAAATATGAAAGGGTTCGTTTTGCTTGCGCTGCTTACAGTTTAGAAGTCCCAGCCCAAATGACCGATAGAAGATGAGTGTCAGGCACAAGGTTGTAGCGTGACTGAGACAGATGTTACTTTTTGAAGTAAATATAATATGTTTAGCCGAAAGAGAGGATACCAAGTAATGGCTATGGTTAACGGCACTACATTTGGAATAAACCAAAGTTTATTTGTTTCAAAAAATACACATTATCAGACAAAAGAAATAACTCATTTCCCTTCAATTAGCAGAACAGATGTTTACGCCTCACAGCCAGATGATTCCAAGGGGTTAAATATAGAGAAGCTGCTAAAGCCAATGACAGCTGATACTGCACACAGTTTAGGAAGCAGGTACACTATTACAAATATGACACGCAACCAATACAGTAGTCTGTTACGTGAGTTGAGGGATATGGGCATTATTACGCCCCAGGACTTCAGTGTTGGATATGGAGGAATGATTCCATACACCGATACCAAAGGTAAAACAGCATATACGGAGGCAGATGGCTGGCCTCGGGGAAAAGAGCAGACGGACTTTGCAGAACTTCTGCAAAATTGTGCGAACACTTGCAGAAATTTTATGTCAAGCCAAGGCGAAGCAATCAACAGTACCCGCATGACGTCGGACTCTTATGACCGCCTTTCAAAAATTTTCAATCAAATTCAGGAGAATGTGCCGGAAAAGGAGGAGCCGACAATGGAGATTAATAGAATAGGGAATGGTCGGATTATAGGCCAGCAGTCGATTCGGAAGGACACGGCTATTACCCAGCCCAATCATACGTTTCAAGAACTGTTCCATGCACGTGCGGCAGAGGCGCCTGTAAAAATTGAATCCGCTGCTACCACTAATGCGATCCCAACGAATATAACCATATTGCCCGGCGACTCCGTAGAAGTAAAATTGGAAAAGCTAAAGCAGATTGCAAGCGTCTCCGACTATACGGGTATGTCTTACGAAGACATATACACCACAATATGGAACCGCTATAATGATGCCTTTGGCGGAAACTTACCGGCAATTATATGTCCTATGGGACCGTTAGCCAACGGTTGGGATGATATTTCCAATCAATTTTATGAGGAAACTGGAGAGGCTGTAATTCATCCGCTTTTTCAGGAGTTCTATGAGCAGGGCTTATTGGAAGAGGGAGAGTTTTACGATCGGGATGATACCTATATTATGCAGCGTATTTCAGACATCCAAAGTGCCCCACTGGGCTACAGCGGGATGAGCTTTGAAGAGAAGAAGCAGGCAATTTACAGCAAGTATCAAGGCAAGACCTCTTACATCGACTTTTTGAATATGCAGGGTGAGCTGCAGCATTCCTTAGTTTACATGAATGAATTAGGCCGGGAAGCTTCATCGGATTATCTGAGTTCAATGAATAGTCACATTACTTACGACTATGTGTACAAAAATCTGGGACTGCTGGACAAAATGAGCGCATCAAATCCCAATCCTCATAGCCAGCTGACAGAAGCGGAATGGGACGCAATTTACGCATGGCAATTCGATTCAGAAACACTGTTCCGCGACCTGAAAAGTTTCTTTTCCAGCGGCTTTTCTAATTCGCCTTCCCGCTTTGAAATTTTGGAGTTTTTAAATAATTATGAGAAGGAAGATAAAAGATAAAGGTAGTGTCAACAGCTCAAGAGTTTTGCGCAATCAGTTTACGCCTCGGCCTCCAGCAGTGCGTTGAGGGTTTCCTCTACGCTGCCTCGCACAAGTTCCTTGAGCTGCCCCTTGATAACTTCCTCGTTTAGCTGTACGATCTTCACAGACATGGTTTGCTATCTCCTTTCAGGATGGTGTGTCGCCACTTCATTCTACCAGAGATCTGCAAGCCATGTCTCTTTTCATTTTTGCGACTTATTCTACCTTATCGGTCAAGAGGTAAACAGATGCCCAATGTTGGTGATTGTTAAGTGGTCGCTGTCTTGGCCATGGGAGACTGAAACAGTATAAATTCGTATATTGTATTCGGCCCCCTCCTCTATAGGATGTACCTGAATCTCGTCCAAACGAAATAAGTCTAAGAGTACATAACCCTTAGTGGCAGTCCTTGCCAGGATTGCCCGGCAATTTCGGCAATAATGTGCGGGGTTCATCGGCTCCCCGTACTGTCCGGAAATGTAGGTAACACACCTTTGAATATCCTTCAGGCGGTCAATGAATAGTGGGTCTCCACTTTTCGTGAACATGATAACGCTGTGATTCAAACTCTGGTTTTCTGCCAATTCGCCGGGATAGATGCAGGATGGTTCATAGATCATCAACTCTGTCAGTTGACCTGTTGAAAGATCAAGCAGACATGGGGCATGAAATGTGGGACCACGGGAATTACTGCAAATGGCACAGGTTTCCGGCTCAGGGGTTGTGACAAGGCTTTTCCAAAAAGCCGCTTCTGTTTCGAGACACATTTCATTTCCTATATGCAGTCCGGCACAAAGCAGAAAAAGGCCACCTACATACAATATCACCAAATGATGTAGCCACTTCTTAGAAAGAAGATTTACCAACTTTTCCTGCAAGGTTTTCAACATGGATTTTCCCTTTCTTCTCCCTTGTCTGGGCATATTCTACCAGATCGCGCGCGTTGCTCGCCGGGTGCCATGCGTAGGCTATTAAATGGGAGCTGTGGTCTGCCATGTAATAGTTGGCTTTGATGATGGCGGCCCGTTTGGGTACAGTCTCCATACCCGGCGGATAAAAGGTTCCATCAAAGCCCACCGGCACAGGTATTGGACGATCAAAAGGATGATAAGGCAACAGCAGAGTCAGCGTCACCTCCGGGTGGCGCTTTTTTGCGTCTATGACAACTCTGGCCGCCAGCTTATCAAAATTGCCATAGCGGCCCACCATAAAACTGGTGACACTGTATTCGGTGATATGGCGTTTCACTGCCGCTGTCAAAGCAGGGAGCAGTTCATCGCCTGCCTCCCTGTGTCCAATAAAAAAGCAGATGCCCAACCATTTTCCTCCCTTCGCCTTTATTCCCCCTATATAAGGTTATCCTTTAATAGGGGAAATGTCAATCAGGATAACCGTTGCTAAAATAAACGGAGAAATGGGGGGATTGCGATGGACGGCTTGAAAAGCATAATCCAATACCAGACGCAGGAATATGGCCACATTAGAGTGAAATTAGCGGAAGTGCTGGACAGCCGCGGCATTACCCGCAACAAGTTACGAACTCTTACAGGGACGAAATATGAGGTCATTGACCGATATTATAAAGGTGTCAGCATAGAAATGGCGGATTTGGATTTCCTGGCAAAAGTCTGTTTTGTGCTTGATTGCGAGGTGTCCGATCTCCTGGAATATCAGCGCCCAAAGATGTCCTGATCTCTCATGTGCAATTTTGTTTGGTATGGAATGTGCCATTTTGAGGCGGTAATCCATGAATGGATTGCCGCTTTTTCTATCTTTATATTGCTTAATTATATCATTGTATTGCTATAAATAGCAATTATCCTCCATAAATATTTTCCCGTTTTGATGATACCCTTTTAATAAAAAGGGGTGCGCTATGGAAACAGCATATCGGGAACAGTTCATAAAGTTCGGCTTGAAAGTGCAATACTACCGAAAGTTGCATGGCTTGACGCAGGAAGCCTTTGCTGATGCCATCGGCAAATCATGGTCATTTGTTGCAAAGATAGAAAGCCCCACACGACCTTTTGGCGTATCGATGGAAACGCTGTTTCGGATCTCAGAGGTGCTGGAGGTTCCGGTATCGAAATTATTTGAAGAGTGAAAAACTCACGGTGAGAGCCAATCCTAACAGGAATTGTGTCTCACCGCGAGTTTTATTTTATTCCCCGTAATATAAGGGGCGTCCAATGTAGGTAAAGCCCTCCAGGCCGGTTATGACCACATTATTGGCTCCGCTGGCGCAGTGGACGATCAGCAGATTGCCGTTTTCGTCCCTGCCGCCCACAATGCCGACATGAGTATCTTCTGGATAGAATACCAGATCACCGGGCTGGGCTTCCTCCCAGGAGATAGAGGTACAGTAGGTGTGCTGCATATGAGCACCGCCACCATGGCCTATGATGTAGTCTCCATCTGTGATGTTATAAAACACCCAATCTACAAAACCGCTGCAATCTAATCCGTAGGGGCGGTATGTTCCGGTAGTGGAGCTGCCGTCTGCCCACACCTTAGAAAGCTGGCCCCAGCGGGAGTCCCAGCCGATCACCAGGGACTTCCCGCCCCAAAAATAATTAACCTTTCCTACCAGCCTACAAGCAGTTTCCACTACAGCCCGACGCTCCGGGTCCAGGTCAGCAGGTAGATCAGCCAGCAGCTTCTTGGCTGTGGCGTCAGAGATTGTGAGATCCCCTGCCAGAGTAGCCAGCAGGTTGGAATTTGCCAATAATTCATCCAGAGCCTCATTCTGCTCCTCGGTAAAAGAATAAAATACCCGCATATCATCCGGTGTCCTGGCGGTAATGGTCACGGTGAGTATCCGTTCCGTCCAGGCTGGAGTATCTCCATTGGCGGGGTGCTCCACCTCTCTGGAGGAGGATGTGAGCTTTGTCATATCCCAGAATACTGTACGCAGGGCCTCCACATTGGCCGCGTCCAATATCGCCACAGTCGTTCCACCAGAAGCGCCCGCCGTTTTGGCGGCAAACACCGCCAGAATATCAGACCAGGGGGGCGGCTGTCCCTGGATCTCCAGCGTATCATATCCACCCTCCGCCTGCATACTGGAGATCTTCTCTCCCAATTCGCCGTTGATCTGTGCCACCGCCTGGGTGGGAGAGATGGCCCCGGTTGTTTCATCAGGCCCGGCAAAAAAGATGCCCAGCGGTGAGGCGAGGATGATGCCGCACAGACAGATGACAACCACCACCGCAATCACCACCCCAC
>NZ_NFIQ01000089.1 GCF_002159455.1 Flavonifractor sp. An306
CCGGCACCCCCGCCGCCGACGATATCGCCTACCAGACCGCCGGGATCACCCGGGACACGGTGCTCTACACCGCCGACGGGGAGGACGTGGTGGCCGACGAGTATCTGTACTGGCTGCTCAACGCCATTGCCCAGGCCAAGAACAGCGGCTACCTGGCTGACGATACCGCCTGGGAGGAGGAGATCGACGGCACCCCCACCAGCGACTACCTGAAGAAGATGGCCCTGGACAACAGCAAGCTGTACGCCGTGGCCCTGAGCAAGGTCAACCAGGAGGGGGTCACCCTCACCGACGAGGACCGGCAGACCATCACCAGCCAGATGGAGAGCATGGCCTCCACTCTGGAGATGTACTACGGCGTCACCCTCCAGGAGTACCTGGACCAGCAGTGTATCTCCCAGGCCGCCTATGAGAAGCTGGCCTATGAGGTCCCCATGCTGGTGGGCGAGCTGCAGACCAAGTACACCGAGGCCGGGGAGCTCACCCCCACCGACGAGGACATGCAGAACATGATCGACACCGAGGGCATTTACAGCTGCAAGCACATCCTGCTGGCCTTCCCGGAGAATGAGGACAACAGCGCCGTCACCGACGCGCAGAAGGCCGAGGTGAAGGCCCAGGCCGACGCCCTGCTGGCGGAGATCCAGGGGGCGGCCGACCCCATCGCCGCCTTTGACGCCGCCATGAACGAGCAGAGCGACGACGGCCGGAACCCGGAGACCAACGAGCTCTACACCCCGGAGGGCTACACCTTCCTGGCCGACGGCTCCATGGTGGACGGCAGCGGCAGCCTGGTGAGCCCCTTCGTCCAGGCGGGCATGGCTCTGGCGGAGGGCGAGCTGAGCCAGCCGGTGGAGACCGACTACGGCTACCACATCCTGCTGGGCCAGAGCGCCGACAACGAGGATACCCGGGCGGTGTATCCCAACTACGCCATGAACCGGCGCATCGACCAGTGGATGGCCGAGGCCAAGGTGGAGACCACCGCCGCCTATGACGCCCTGGACCCCAAGGCCTTTTACGACAACATGCTGGCCCTTGCCGAGCAGTGGCAGGCGGAGAAGGAGGCCGAAGCGGCCGCCCAGGCCAGCGCCAGCCCCGCCGCCAGCGAGGCCCCTGCGGAGAGCGAGCAGCCCGCCGCATCTCCCTCCGCATCCCCCGCCGCCTGACCGGCAGACCCGCCCCAGCCCGCCAAAAAAGTATGTACGGCTTTTTTGGCGGGCTGTTTTTATTGCAACAATAGTTTGGAAAAAAGTAATTATAATTGGTAGTAAAAATCCAAAGTTGTGTCAGTCTATATCTATAGTTTTGCAGGCGGGAACGGGAGGCACAATGGAGGAGCGGAAAAAGAAGCAGTGGCTGGTACAGGTGGGAAACCGGGTGTGGAACTGCCGCACCCAGCTGCACATGAGCCGGGAGAAACTGGCCGAGGGGCTGGACATCACCCCCCAGTACCTCAGCGACATTGAGCAGGGGAAGAAGTGTATGTCCATGTCCATCTTTGTGGAGCTGAGCCAGGTGCTGGGGGTCAGTCTGGACTATCTGGCCTACGGCGTGCTGCCGGAGGACCCGGCGGTGGACCGGCTGGAGCGGCACCTGCGCCAGACCACCCCCCTGGACCGGGAACTGGCCGCCCGGATGCTGCTGCTGGCCCTCCAGGCCGCCGAGGCCATGGGGCCGGAGGAGTAGCGGTGGGCGCCAAGCTTCGGGTGCTGGTGGTGGAGGACGACCCCGGTACCCGTACCCTGCTGGCCGCCGCCCTGACCCGCCTGCCGGGGGTGGAGCTGTGCGCCGCCGCCGCCGACGGACTGGAGGGGCTGGAGCTGTTGGAGCGGCTGCACCCCGACGCGGTGCTGCTGGACCTGATCATGCCCTGCCTGGACGGGCTGGGCTTTCTCCGGGCCCTGGACCGGAAGCGGCGGCCGGTGGTGGTGGTCACCTCCCAGGCGTCCAATCAGGCCCTGATCCGCTACGCCCTCTCCCTGGGCGCCAGCTATTACCTGGTAAAGCCCCTGAATTTCCAGACCCTGCCCCCGCTGCTGGAGGGCCTGTGCCTCCAGCCCCTGGTCCAGCGTGGGGTGGATCTGCTGGAGGCCATGGGAGCCAGGGGCCGGGGGGTGTGGGCCGCCGCCCGGGCGGCCGCCGTGCTGGCCCGGGACGAGACCGCCCTGCTCAAACAGGCCTACGCCCCCACCATCGCCGCCGAGCAGACCAACTACGCCGGGGTGGAAAAGAACATCCGGTCCATGGTGGACAAGCTCCATCAGGCGTCCTCCCCCGGCTATCTGGCCCTGCTGGGGGACTGTCCCGCTGCCCGCCCCAACAACCTGGCCTTCCTCCAGGCCCTGGCCAGGGCTCTGAGAGAGAGCAATTGAAGATTCTTTTTGCCCCCTGCCGGATTTCCCCTGTATCCGTCAGGGGGGTTTGCTATACTTGTCCACAGAAAAAAACTGGATGGACAAGGAGGGAGGACCATGGCACAGCGGCATGGACAGAGCTCCGGGCAGGTCCTGAGCGAGCTGGGGACCGACGGGGAACGGGGACTGAGCCGGGAGGAGGCGGAGCGCCGCCTGGCCCGGTACGGACCCAACCGGCTGGAGCAGACCCGCCGCCGGAGCATCCTGCTGCGGCTGCTGGGGCAGCTGAAGGACCCCATGATCCTGGTGCTGCTGGGGGCGGCGGGGCTGTCCCTGTGGGCCGGGGGCGGGGAGGACTGGCTGGACGCGGCCATCATTCTGGGCATTGTGGCGGTGAACGCCTGCATATCCCTGTCCCAGGAGGACAGCGCCCAGCGGGCCCTGGAGGCCCTGCGGCAGCTGTCCGCCCCCCAGGCCCGGGCGGTGCGGGGCGGCCGGGAGATCCGGCTGGAGGCCCAGGGCCTGGTGCCCGGGGATATCATCCGGCTGGAGGCGGGGGACCTGGTGCCCGCCGACGGCCGGCTCCTGGAGTGCGCCGGGCTGGAGACCGACGAGAGCGCCCTCACCGGCGAGTCCGCCCCGGTGGCCAAGGAGGCCTGCGGCCCCCTGCCGGAGGACACCCCCCTGGCCGAGCGGAAAAATATGGTGGCCGCCTCCACCGTGGTTACCCGGGGCCGCTGCCGGTGCGTGGTCACCGCCACCGGCATGGACACCGAGGTGGGCCATATCGCCGGTCTCTTGCTGGAAAAAGGGGAAAGCAAAACTCCTTTACAGAAAAAGATGGCGGAAATTTCCGCCACCCTATCCTTTCTCTGCCTGTGCGTGTGCACCGTCATGTTTGGGGTGGGGGCCCTCCAGGGCAGGGATCTGCTGGGTATGTTCCTCACGGCGGTGAGCCTGGCGGTGGCCGCCATTCCCGAGGGCCTGCCCGCCATTGTCACCATCGTGCTGGCCATGGGGGTGGGCCGGATGGCCAAGCGGCGAGCCATTGTAAAAAAGCTGCCGGCGGTGGAGACGTTGGGGTGCGCCGGGGTGGTGTGCTCAGATAAGACGGGCACCCTGACGCAAAACAAGATGACGGTTACCGAGGTGTGGACTCTGGGGCGGGGACAGCGGGAGCTGGCCCTCACCATCGGAACGCTGTGCGGGGACGCCGCACTGACCTGGCGGGGGAAAACTCCGGTGTGTACCGGCGACCCCACCGAGGCGGCCATTACCACGGCGGCGGCCAAGGCGGGGCTGGACAAAAACCGGCTGGAGGCCCAGTTTCCCCGGAAGGGGGAGCTGCCCTTCGACTCCCAGCGCAAGCTGATGAGCACCATCCACGCCCGGCCCGGCGGGGGCTTCCGGGTGCTGGTGAAGGGGGCCCCCGACGTGCTGCTGCGCCGGTGCCGCCTGTCCCACGGGGAGGCCGAGCGCATCGCCGCCCGCAACGAGGCCATGGCGGGCCGGGCTCTGCGGGTGCTGGGGGTGGCCTGCCGGGAGGTGGAGTTTCTCCCCCGGGAGCTGACCAGCCGCACCCTGGAGCAGGAGCTCACCTTCGTGGGCCTCATCGGCATGATGGACCCGCCCCGGCCGGAGGCCCGCCAGGCGGTGGAGGAGTGCTTTACCGCCGGCATCCGGCCGGTGATGATCACCGGCGACCACAAGCTCACCGCCGTGGCGGTGGCCAGGGAGCTGGGCATTTACCGGCCGGGAGATCTGGCGGTCACTGGGGAGGACCTGGACTTTTTGCCCCAAAACGCCCTGGAAGAGGAGGTGGAGCGGTTTTCGGTGTACGCCCGGGTGTCCCCGGAGCACAAAATGCGCATAGTCCAGGCCTGGCAGGCCAGGGGAAAGGTGGTGGCCATGACGGGGGACGGGGTAAACGACGCTCCGGCCCTGAAAACCGCCGACATCGGCTGCGCCATGGGCCGCAGCGGCACCGACGTGGCCAAGGGTGCGGCGGACATGGTGCTCACCGACGACAACTTTGCCACCATTGTCTCCGCCGTGGAGGAGGGGCGGGGGATCTACGCCAACATCAAAAAAGCCATTCACTACTTACTCTCCTGCAACATCGGGGAGATTTTGACCATCTTCTGCGCCACCGCCCTGCGCTTTCCCCAGATGCCCCTGACCCCGGTGCAGCTTTTGTGGCTCAACCTGGTTACCGACTCCCTCCCCGCCCTGGCCCTGGGGGTGGAGCCCGCCGAGGAGGGGAGCATGAACCAGCCCCCCCGGGACGCCAAGGCCTCCCTCTTTGCCGGGGGCTTTGCCTTCCGCCTGGCCTGGCAGGGGGTGATGGTGGGGGCCCTCACCCTGGCGGCCTGGTTTTTGGGCTGGGCGGTGCTGCCGGAGGGGGGCGCCGGGGCGGCCAACACCATGGCCTTCGCCACCCTCACCCTGTCCCAGCTCTTCCACGCCTTCGACGTGCGCAGCGAGCGGGCCTCTCTGTTCCACATCGGCCTGTGGTCCAACCCCGCCATGAACAAGGCCTTTCTCATCGGCCTTGCCATGCAGCTGGCGGTGCTGCTGGTGCCGCCCCTCCAGCTGGTGTTCGGTACCGTGCCCCTCACGCCCACCCAGTGGGGGGCGGTGGTGGGCCTGGCCCTCACGCCGGTGGTGGTATGCGAGGGGACCAAGGCGGCGGTGCGCAGCCAGTCCCGCCGGCCCCCCAAATCCAGGCCCGCCCGGCGGGAGCCCGCCCGGGTATGAAAAAACCGGCGGACGCGTCGCGCGTCCGCCGGTTTTCTGTGTTTGTTTACTGGTTCTGGGTCTTGCGCCACTCGTTGAGCACCGCGCAGAACACCAGGGAAAGGAAGCTCTCCTCCTGGTTGGCCGAGCGGGAGGTGAGGGCGATGGGCACCTTGGCCCCCACCACCGCGCCGCAGGTGACGGCGTGGGCGTGGATGAGCCAGCTCTTCACCAGGGTGTTGGCGGCAATCAGGTTCTGGGCGATGATGCCGTCGAAGCCGCCGCCCGCCCAGGGGCAGTCGTAGTGCTTCAGCCGGCAGGCCTCCTTGGAGATGATCAGGTCGTAGGCGATGGGGCCCCACAGCTCGCAGTCGGCGAAGGGGTGCTGCTTCTGCTCGGTGACCAGGCGCTGGGCCTCGATGGTGTCGGGCATATGGAAGTTCACGTTTTCCACCAGGGCCATCAGAGCCAGCTTGGGATTCTCATAGCCGAAGGCCTTTAGAGCGTCGGCGGTGTTCTTGATGATAGCCCTTTTCTGGGTGGGGTTGGGATTGACGATCACCGTCATGTCCGACAGGGCCAGCAGCTTGGGGTACTCGGGGATGGAGGCCAGGGACACATGGCTCATGAACCGGTCGGTGCGCAGGCCGTTTTTCCGGTCCAGCACCGGCATCAGGAAGTCACGGGTAGGCAGATTGCCCCGCATCAGGATGTCGCCGTCGCCGGAGTGGATGATGTCGATGGCGGCCTGGGTCACGTTATGTCCCGGAGGGGTGTCCACCATGGTATAGGGCTCCTTGTCCAGCCCCAGCTTCTCCAGCTGCACCATGGTGCGGGCCCGGTCGCCCACCAGCACCGGCTGCACGAAGCCCTCCTTCTGGGCCTGGAACACGCCCTGGAGCATGTTCTCGCCGTCGGAGCCCGCCAGAACCACCCGCAGAGGGGAGTTGAGTTTGGGGACCCGGCTGATAATATTGTCAAAATTTTTCAGTTCCATGGGAAACACCCCTTCTTCTTTTCGTTCAGAGCCCGCCGTCTGGGGGCAAATTCCATTATACTGGATAGTACAACGGAATACAAGGAGAATTTCGGGGGAAAACCGGCCAAACGCACAAAACGCCCGCTGAAAAGCGGGCGTTTTGCTGGCTGACTACTCAATCCACCGGGCGGATCAGGATGAAGGGGGTGAGCTCCCGGGACTGGCCCGCCGGGTTGTCCCGGATCAGGCCCTTCAGGGTCTCCTCGTCCAGGGTGATGGAGGAGGCCTTGCCCAGAATCTCCACGTTCAGGTCGTTGGCGTCCACGATCATGGCCTGCACCCCGGTGGCGGCCTCGATCTCGTCGCACACGCCGCCGGGATTTTCCGGGATGCGGATGCCGAACTCGCCGTACTCCTGGAACTCATGGTCGTAGAAGCCGTCCAGGCCGGAGACCTCCTGGCCCACCATCTCGTAGAACACGCCCCGCTTGCCGAAAAGCTTGCCGATGCCGGCGCAGAAGGCGGCCCAGATGACGAACAGGGCGCCCCGCTCGTTGATGGCGAACTGCATCTTGTAGGGACTGTCCACCCCGATGCCGGCGGAGGAGTGGGAGGCGAACCGGGACAGGAACCGGGCCAGCCGGCCCACCTTCATGTCCTTCTTGTACACCACCCGCTTCTGGCACAGGCCGATGATCTTCTCGCTGGAGGAGAGCAGGTCGCCTGGCTGCCACAGGGGCTTGACGTACTTCTCCACCAGGTCGATATAGCTCTCGCCCACCTGGACGAAGTGGGTGTGGATGGCGTGGCGGGCGTAGGTCTTGCCGTTTACCTCTATGTTGACGCTTTTTCCCTCGTTGGCGTGGAATTCCATAGCAGAAAACCCTCTTTTTCGTTATAGTCCCCATTATTATAGCCACCTGTGAGGGAATGTGCAACATAAAGTTTCCTCAGATCCCCTTGTTCTGGGGGATATCCGGCAGGGAGTCGAAGCCCTTCTGCAGATCGGCGTCGGTGGGGATATAGTCGGTCATCTTGCCGCTGAGGTAGTTCTCATAAGCGGTCATGTCAAAGAACCCGGTGCCGGTGAGGCCGAAGAGGATGGTCTTGGCCTCCCCGGTCTCCTTGCACCTGAGGGCCTCGTCAATGGTCCCCTTGATGGCGTGGGAGGACTCGGGGGCGGGGAGGATGGTCTCGTGCTTGGCGAAGAACACCGCCGCCTCAAAGACCTTGGACTGCTCGTAGGCCACCGCCTCCATATACCCGTCGTGGTACAGCTTGGACAGGATGGGGCTCATGCCGTGATACCGCAGGCCGCCGGCGTGGTTGGGGGCGGGAATGAAGCCGCTGCCCAGGGTGTACATCCGGGCCAGGGGGGTGACCTTGCCGGTGTCGCAGAAGTCGTAGGCGTACTTGCCTCGGGTGAGGGAGGGGCAGGAGGCGGGCTCCACCGCCACGATGCGGGGGTTCTTCACGCCCCGGATCTTGTCTGCCACGAAGGGGGCGATGAGCCCGCCCAGGTTGGATCCGCCCCCGGCGCAGCCCACCACGATGTCGGGATATTCCCCCAGCATCTCCATGGCCAGCTTGCTCTCCAGGCCGATGATGGACTGGTGGAGCAGCACCTGGTTGAGCACGCTGCCCAGCACATACCGCTTGGAGCTGCCGGTGGTGGCGGCCTCCACCGCCTCGGAGATGGCGCAGCCCAGGCTGCCGGTGGTGTCCGGATTTTCCGCCAGAATCTTCCGGCCCACCTGGGTCAGCGTGGAGGGGGAGGGCACCACGTCGGCGCCGAACACGTGCATCATGGCCTTGCGGAAGGGCTTTTGCTCATAGGAGCACTTGACCATATACACGTCGCAGGACAGGTCGAAGTAGGCGCAGGCCACGCTGAGGGCGGTGCCCCACTGGCCGGCGCCCGTCTCGGTGGTCACCCCGGACAGGCCCTGCATCTTGGCGTAGTAGGCCTGGGGGACGGCGGAGTTGAGCTTGTGGGAGCCGGAGGTGTTGTTGCCCTCATATTTATAGTAGATTTTAGCCGGGGTGCCCAGGGCCTTCTCCAGGTCGTAGGCCCGGATCAGGGAGGAGGGGCGGTACATCTTGTAGATATCCAGCACCTGCTCCGGGATGTCAATGAATTCGTGGGTTTCGTCCAGTTCCTGCCGGGCCAGCTCCTCACAGAAGATGGGGGCCAGGTCGGCCTCGGTCACCGGCTGGAGGGTGCCGGGGTGGAGCATGGGGTCGGGCTGCTCCTGCATCACCGCCCGGAGGTTGAACCACTGCTGGGGCATCTGGTCCTCGGTGAGAAACAGCTTGTGGGGGATCTTCGTCATGTTCATACACTCCTTTTTCTGGTTTTGCGGGAGAGGGCATGAAAAAACGCCCTCGTCCCAAGATTCTCTGGGACAAAGGCGTAAAAACCTCTGCGGTGCCACCCGGATTGACGCAATGCGCGCCCACTCACTTTCCCATGCCTGTCAGCATAGGCTCCCCTGATAACGGGCGGAGTCCCCGTCGCGCTACTCGGCTGCCCTTTCGCTGTGCCCTCGAAAGTCCATTCATCCGGACGCCGCCTGCCGCGCTCCCACCACCCGCGGCTCTCTGTGAGGCATAGATACCGGACTACTCCTCTTTCTCATCGGTTTGTCGATTTAATTTGCTACAGTATAACCGACGCCCGCGCTCCTGTCAAGTCCCTTTTTCCATGGGTATAAATATCCGGCCCGCCGCCATACTACAACAAGAGATCCAAGCGAAAGGAGGCGGACGCCATGGCGGCAGACAGCCGGGAAAAGACGGCGCCCCATCCCCGCAGAGAGCCCCGGTACGACGGCCCCCTGACCCCCCAGCGGCTGGAGGAGATCTTTCAGGACTGCGTGGACTTCACCCGCCGCCCGGTGGCTCTGGAGGGGGAGAGCGCCTGTACCCTGACCCTGTGCTATCTGGGGGGCATGGTGCGCATGGAGCGGGTGAGCGACTATGTGCTCCGCCCCCTGGCCCAGGACCAGGGGCTGCGGCAGTGCCGCACGGCGGCGGAGGCCATGAAGCGGATGGAGTCGGGGGCCCTGTACAACCTGGGTGTGGCCCGGCGGACCCAGCTGGACCGGGGGGTGTTTGACCTGGTGGAGGGCTGGTGCCTGCTGTTTTTTCCCGGGGAATCGGAGGCCCTGTCCTTCTTCGTGGGCACCGAGGAAAAGCGGTCCATCAGCGCCCCCGCCAACGAGACGGTGCTCAAGGGGGCCAGAGACAGCTTTGTGGAGAGCGTGCGCACCAACACCAGCATCGTCCGCCGCCACCTGAAGGCCCCCGAGCTGCGCATCCGGGAGGAGCGGGTGGGGCGGCAGTCGGCCACCCTGGTGGACGTGCTCTATCTGGAGGGGCTGACCAACCCCCAGCTGGCAGAGGAGCTGCTGGAGCAGCTGCGGGATATCGACATCGACGGGGTGTTTGCCACCGGCAACATTGAGGAGTATATCGTCCCCGCCGCCCACACCCCCTTCCCCCTGGTGCAGTACACCGAGCGGTCCGACCGCTTCTGCGCCGGGCTGACCCAGGGGCGGGTGGGCCTGCTCATCGACGGCATCCCCCTGGGCTACCTCACCCCGGCGGTGCTGGGCAACTTCCTCCAGACCCCCCAGGACAAATCCTCCGGCTGGCTGCTGGCCACCACCCTCACCCTGCTGCGCTACCTGTGTATGCTCCTCACCCTCTTTCTCCCCGCCCTCTACGTGGCCATGGTCACCTTCCACCAGGAGATGATCCCCACCCGGCTGGCCCTGTCCATCATCGCCGCCAAAGAGAACGTGCCCTTCCGTTCCGGCTTTGAGGTCATCGTGCTGCTGCTGGCCTTCGAGATCCTGCAGGAGGCCGGCCTGCGCCTGCCCCAGTCCATCGGCCAGACCGTGTCCATCATCGGCGGCCTGGTGGTGGGCTCGGCGGCGGTGGAGGCCAAGATCGTCTCTCCCGCCGTGCTCATTGTGGTGGCCATCGCCGGCATCGCCGGGTACACCATGCCCTCCCAGGAGCTCTCCGGCGCCCTGCGGCTGTGGCGGTTCCTGCTGGCCCTGCTGGCCGGCGCCGCCGGGCTGTTCGGCGCGGTGATGGGGGGCGCCGCCCTCGTTGTCCACCTGGCGGGGCTGGAGAGCTTCGGGGTGCCCTACCTGACACCCTTCGCGGTCAGCGCCGGGAAGGAGGCCAGAGAGCACGTGTTCCTCCGCCAGCCCCTGCCCCAGGTGAAGGACCGGCCTCCCGCCCTCCACCCCCTGAACCGGAGGAAGCAGCGATGAGGCGGGCCGTGAGATTGCTGCTGGCGGCGGCCCTGCTGCTCCCCCTGACCGGCTGCGCATCTCTGTCCCTCACGGGGTTTTTGCCCTACGGCCGGGAGATTGAGGACATGGAGCTGGTGCGCACCCTGGGGGTGGACGGGGATGGCTCCGGCGTCACCGTCATCGGCTCCGGCGGCACCCAGGAGGGGGAAAACGCCAACCTGGTGACCGGCCAGGCGGACACCATCAGCGCGGCCGTCCTCACCATGCAGTCCCAGGGCTCCTCCTACCTCTACTTCGGCCACGTGGGCCAGCTGCTGCTGGGGGAGGAGCTGGCCCGCCAGGGGGTGACCCCTTCCCTGGACTACGTGCTGCGGGACGTGGAGATGCGTCTGGAGACCGCCCTCTACCTGGTGCGGGACGGAACGGCGGGTCAGGCCATGAAGGCCGCCGCCCAGGACGGCTCGGCCACCGACCGGCTGGAGGCCCTGGCCGAGGACGTGGGCCTCACCGCCGACACCATGACCCGCTCCGTAAAGGAAGTGCTCTCCGATCTGGAGGACCGGGGGGCCTCCTTCGCTCCCGCCCTGGCCGCCGACGGCTCCCTCACCGCCGCCGGGTATGGCATTTTAAAGGACGGCTCCCTGACGGCCTGGGCCGACCGGGAGGCCGCCCTGGGCATCAACCTGATCCTCAGCCGGGTGGACGCCGACGTGGTGGAGCTCACGCCGGAGGGGGAGAGCCCCGCCGCCCTCCGGGTGGTGGGGGCCCGCAGCGTGGTCCGGCCGGTCTTTACCGGGGACACGCTCACCGGACTGCGGGTGGAGTGCCGGGTGGAGGCCAACCTGGCGGAGGGAGCCCCCGCCGAGGATGACGGCCGGCGGCAGGCCCTCTGCGACGCTCTGGCAGAGGTCGAGCGGGAGCGGATCCAGGCCGCCCTGGACCTGGCGGGGGAGGTCAACGCCGATTACCTGGGCCTGTGCCGGGCGGCGGCCCTGCTGGCCCCCTGGCACAAGGCCGACCTGCTGAACGGGGTGGAGATGCGGGACCTGACCCTCACCGCCCGGGTGGAGGCGGTGGTCCAGCGCAGCTACCACGCCGACGGCTGACACTATATATAATTGAGAAGTGAAAGGAGGAGTCCCATGGACCAGGACCGCGTTTCCCTGCGGCAGCTGCTTACCCTCACCTTTGCTGCGCTGCTGTCCCCCGCCATCCGGATCCTCCCCGGCCGCACGGCGGAAATCGCGGGGGAGGGGGGCTGGCTGGCGGCGGTGGCCGCCCTGCCGGTGCTGCTGGGACTGTGCTGGGTGCTCTTCGCCCTGCTCAAAGGCAAGGGGCTGGGCCAGACCGCCCTGGAGGTGCTGGGGCCTGTCCTAGGCCGGGTGGTGGTGGCCCTCTATCTCCTGTGGGGCCTGTTTCTCCTGGCCGCCAACGCCCGGCTGGTGGCCCTGCGCTTTCTCACCGTCAGCTACCGCAACGCCCCGCTGCCTCTGTTCCTGGCGGCGCTGCTGGCCATCACCTTCTGGCTGACCATCAAGCCGGTGCGGGTGCTGGCCCGGGCGGGGGAGGTGTTTTACCTGGCTCTGGCCATCGGGCTGGGCCTCTCCCTGGCCATGGGGGCCTTCCAGATGGACCCGGGCCGGATCCTGCCCCTGTGGGGGGAGGATCTGCCCGCCATCGGCGCCGCCGCGCTGCCGGTGCTGGGCCTGCTGGGCTATGTGGTGTTCGCCGCCTTTCTGGGGGACCGGGTGGTCCCCCGGCCCGGCGGTCGGAAAAAAGCCATGGGGTGGGCGGTGGGCCTCTGCCTCACCCTCACCGCCCTCCAGGCGGTGTGCCTGGGCAACTTCGGCCCCGGCCTGTCCATCCGCATGAACACCCCCTTTTTTATGATGGTAAAGGGCATCGGCATCGCCGGTACCTTTCAGCGGGTGGAATCGGTGATCCTGGCCCTGTGGGTGCTGGCCGACCTGGCCCTGCTAGGTCTGCTGGCTGCCGCCTGCGCCGCCATGGTCCGCACCCTGCTGCCCGTCCAGGGGCGCAAACGAGTGGCCCTCCCCCTGGTGCTGCTGGCTCTGGCGGGGGCGCTGTGGCTGTTCCCCGACGCCTTTTTCCTCACCCGCACCATGGAGCGGGCGGCCCTGGCGGGCAACCTGGTGATGGGGTTTGTGCTGCCCCTGGCCCTGCTGGCAATCAAAAAACTGCGGCGCATGGAATAAGACGCCTATATCTTGTGCATCCTATGGAGGAGGAAACCAGCTATTTAGTTGTTTCCGGCCACCGGCAAAAAAACGCGGGAAAAAATCAAAAAAGATGTTGACAAAACGCCCCTCCGGTGGTATTCTATCTGAGCGCCTTGCGAGAGGGCACCGAAAACTGAAGAATTTGGAAGAGACCGAGGCAGAACCTGGACGGACTTCTGAATGAGATCAGAAAAAAGTGCTTGACAAACTCAAGAGTGCGTGGTAAAATAAACGAGT
>NZ_NFIQ01000009.1 GCF_002159455.1 Flavonifractor sp. An306
CTGACTGCGGAGCTAAGATGTATAACCACCGGGGCAAGCGCAAAAAGGCCGGACGGGAATATTCTGTGGATTTTTACAGCTGCTCCACCTACACCCTGACCTTTGAGCGAGAAACGCAGATGTGTTCTTCTCACACGGTCAGCACTAAGGCTCTGAATGCCCTGATTCTGGAAACCATCCGCACTACCGCCAGCTATGCCATCCAGAACAAGGAGGAATTTATTCAGAAAGTTCGCAGCATATCACAGGTTCGCCAGCAGGAAGCGGCCAAGGAGCTGAAACGCAAGGTCGCCAAGGAGCGCAAGCGCAGCGCCGAGCTGGATGTGCTGATTAAAAAGCTATACGAAACCTATGCCATGGGCAAGTTGGAGGAAAAACGGTTCGAGCTGCTGTGTGCCGAATATGAAAAGGAACAGGCGGAGCTGGAACAGCTGCTTGCCTCCGAGCAGGCACAGCTGGACCAGTTTCACGAGGACACCGACCGTGCCAGCCACTTTCTGGCGCTGGCACAGAAATATACGGATTTCACCGAGCTGACCGCCCCTATGATCCATGAATTTGTGGAGAAAATTCTGGTCCATGCCCCGGACAGAAGCACCGGGGAACGGGTGCAGGAAATTGAAATTTACCTGAATTTCATCGGGAAGTTTGAAGTGCCCATGCCCGAACCCACCGAGGAAGAACTGGCTGCGGAGGAAAAGCGCCGCCAGAAGCGCATCCGTGACCATGAAAAGTATCTGCGCCAGAAGGAGCGCAAACAGAAGATTGCCGAGGGGCTGATCGTTCCGGGTGAACCGTACCAGCTGGTGTGCCAGTGCTGCGGGGAGCCGTTCCAGTCTGTCCGCCCCAACGCTAAATTCTGCAAACCCGCCTGCCGGGAGAAGTTCTACCGGCAGGAGAAGCGGAAAGCCAAAGAAACGGAAACATCACAAACTGCATAAAGACTGCGGCCTGCCCCAACAAACCGGGCAGGCCGCTTTTTTTATGCCCTGAAACGGAGGGATTTTTATGACACTCTTTGAACTGGTAAAACAGAATATTTGTGTGCCGGATGCAGCGAAACACTATGGGCTGCAAGTCAACCGAAACGGGATGTGCAGCTGTCCGTTCCATGAGGACCGGCACCCCAGCATGAAGCTGAACGAACGGTATTTTTACTGCTTCGGCTGCGGAGCCACCGGTGATGTGACCGACCTTGTGGCGAGGTTATTTGACCTAAGTAACTACGAAGCAGCGCAGAAACTGGCACAGGATTTCGGGATTGACCCTGACAAGCCCCCGGCGGCAATCGCCTTACCAAAACCGGAGCGTCCTCTGCTGAAAGCATACCGGCAGGAAGAAGTGCGCTGTCTGCGGGTATTGTGCGATTATCTGCATCTTCTGGAAAGCTGGAAGGTGCAGTACAGCGATGAACAACTTGTCCTGTGGCGGGCTGCATGGGCGGATGTAGCAAACCGCTATCTGGAGCGTTCCGGCCACGAAGAACGTATCGACCACCGCAGCCATGCCGAGCGTGGCCTGCTGGAGCGGCCTACGGTCCATGAGGGTGTGGTTGCCAGAGCCATGGAGAAAAAGGGTATTATCTCTGACCGATGCGAACTGAACCGGCAGATCAAGGCCGACAATGCCCTGCTCCAGGAGCTGAGAGGACAGGTCAAAAAGCTGGCGCAAGCAGTCAAAAGTACCCTCCCGGCGCTTGCCGAGGCCATGGAAAATCTACAAAAAAATCTGCTGCTGTTCTGTTATCAGCTGGGTTATCTCTGCAAGGGCAAGGAACGCCTGAATGCTTCGCTGAATACGCTGCGCCCTGCCCTCACACAGTACAATCAGCTGGCAAAGGACATCCGAGATAAGACGAAGGAGCGCCGCAGCCTGCTTACCGAGAAAAAGGCGCTCTCTGCGGTTCATGTGTTCCGGCACCGGGAGCTGGCCGCAAAAATTGCGGCACTGACAGAGGATTTGGAAGAATTGCGTTCTGAGAAAAATCTGCTTCTGGCGTCGCTGGCATATACCGAGGAAGATGCCGCCGATAAATTTCCTAAAGACATCGCTGCCATGGAGCAGAGCCTGAAACGGCTGGAAGAACAGGAGCAGAAATATTCCACCGAGTTGGACGCTGCCCTGAATGAGTATGCCGGGCTTCGGGAGCAGGCACAGGGTTTCAACCGGGTGCAGCTGTATGAAGCAAGGCAGGCCATCCGCCCCGGCAAAGAACAAGAAGCGGAGAACCGGGCACAAGAGGTTTACGGCGAGAAGTACAACCCACTGCTGATGTTTGACAGCAAAAAGGCAGTTTCCCGTATGCTGCATGAGGATATCCTGACCATCTGGGGCATTGGATATAAATTCAACGACAAGCTGTAAATTTAAATTCTTACCAAATCGCAAGAAAATCGCAAGGTTTTGAACCTGTGCTTTTTCTTGCGGTTTTTTATACTCGTTCAGGACGCAAGAAGGAGGTATGAAACGATGCATAAAAAAGAAAATCGCCGCGCGGCTCGTCAGGCTGCGCAGCAGGCTGTCCTCCGCGACAGGCAGAACCGCCGCATTCAGGATGCGGCGGTCGCCCCGGTCAATACCCTTCTGCGTGAGCTTCACGCTCCGCTGGGCGGACTTGAGCCGGAGGCCGTCGCCACCAGCCGTGCCAGATACGGCAGCAACAAAGTGACCCACGAGAAAAAGAAATCCTTGCCCAGGCGGCTGGCGGGCGCGTTTGTCAATCCCTTCACCGCCATTCTGCTCTGCCTGGCTCTGGTGTCCACCATGACGGACATGGTGTTCCCCTGTCTCTCGCTGTTTGGCAGCGTGCCGGAGGATTTTGACTGTTTGACCGTGGTCATTATTCTGACCATGGTCATCATCTCCGGCACGCTCCGGTTTGTCCAGGAATCCAGAAGCGGCAGCGCGGAGGAAAAGCTGTTGGCCATGATCACAACCACCTGCACGGTAACCCGCAAAGGACAGGAAAAAGTGGAGCTCCCCATGGACGAGCTGGTGGTTGGCGACATTGTCCATCTGTCCGCCGGGGATATGATTCCCGCCGATGTGCGCATTCTGGACGCCAAGGATCTGTTTGTCAGCCAGGCCAGCCTCACCGGTGAGAGCGAACCGGTGGAAAAGCAGCCCCAGGCAAACCCGCAAAAGGAAAGTGTGACCGATTATACCAACATCGCCTTTATGGGCAGCAGCGTGGTCTCGGGCAGCGCCGTTGCCGTGGCGGTCTGTGTGGGGAACGATACCCTCTTTGGCTCCATGGCCTCAGCGGTGGCGGGAGAGGCGACAGAGACCAGCTTTACCAAGGAGGTAAACGCTGTCTCCTGGGTGCTTATCCGCTTTATGCTGGTGATGGTCCCCCTGGTCTTTTTGATCAACGGCATCACCAAAGGAGACTGGCTGAACGCCTTCCTCTTCGGCATCTCCATTGCCGTGGGTCTGACCCCTGAGATGCTGCCCATGATCGTGACCACCTGCCTGGCCAAGGGGGCGGTGTCCATGAGCAAAAAGCAGACCATTGTCAAGAACCTGAACTCCATCCAGAACTTTGGGGCCATCGACATTCTGTGCACCGACAAGACCGGAACCCTGACCCAGGACCAGGTGGTACTGGAATACCATCTCAACGTAAACGGCGAGGACGATACCCGTGTGCTGCGCCACGCCTATCTCAACAGCTATTTCCAGACCGGCTACAAAAATCTCATGGACCTGGCCATCATCCGCAAAACGGAGGAAGCTGAGGCGGAGGACCCCCGGCTGGTAGACCTGTCGGAGCACTATGTGAAGGTAGACGAGATCCCATTCGATTTTGCCCGCCGGCGGCTGAGCACCGTGGTACAGGACAAGGCAGGAAAAACCCAGATGGTGACCAAGGGCGCTGTGGAGGAGATGCTGTCCATCTGCTCCTATGCCGAGTGCGGCGGTGGGGTTCAGCCGCTGACGGGCGACGTGCGCCGGCAGATCCTTCAGACTGTGGACGGTCTCAATGACAAAGGCTTCCGGGTGTTGGTCGTCGCTCAGAAGAGCAATCCCTCCCCCGTGGGCTCTTTTGGAGTAAAGGATGAGTGCGACATGGTGCTCATTGGGTATCTGGCCTTTCTGGATCCGCCCAAGGAGTCCACAGCAGACGCCATCCGGGCCCTCAAACATCACGGTGTGACCACCAAAATTCTTACCGGTGACAACGACAAGGTGACCCGCACCATCTGCAAACAAGTGGGACTGAAGGTGCGCAACATGCTGCTTGGCTCCGACCTGGATGGTATGAGCGACGATGAACTGGCAAAGGCGACAGAGACCACTGATGTGTTCGCCAAGCTCACTCCGGACCAGAAGGCACGTGTGGTTTCCGTCCTGCGGGAAAGCGGGCACACCGTCGGCTTTATGGGGGACGGCATCAATGACGCCGCCGCCATGAAGGCCGCCGACATCGGCATTTCCGTGGACACCGCGGTGGACGTGGCCAAGGAGTCGGCGGACATCATCCTGCTGGAAAAGGACCTGATGGTGCTGGAGCAGGGCATCATCGAGGGCCGCAAGACCTACGCCAACATGATTAAATACATCAAGATGACCGCCTCCTCCAATTTCGGCAATATGTTTTCGGTCCTGGCGGCCTCCGCCCTGCTGCCCTTCCTGCCCATGATGAGCGTACACCTCATTTTCCTCAACCTGATCTACGACCTGTCCTGCACCGCCATTCCCTGGGACAATGTGGACGAGGAATTCATCGCCAAGCCCCGGAAGTGGGACGCATCCAGCGTGGGCAATTTCATGCTCTGGCTCGGACCCACCAGTTCTATCTTTGACTTTACCACCTATCTCTTTATGTACTTCGTTTTCTGTCCCATGTTTGTCTCCGGAGGCGTACTCTTTAACGACCTGGCGACCCACTTCAGCGGCGCAGAGCTGGCCTTGATGCAGGCAAAGTATATCGGCCTGTTCCAGGCGGGCTGGTTTGTGGAATCTATGTGGAGTCAGACTCTGGTCATCCATATGATCCGCACCCCCAAGCTGCCCTTCCTCCAGAGCCGGGCCTCCGCTCCGCTGACCCTGCTCACATCGACCGGCATCACCGTACTGACGGTGATCCCCTTTACGCCTCTGGGCGCCGTACTGGGATTTATCGCCCTGCCTGCCGCCTATTTTGCCTATCTGATCCCCTGTATCCTGCTCTATATGGTACTGGCAACCAGCCTGAAAAAGGCCTATGTACGCCATTACGGCGAATTACTCTGACGATGGGAGGAATGTTGTATGACCTGGTCCAAGCTGTGGATGGATCTATTCGGAACCACTTCCTTTTGCGGAATTGACATGGGCTTCTGGGCGGCCATGTCCGCCGTTCTGCTCCTTGTCATTCTGATGAATGTGGTATTTTGGGGGATGAGTCCCAAAAAGGACAGCAGAGAAACACAGATGTAAAGGGTCTCTTACGATTTCCCCATTATGACGGAATAGCGGAAATGCCCCATTGGAGGTCTATTGAGCCTTCAACGGGGCATTTCCGCTTGTTCAGGCGGCGCAACATCCATCTGCCCTGACCAGCTGTAACAGACAATTTTTACACAATCAGGCCTAAATTTTGCACCGGCCGTAGAGCGTTTACAGATTAAATGATACTATATTTTAAAATAGGCACAAAAAGCGCGAGGGAACAGGAGTGCTGCCTGCGTAAAATGCGCGCTCTGCTACAGAAGGAAGGTTGGCTATGCTGCGGATCGCCATATGTGACGATGAAGAAAAACACCTCGAGCAGACAGCGGCGCTGCTGTGTACCTACCTCCAGTCCCGCCCCGGCCTGCACGGGCAGGCGGAGACCTTCCGGAGCGGCAGGGCGCTGCTGGCGCGGGCGGAATGCGCGGGGGGCTTTGACCTCTATGTGCTGGACATCCTCATGCCGGAGCTGAGCGGGATCGACACCGGGCGGCGCCTGCGGGCGCTGGGCGCGGGCGGTGAGATCGTCTACCTCACCAGCTCCAACGACTACGCCGCCGACAGCTATGACGTCCGGGCCTTTTTCTATCTGCTCAAGCCGGTGGAGGAGAGAAAACTCTTCCAGGTACTGGACGGGGCGGTGGCGAAGCTCAACCGGCGGCGAAGCAACGCCGTTGTGGTGGCCACGGCGGACGGGCCCCGGCGTATCCTGCTGGAGCGTATCCGGTATGTGGAGCGGGTGGGGCGCTGCATGCGCTATTACTGCACCGATGACACCATAGATTCTCAGACCATCCGGGTCTCCTTCCGGGAGGCGGCCGCACCCCTGCTGGCCGACCGGCGCTTTTTCCAGTGCGGGGCCAGCTTTGTGCTGAATTTTCAGCATGTGACCGGAGTAAATGGCCAGACCGCCTTGCTGGACAACGGCCGGGCTGTGACGCTGCCCCGCACGGCGGCAACAGATTTCAAGAAGGCCTGGGGGAATTACTGGCTGACGGAAACCAACGAACTATAACGATAATCAGCGGAATAAGGAGGCGTTGAAACTGGACCTCTATCACACGCTGTTTGTGGGGCTGTCACAGGTATTTCTGGGCAGCTATGTGATGCTGATGATTGATTTCCGCAGACCGGTCGACACATGGCGGGCCCGATGGATTGTTATTGTGGTGCTGGTTGTCGGCGCCAATCTGGTTGGACTGCTTTTTCTGAATTTCTGGGACACCTACAAGCGCGTGGCTCTCTTCACCGTGACGCTCCCATATATTTTGGTCACACTCTGGTGCTCCAGGCATCGGGATTTTCGCGCTGTTTTTAATATGGCAACCGCTCTGTTCATCGGCTGCGTTGGAACGGCGATGGCCACGCTGGCAGAATTATTTTTCGTGGAACATGAATATGTTTCTTTTTGCGTGCGCCTCATATCGTTCCTTCTGATGTTCTTTCTCCTGCGACGTTTCAGCAATACATACCGTAATATGCTGCATCAGATGAATCACAGCTGGGGTATTTTGTGCAAGATTCCCATTACCACATTTCTCACCCTGCTGTACGCCATCAATCATGTCCGGTCCATCAACCCCAGCGCCGCACTGATTTTCATTTGCAGCCTGCTGGTGGTATGCGGCTGTGCCTACTACTTGATGTATCTCTTTTTTGATCGGGTACAGAAAGAAAACAGCGCCCGTTATGAGGCTCAGCTGTCCACCCTGCAGGTATCTGCCCTGCGGAGCCGCATGGAGGCGGTGCGGGCTGCGGAGGATGCCATCCGCACCGAGCGCCATGACCTGCGTCACCGCCTCCAGGCCGCCGCGGAACTGGTATCGCGGGGAGACAAGGACGCAGCTCTGGACTTTCTGGACGCCGCTCAAAAGCGGCTGGATGAGCGGAAGGAAATCCGCTGGTGCCGCCCGCCGGTACTGGACGCGGTGCTTTCCTCCTACTTTGACCAGGCCCAAAATCAAAGCATTTTGGTGGAGACGAATATCGCCCTTCCTGATACCCTCCCAGCGAACGAGGGAGAGCTGGCCATCGTCCTGGCCAACGCCCTGGAAAATGCCATCCACGCCAATCTGGAGCTGTCCCCGGAGCGGCGGGAAATCCGCTGCAAGATGGTGGGCAGCCCCGGCGTCATGGGCGAGATCTCCTTTGACAGCAGCGGCCTGCCCGTGGCTCAACGGGAGGGGCACGGCATGGGCATACAGTCCATCTCTGCGTTCTGCCGGAAAAACGGAGCTGTCTGCCGGTTTGACCAGACTGACGGCTGGTTCCGGTTTCAATTGGTGATGTAACAGGAACAATCTGGACCGTAACACTTGCTGCAGGCTGTGGAAGGAGAATTTACGATGACAAATGGGGTGTTCCTCCTCTTCCGCGCCCTTTTTATCACCATGATGACGTTGGGAATGATGGCGAGCCTGACCGAATTTCGCTTTGGACGCCGGAAACTGCTGTGCGTTCTGGCCGTCTACTGTCTCTGGGTCGTCTGCTCCAGCCTGGTTCTGCTGTGGCTGGGCGGAGAATTGCTGCTGCTCCGCCTGTTTTTCCTTACCATTTCCGTCCCGGCTACCTTTCTCACATACTGGGCAGCCAACGACACCCCTACACAGGCTGTATTCAACTATATGACGCAGATCCTGCTGTCTGTGCTGGCGGTTTCCGTCATACGCTTGCTGACGGAGTCTTTCGGTCTTTCCGGATTCGTGAATATTCTGCTGATGTGCGGATTTTATTTCACAGTAATTTATCTGGAGGTCCGCTTCCTGCGGCGGCCTTTTCGGATGCTGCTCAAGGTTATCCCTGCCCGCTGGGGAATCCTTACGCTGATCCCCTGTATATTCTGCGCCTATCTCATTTTTGTCGCCTCCTGGCCGGGGAGCTATCTTGAAAATAAGTTGCAGATCATCTACGTTTACGCTGCTGTTATTCCCCTGGTGGTTGTATATATTGCGGTATTCAAAAGCCTTCTGGACCAGTACCGCACCCAGATGGAGCGGCAGAGCACCATGTTGCTGATGGTACAGATCTCCGCGCTGAAGGAAAAGCTGCAGCGGGTCAAGGAAGTGGAAGAAGGGATCCGGATCCAGCGCCATGACCTGCGCCATCAGCTCCAGGCGGTTGCAGAGTTGGTGGCGCGGGGCGACCGGGAGGCAGCCTTGGATTTTCTGGATGCCGCCCGGAAGCGGCTGGACGAGCGCAAAGAAACCAGCTGGTGCCGCCCGCCGGTGTTGGATGCGGTGTTTGCCTCCTATTTTGACCAGGCCCAGCGGCAGGGTGTCCGGGTGGAGGCAAGGATTGCTCTGCCTGACACGTTGCCAGCAGACGAGGGCGAATTGGCCATTGTTCTGGCCAACGCCCTGGAAAACGCCATCCATGCCAATCTGGAACTGCCCCGGGAACAGCGCAACATCCGCTGTAAAATGGTAGGAACTCCCAGTATTATGCTGGAAGTCTCCAACCCATGCACCGGCGCTGTCCTTTTTGATGGCGAAGGGCTGCCGGTGGCCCAACGGAAGGGGCATGGCCTGGGCGTGCAGTCCATCTGCGCATTCTGCCGGAAAAACGGGGCTACCTGCCAGTTCGACCTGACCGACGGCTGGTTCCGGTTCCGATTGGTCCTGTGACAGGAGAAGCGGAAAGGCAATTCAAAAAAGTCTGGGGCGATTGCTGGCTGGAGGAACGGAAGGTATGGTAGAGCTGTTTATCATGGCGTATTTGACGGTGCTATATATGATTATGGCGTTTCTGTTTATGGACAGCCGGTATTCCCGGCGCCGCACCCTGTTCATCGTCTCCATCGTCACGCTCCTGCTCATGGCGGCGGTGGTCGCCCTGTACCGGTCGGTGGACATGGATGCCGCCTTTTGGCTCTTTGCTATGACCATCCACATCCCGCTGATCCTGCTCTTTTTCACGCTCAGCCGATTCCGGGGATGGCGGCTGATCTTCCAGCAGCTCTCCGTCGTTCTGTTCTGTACGCTGATCCACCACATATCAGGGCTGATCTACTACCTGTCTGGCAGCCGCTTCTGGGTGCTGGTGCTGTCCTGCGCAGTCCTCAGCGCCTGGGTCATCTGGTTTCTGGTCCGCTTTTTGCGGCCGCTGTTTTTCCAGATACTGTTGGAGCTGCACCGGGGCTGGTGGCTGATATGCCTGGTAATGGCGACCTACTACATCATTGCCGTCTACCTGATCCCCGGATACGCAGGCTTCGATCGGAGCAGCAGCATCATCAAACCGGCGATCGCTCTGCTGATGTTGGGAGTCTATTCTATTTTGATGTTTCTATTTTTAAACGTTCGAAAGGAATCAGAGGCGCGGCACAGCGCACAGATGTCGGCTTTGCAGCTTTCGGCCCTGCGAAGCCGCATGGAAGCGGTGAAAGCGGCGGAAGATACCATCCGCACCGAGCGCCACGACCTGCGCCACCGGCTTCAGGCTGTGGCGGAACTGGTGTCACGCGGAGACAATCAGACCGCGCTGGAATTCCTGGATGCGGCCCAAAAGCGGCTGGATGAGCGGAAGGAAATCCGTTGGTGCCGCCCGCCGGTGCTGGACGCGGTGTTTGCCTCCTACTTCGACCAAGCCCAGCGGCAAGGTATCCGGGTGGAGGCAAAAATCGCCCTGCCGGACGTTCTGCAGGTGAATGAGAGCGAGCTGGCCATCGTCCTGGCCAACGCCCTGGAAAACGCCATCCACGCCAATCTGGCCCTGTCCACAGATCTGCGGGAGATCCGCTGCAAGATGGTGGGCAGCCCCGGCGTCATGCTGGAAATTTCCAATCCATGCACCGGCCAGATCTCCTTTGACAGCAGCGGCCTGCCCGTGACCAAAAAAGAGGGACATGGCCTTGGGGTGCAGTCCATCTGCGCGTTCTGCCGGAAAAACGGGGCCGTCTGCCAGTTTGACCGGACCGACGGCCGGTTCCGGTTCCGACTGGTGCTGTAACAGCAGCAGTTGAAAAAATCGAACCATAAAGAACAGCACCCCATGAAATCCTCAGATTTCATGGGGTGCTGCTTGTTTTGTCTGCTGTCTTTCAGAAGGGCTCCAGCTCGGGCAGATACAGGTCGGAGGCGTGGCTGAACTCCTGAATGAGGGTGGGGTAATCGCTGTCCATCTCCTCGGGGATGTAGGTCACCTCCATGAAGCGGTAGCGCCCCTCATCCCGCATGGGCTGGGCCACCAGGAAGGAGATCCGGGCCTCGTCCCCCTCCCAGAAGGAGAACTGCTTGGTGGCAACGTCGGTCTCCGCGTCATACTCGGAATCAAAGATCCCGTCCTGATACAGGTCACGGTTCTCCGCCTGGACCTGGGCCCACGCCTCCTCCACGATGGCCTGGGGCCCTTCGGGGGACCAGCAGGCCCGCGCCTGTATCCGCAGGCCGTGGGCCTGGGCCAGCACTCCGCCGTCCTCCAGATAGGTCACCTCTCCGCCATAGGGCAGGGGGACCCGGAGGAACGGATCCTCCTCATAAGGCGTGGGCACCAGGGCGATACCCACCAGGGTGTATCCCTCTTCCCGGCCCAGGTGGTACATCTCCTGATAGTTCTCCTCGGTGGGGCCGGTGAACTCCATCCCCTCCAGAATATACAACACAATATGTTCCATGGTCTCCTCATCCACCTGGCTGCCGCCGCTCACCTCCACCCGGACCAGGGTGCTGAAGAGATCCTGGGCCAGGGCCACGCCGGACTCCACCGTGCTTCCGTCGGTGAAGCGGATGGTGATGAGGTTGTGCAGACAGCTCAGCCGGTCCTTGGTGGCCAGCTTCACCAGGTCCTGGTCTGTGTTGGTATAGGCAAAGGAGAAGCTGTCAAAGTCGGGCCGGAGCCGGTATTCACCGATGGGCTCAGTCAGGGCGTCCACCGCCATCTCCTCGGTAGCGCCCAGCTCCACGGTGACGGTATAGACCATGCCGGTCTCCGGGTCGGCAAAGCTTCCCTCCTCCGTCCAGACCAGGGCCCCGGGCAGATGAAAGGTAACCCCCATGCTCTGGTACTGGGTGGTGATCTCCGGCTCCGTCCACCGGACCGGCCGGCCGCTTTCCGTTCCCCCGCTTTTCTCCAGCGCCACACCCAGCATGTACCCCCCGGCTGTGAGCAGGATCATCAGCACGGCCGCAACTCCAAACCCCCACCGGCCGGGGGCGGGCCCCTCCGGGGGTACCGTGCCAACGGCTGGAGCAAGTCCGGGATAGGCCTTGGCCACCTGGAGAACCCTGCGCCCCCCTCGCTCCGGCGGCACGCCGGGTGTCTGGGTCTGATAGGAGATCTTCCAGGCCCACTTGTTCTCGCTCTCCAGACGGGGCTCCGGCAGGCACTGGACCACCCGGCTCAGGGCGCTGCCCGGCAGCACCCCCTCGGTGCAGAGCACCCGGATGGCCCGCTCGATGGAGGCCTTGGCCTGGGCCTGCTCGCCCTCGGTGAGCTTATCCCACCGGACATCGCTCATCCGGATGCGCTGCTGCGTAAAGCGGTAGGTATCCACCATGTTCAGCATATTGAGCTGGACCCGCCAGAGTACCCCATCCTGGCGGACGAAGATCCAGCGGAACGCGTCGCTGGGCCCGGCCAGGACGAAAGCGGCGGCGCACATGCCGATCATGCCCGCCAGCCCCCCTACCAGAGAGGCTATGACAGGCAGAGCGCTGCTGTTGCCAGAGAGGGCCAGGGCCAGAGGCAGAAAGATCACCAGCACCACCGCCAGCAGCGGCAGAAAGACGCTCAGCCGCAGGGTGCGCATCCAGGTGGGGTGGGCGGGATAGTACTGGCAGGTGGAGGGCGCCTCCTCCGCCACCTTGACCCGGACCGCCTCCGGCGGCATCCCGGGCTCCGTGTCGCCCCGGAGCGCGGCGATGATCAGGGGAGCCGCCCCCAACAAGGTAAAGAGGTAGAGTAACACCAAACCGCCCCAGTAGGCCCCGGTGTCGAGATACCCCTCTTTCAGCAGCATCCCCATATTCCGGAACGCCAGAAAGACGTCCACCTCGGCGGCAACAGCCACCTGGATGGCGCAGTCGATCTGATAGGCCACATAAGTCATCACCACGGTGATGATTCCGGCGGCCGCCCCCTTCCGGCTGAGGGCGCCCCCCAGCAGCTCGTAGCCCTTCAGGGTGCACACCGCCATGACCACCCCGCAGAGGGAGGCCACATAACCCAGCTGGCTCACCACAATGATGCAGGCCATACCCAGCAGGGAGCCCAAAAAGGCCCCCACCAGTCCGGCCACCAGGCTCTCCCGACGCTTCTCTCTCTCTTTCTGCTCCATGCGGTCTCCTCCCCGTCTCACATCCGCCCGGCCGGGCTCTGGCCGGGACTGTCAGATCCATGATAGCATCTGATCCGGCCCGGCGCAACCTATCGGCAAAATCCATCCTCTCCCCTTCCAAATTCATCGCCTCACCGGGCACCGGCCTGTCTGGAGCTCCGCGGTTGACAAGCCCACGGCCGGGACAGTATGATAGGGACGGCAAGCGCCACGGGTCAGAAGGGCCACATCTGCAAGGAGGAGAGAACCAACTATGGTACAAGATATCTGCAAAGACGAGGCCTTTCTGGCCCAGAAGGCGGAGCCCGCCACGCCGGATGATCTTCCGGTCGCCGCCGATCTGCTGGAAACGCTGCAGCACCACAAGGAGGGCTGCGTGGGCATGGCCGCCAACATGATCGGCGTAAACAAGCGCATCATCGCCTTCGACAACGAGGGCGGATACATGGTCATGTTCAATCCGGAGATCATCAAAAAGTCCGGGCCCTACGACACCGAGGAGGGCTGTCTCTCCCTCACCGGCACCCGCCCGGCCAGGCGGTGGAAGTCCATCAAGGTCCGCTGGCAGAACGAGAAGTTCCAGGAGCGGCTGAAAACCTTTACCGGCTGGACGGCCCAGATCATCCAACATGAAATCGACCACTGCGAGGGTATCATCATATGAAAAAGTGCAAAATCACCGTTATGCGCATCACCCGATACGAGGACCTGATGGCCCGGTACGAGAACCCCATCTCCCATGCCTGCGGCATGGAGGTGGGGCAGAGCTTCACCGCCAACGGCTGGGAAAAACCGGAGGGCTTTTGTCAGAGCGCCTGGGACACCCTCTCCCCCTTTGTGCTGGCTCTGAGCCACGGCGGCGAGAACTTTTACGGCGGCTGGATGAAAAACCCCAAATCCGCCATGCTGTCCTGCAACGACGGATTTCGTCCGGTGAGTTTTCTGGTGGAAGCCCTGGACGAGGACGCGGACTGAGGTGATGTGATGGAACTGGGCCTCACCTTTCCCCTCCAGCGCTTTTTGAGGAGAAAACCGCCGGACTACGGCACACAGCCGGACCGGCGGTTCTGCTGGGACCTGCACAGCATCCACCTGCGGGGGCACAGCTGCCTGCTGGCCGTCCACTGCCACAGCCGGTATACCTTTGTGCGCTATGACGTGGCCCCCCTCCAGTGGGCGGACCTTCCCGGTCTGTTCCGGGACGGGCTTTTGGACAGCCTCACCGCCGCCGGCTTTTCCCAGGCCCGGACAGAGGCTTATCTGCGGCAGGCAGGCGACATTGTGCTTACCCGCACCCACGGCCGCCGGGAGGTGGCCTTCCTCAACCGGGCATGGGAGGATGTGCTGGCGCTGGACCTGTGCCTGGATCCCTCCAGCCAGGGGCAGCCCCTGCTGGACCACGCCGTCAACACCCGCCCCAGCCGCTGCGCGGGCTCTGAGGGGCTGGGGACAGGCCTGGCCCGGCTCACCGCTCTTTTTCAGCATCCGGCAGAAAACACTTGACAAAGGGCCGCAAAGCCTTATAATGAACAATGTTCATATTGAGGTGATCGGATGAATACCCTTGTCACATCCAAAGAGGAGATCCTGGAGGCCAGCCGGGAGCTGATCCGGCAAAAGGGCTGGTCCGCGGTCAACATCCGCTCGGTGGCGGCGGCCTGCGGGGTGTCGGTTGGCTCCATTTACAACTACTTTGACTCCAAGGCCGCGCTGGTCGGCGCGGCGGTGGAAAGCGTCTGGTGCGAAATTTTCCACCGGCCGGAGGACGGCGCCGTGTTCCAGGACACCCAGGCCTGCATCACCTGGCTGTACGGCCGGATGGAATATGGCGGCAAGCAGTATCCCGGCTTTTTTACCCTCCACTCCCTGGGCTTTATGGGACAAGACAAATCTGACGGGAAACGGCGGATGCAGCAGACCTGGCGGCACATTCTGGACGGGCTGTGTACCGTTCTGCAGCGGGACGCCAAGGTCCGTCCCGACGCCTTCACTGAGCAGTTTACGGCGGAAAAATGCGCGGACCTGCTCTTTTCCCTGATGCTGTCCGCGCTGCTGCGGCAGGACTATGACCCCTCAGCGGTGCTGGAGCTCGTCCGCAGGGCCCTTTATTAAAATTCCCACGAAATTGTGGGAATTTTATATCCGAGAAACTGAACATTGTTCATTCAAAGGAGGCTGACCATGCACGTAAAACGCAATACCCTGCTGCTTCTGGCCTGCCTGGTGTGGAGCGCGGCGGGGTTCAACATCCTCCGCATCGGCTTGCTGGCCTATCCGGCCCATCTGACGGCGCTGAATGTCCTGCTGTCCGCGCTGGTGTTCGCCGTGTTTCAACGGTTTATCTTTGGGAAACTGGTAAAAAAGCACACCGCCAGAATCAGCGCCTATTCCGAGGAGCGGCACTTTTTTCTGAAATTCTTTGACGGAAAGGCCTTTGCCATCATGGCGGTCATGATGACCGGCGGCATTGGCCTGCGGGTCAGCGGTCTTGCGCCGGAGCGGTTTATCGCCGTTTTCTATACCGGCCTGGGCGGGGCGCTTTTGCTGGCCGGGCTGCTGTTTGGCCGCAACTACGGCAAGGCGGCCCTTGCCACGGCCGCCCAAACCAACTTTGCGCAAAAAGGAGAGTAAACCATGCAGGCAATCATGGAAACGCTGTTTGACGCCGTCTATCTGATCTCGGTCATCACCATCGGCATTCTGATGATCCGGGGCAGCAGAGGGAATGCCCAGTTCCGGCTGTTCGGCTTTATGGCGGTGGTGCTGGGCGCGGGCGACGCATTCCACCTGATCCCCCGGGCGTACGCCCTGTGTACCACAGGCCTGGAGCACTACACCGTCCCCCTGGGCCTGGGAAAGTGGATCGCCTCGGTCACCATGACGATTTTCTACGTGCTGCTCTACTATGTGTGGCGGCAGCGGTACCAGGTCAGGGGCCAGGGCGGTCTGACCGCCATGGTGTATCTTCTGGCCGGACTGAGAATTTTCCTGTGCATGATGCCCCAGAACCAGTGGCTCAGCGCCGACGCGCCCCTCTCCTGGGGCATCTGGCGCAACATTCCCTTCGCTCTGCTGGGTCTGCTGGTGATCGTGCTGTTCTACCGCAGCGCAAAGGAGCATAACGACCGGGCGTTTCGCTGGATGTGGCTGACCATTGTGCTCAGCTTCGGCTTTTACATTCCGGTGGTGCTGTGGGCGGACACCATCCCCCTGATCGGGATGCTGATGATCCCCAAGACCTGCGCCTATGTGTGGACGGTGCTGATCGGATATACCGCGATGAAGCGGGAATGCAAGTAAAAATGCAAGTAAAGGAGAAGGCATATGAAACGCTACATGAATACAGCCTTGCTGTACGCCATTCTCGCCATGGTGGGCGGGGTATTTTACAGGGAGTTCACCAAATTCAACGGCTTTACCGCCAAAACCACCCTGTCTGTGGTACATACCCATTATTTTCTGATGGGCATGGTGTTTTTCCTGCTGCTGCTGGTGCTGGAGAAGAGCTTCTCCTTTACCGGTCCCAAGACCGGACGGGTTCTGGTTTTCTATCACGTGGGCCTGAATCTGACCGCTGTGATGCTGGTCATACGGGGCGTGACCCAGGTACTGGGGACCACCCTCTCCTCCGGCATGAGCGCGGCCATCTCCGGCATGGCCGGAATCGGCCACATCCTGTTGGGCGTCAGTCTGGTACTGCTGCTTGTGCAGCTCAAGCGGGCCGTACAGGAAATCAGATGACAGAACGGGGCTGGTACCACGTCGCGGTACCAGCCCCGTTTTCTTTTTCTACATTGTGCCGAAACATGACTTGCCTTTCCGTCCGAAGCCGGTTCATTCCCCGGGGAAATTCGCGATCACGGCTCTCAGGTCGGACAGGAACCGGCAGACATGGAACCCGTCGCAGACAGCGTGATGGACCTGTATGGAAAGGGGCAGCTCGTACCTCTCCCCCACCCTTGTATACTTCCCCATGGTGAAAATGGGGAGCAGATATTGGTACCCCTTCTGCAAATTGAGATTGAAGCCGTCAAAGCTTTCCCACGGCACCATGGAGACCGGGAAGGTGTTGGCCGGAGTGTCCGGTTTGGCCTGCATGGCCTTGACGCCGCCGTAGCGCTCCATGTCCTGCCGGTACCGCCGGCAGAATTCGGCATAGTCCTCCGTGTATTCCGTCCAGATGTTGGAAAAGGTCTCCGTATCCTTGTGAAACACGGTATAGCAGGGATGGAGGCGGCTGTAATAGCCCAGCCGCCCGTCGGCGTCAAGCTCCATCCGGAATTCCGCGTGCATCTGGACCGTTTTGGAGATGCAGTGGAGCATGGCGGGATAGAGGCTCTGTCCCGCCTGCAGAATGGGCGTAATGTCCAGCCTGGTGGTCATGCTGTAGGTACAGGGAACTTGAGAAAGATAGTGATGATAGTGCTCCTGTCTGGCCCAATGGGCCAGATCAACGTATGTAAATTCCAAATCCGGGGCTCCCTTCTGTCTGCGGATTGGGTCCGGCGGCTCCGGTTACGCCCGGGTGTCCATCGTGTCCATGGCGGGCTGGGCCGGAGTCTGGGCGGCGGCATAGGCGGCCCGGGCCCGGGCTCTGCGTACCTTCCGCTCCTCCGGGGTCTCCAGCACCGGCGCGGTATCCTCTGTCTCCGGGCTGTCGTGCTCCGGTTCCGCCCGGTCGGGCTCCTCCGGCGCAGAAACATGGACGTCCACCGTATCCTCGTTGGCCTGGATCTCCTCGGAGCGGGTGGGCAGTTCGGCAAAATCCCCGCTGGCTACAAATTCCCGGGTACTCTCGGCCACCCGGTCCACCCGCTGTTTCTCCGCCATGGCGATCTCCAGCTTTTTGGAGAGCGGGATATGGGGGTCGTGCTCCACGGCCCGCACACGGGTGAGGGAGGCGTTGATCCGGCCTATCTGCAGCTGCCGGGCCTCCTCCTGGGTCCTGCAGCGGCTCAGCGCCTGCTCATAGGCCTTCTGTTCCCGCTCCTGATTCACCAGCTCCCGATAGGCCTCCGGGTCATGCTCCTGGAGATAGTCCCGCTCCTTCTGGGTCAGCTTGCCGCCCACGTCCAGCTTCTGGTGGATCTTGCGCAGCGTATCGTCTCCACCGTTCCCCGGAGCGGTTTCCTCCGCCTGGAGCTGGGAATCGCCCAGCCAATCTTCCAGTGTGGTACCCTTGGCATTGTATTGCCCCGTCTGCTGCTTCATCGACCATTGACTCTGAAGCTTCAGGTTTTTGATGTAGCTGTTCAGGTTTTGAATCGACATGAAATCCACTGTGACGTCCTCCTTTCCCGCTTGCGTACCGAGCGTTCTCCGGCTTCCCCGGACATCCTGCAACCACTTGCGCACAAATGGTCCCTTTATTATTATTATCGGCAATTTTTTGGAAAAGTTTACAACTTATTTTGGCGTAAAGAAACGGACTTTCCGCCTCTGTCAAAAGGCGGAAAGTCCGTTTCTTTACGCATGTCCGCAGAATTCAAAGATCCCCGCGGCGCCCTGGCCGCCGCCAATACACATGGTGACCATGAAATAACGTCCGCCGCAGCGGCGCATATGCGAGATGGCTTTGCACAGCAGCATGGCGCCCGAAGCCCCCAGAGGATGCCCCAACGCCATCGCGCCTCCCTCCGGATTGAGTTTATCCTCCGGGATGCCCAGCGTCCGCACACAGGCCAGCGCCTGAGACGCAAAGGCCTCGTTCAGCTCGATATCATCCATGTCGCTCAGCTGCAATCCGGCCAGCTTCAGCGCCTTGGGAATGGCCTTGATGGGGCCGATTCCCATAATCCTGGCAGGTACTCCATCCACGGCAAAGTCTACAAATTTCGTCAGCGGCGTTACCCCCAGCTCCTGGAGTTTTTCCTCCGACACAAGTACCACAAATCCCGCGCCGTCGGTCATCTGAGAAGATGTGCCGGCCGTAACCACTCCATCTTCCTTAAAACACGGCTTCAGCTGGGCCAGGCTCTCCATGGAGGTCCCGGGGCGAATTCCCTCATCGACCGTCAGCACCACCGGATTGCCCTGCCCATCCAGCCCGTCCACGGGGATGATCTGATCCTCAAACCACCCCGCCGCCTGGGCCTGCGCCGCTTTTCTGTGGCTTTCGCAGGCCATGCGCTCCATATCTTCCCGCGAAATATGATACTCCGCCGCCACATGCTCCGCCGTCATACCCATACTGATATAGTTATCCGGCGCGTGTTTGAGCAGATAGGGTTCCACAATATTGGGGTCTGTGGCCATCGGAACCATGGACATGCTCTCCACACCGCCCGCCACAATGACCTCCGCCTGTCCGCAGGCGATGGTGTTGGCGGCAGTGGCCACGGTCTGAAGGCCGGAGGAGCAGAACCGGTTTATGGTCATGGCCGGAACCCGATCCGGCAGGCCGGCCCGCTGCGCCACCAGCCGGGCAATGTTATAGTCCTGCACACCCTTGGGCATGGCGCAGCCAACCACTACATCGTCAATATCCTCCGGCTTCAGCTGCGGAATGCGCTGGAGCACCCCTGCCAGGGTCTGACCGCCGAACTGAACGGGATGAATCTTGGACAGCCCGCCCTTAAACGCCTTACAGTAAGGACTGCGCCCATACGACACCAGATAAACAGGTCTGACATTCATATCATCGTCTCCTTCCGGATTGATAGCTGGCTCAGGAAAAAAACATGCCTCCGTTGACGGAAAGCGTCTGCCCGTTGATAAACGACGCGTCCCCCGAGGCAAGAAACAGAATGGCCCGGGCAATCTCCTGGGGTTCCGCGCCACGTCTCATGGGGATCTTTTTGAGCATGGCCTCCACCACCGTTTCCGGAATGGCTTTGGTCATTTCTGAATAGGTAAACCCAGGCGCCACCGCGTTGATCCGAATTCCCTTGGCGGCATATTCCAGGCACAAAGTCCTGGTCAGAGCCTCCACCCCCGCCTTGGACGCGGCATAATTGCTCTGCCCCACATTGCCCATCTGTCCGGAAACCGAAGCAAGGTTTACGATGGCCCCTTTCCCCTTTTTCAGCATGTGCCCCAGAGCCGCCTGGGTGGTAAACAGCATGGATTTGAGATTGACACTCATCACGCTATCCCACTGTTCCTCGGTGAGTTTGTGAAACAGCGCGTCCCGGGTGATCCCGGCATTGTTGACCAGGATATCCACCTCGCCAAAAACGGATGCGACTTTATGGAACAGCGCCTCCACATCGTTCCGCACCGCTACATCGCACCGCACCGCCAATATGTCGGAATACCCCTGAGCCAACAGCGTTTCACCTGCGGCGGCACAGTCGTCACTGAGGTCGGCCAGCACCACCCTGGCGCCTTCCGCAGCAAACAGCTGCGCCGTGGCGAACCCAATGCCCCGGGCGGCTCCGGTTATGACAACCACCTGATGGGAAAATCTCATAGCAACCATCCTTCCTGAAGTGGGATTTTCCGGTCATATTCCCGCTTGTACAGGCCGTGGACCGCCTGCGGTGTTTGCAGGCGGTCCACGGTCTGACGGTTACCGCACCAAAGGCTTGATGCCCAGGATTTCCCGGGCTTCCGCGGGGGTGGCGGGTTCCTTGCCAAAGGTGCGCACGGCCTCAACCGCCCGGGCGACCAGCATCTGATTGGTGGCCATGATCTTCTCGCCGTTTTTATCATAGCCGTAAACCACATTGTCCTCCAGGCCTACCCGGATATGGCCGCCCAGAGCCAGGGTTGCGTACAGAATGGGCAGATGAGCGGGGCCCACGCCGAAGGCGGACCAGGTGGAACCGGCGGGAATGTGATTCTTCAGATAGAGCAGATTTTCCACCGTGGCGGGCATACCGCCCAGCACACCCAGCACAAACTGATAATGACAGGGGGTGGGGAGCTTGCCCTTTTTCACATAGTACTCGGTAATGCCCAGCATACCGGCGTCGAAAATTTCAATCTCCGGCTTGATGCCCCGCTCGATGTACACTTCGCCCAACTTCTCCAAAAACTGAGGGCTGTTCATAAACACCAGGTTGGGCATCCAGTTGAAGGTACCGGCGTCATAGGAGCCCATCTCGATCTCGTCAATGGTGCGCATATGGGCCATACGCTCCTCGTCGGTGGGGCTGACCGCGCCGGAGGAGGTGCAGTTGATTACCACGTCGCAGTCCTTATGGGCGCGGAGCAGATCCACCGTCTTGCGGAACCGGGCGGCGTCCATCGTGCCGATTCCCTTTTCATCCCGCATATGGAGATGGACAACAGCTGCCCCCAGTTTCCAGCATTCATAGGCAGCCTCGGCAATCTGCTCAGGCGTTTCCGGAATATTGTAGCCGGAGGGGGTAATCGCACCGGTGAGGGCGGCGGTAATGATGACTTTCTGATTCAGATTACTCATGCTGATTTTCTCCTTTCATATCGTCACAAAATTCCATATTGACGGGCTTCCCTTTCCAGGGTCTCCCTGTGATCTGGGTGGGCAATGGCAATCAGGCTCCGCGCACGCTGGGGAATGGTTCTGCCCCGCATCTGGGCAATTCCGTATTCTGTAATGATATAGTCCACGGTATTGCGGGAAAGGGTTACAATGGTCCCTGGAGCCAGGACGGCGGAGATGGTGGAAATCGTGCCCTTTGCAGTGGTGGAACGCAGGGCGATGATGGAACGGCCATTTCTGGCATGGATCGCGCCGGCGGCGGTATCGCTCTGACCTCCGCTGCCGCTATACTGTCTGTTTCCTACCGATTCAGAGGCCACCTGGCCGGTCAGATCCACCGCCAGAGCGGTGTTGATCGACACCATGTTCTCATTCCGCGCCACCACGGAGGGACAAGTGACGTAAGACGCGTCAAACAGAAGTACACCTGGATTTTGGTCCACAAAACGGTAAAGGCTCTCGTCACCCAAAATAAACGAACCTACAATTTTGCCTGGAAACAGGCTTTTCTTCCGTCCTGTGACAATACCCTCCCGGACCAGATTCGCCATGGAGCTGGTGATCATTTCCGTGTGGATGCCCAAATCCTTTTTTCCGCTGAAGCTTTGGGCCACCGCGTCCGGAATCCCGCCAATCCCCAGCTGGATGGTGTCGCCGTCATGTACCAGAGAGGCCACATATGTGCCGATGGCCGCCTCCGCCGCTCCCGTCCGGGCCCGTGGAAGCACGGGCGGCGGGGTGGAGCCGTTCAGCAGGTAATCCACCTGGGAGATATGCAGCGCTGTGTCCCCGAACACCACAGGAAGATTGGGATTGACTTCCAGAATAATGATGTCCGCCTGCTCCAGAAAGGTCTGCTCCACAATGCGCGCCAGCGGCAGGCGAAAGTAGCCGTGCCGGTCCATGGGTGTGGCGGCGCAGCAGAAAATGCGCACCGGATTTTCCTCCACCCAGCGCCGGGGCAGATTGTGCAGATCGCCCGGAAAATAGCTGCACAGGCCGGCCTCCTGTCCGCTTCTGGTAGAGGCGCTGTGAAACGGCGAGACCACATCCACCACGCCCCGGAAGGCCGGGTCACTGAGGTATTCGTACCGCCCCAGGGTCAGGCCAGAAAACACCGTAACATTTTTGACCCGCCCTTTTAAACCAGCCAGCGCGGCGGCAAACCCAAAGGGCTCGTTGCCGCAAAAGCCCAGGGCTACCTGGTCTCCGTCACGGATCAGGGCCAACGCGGCATCCATGGAGATGGTTTTTTCGCGGCAAAGCGTCTCCAGTTCCATCATGACAGTTCCTTCAAAAATTCAAAGAAGCGGATATTTTCATGCTCCAGCGGGAGTGTTCCGTTTTCGATCTTCTTGACCACATCCACCACCATATCGTTGACCGGAGTGGGGACGCCTACCTTCCGGCCCAGCTGGCAGGCGGCGCCGTTGATGAAGTTGATTTCGCATCGGCGGCCGTTACGCAGGTCCTGGAGCATGCTGGCCAGCAGCGCCCGGTGGGGCCCCCACAGCTTGCGGCAGATCTCCTTGGTCCGCTCCATCCCGGCGGCATCAGAAAATTGGAAGGCATCGGTAAAATCCACCTGCACGCCGGCCCCATGGAAGGGCTCCATCTGAATCCCCGCCGCCGCGGTGGCCTGAATGCACTCCCGGCCAATATAGGCTACGGCGGTCAGGCCCAGCGGATCGTCCATAACGGCTCCGAAGGTGTCGCCGATGACTGTGGACATGCCGCTGAAGGTAGCATTCATCAGCACCTTGCACCATCTCAGGCCCATAAGGTTTGTGGAGATGGTGATGGGACACATGTACTCCAGAATCTGTTTGACCTCTTCCAGCTCGGGCGTAAGCGCGCCTGTCACCGTACCCAGCGTGGAGGAGCAGGTGGCAATGGGAGAGGTAAGCTGCGACACACCGGGGCCGATAAAGGTGGCTCCCCATCCCACCGGGCTACCCATGACCCGCTCGGCCCCAAAGGCGTCCACAAGCGCGGTTTCCGGCAGGCCGTTCTGACAGGTACAGAAAATGGTCTCCGGCGTGGCATGCTTCTGCATCTGCGGAATGCAGACGTCATTGTAGGTCTGCTTGGCCATATAGATGAACAGGTCGTAGGTGCCTTCCATCTCATCCGGGGTAAGCGCATGGACCGGCACGGTCAGCTCTGCGCCGCCGATCACCTTCGCTCCATTGGCATTGAGCGCGTCCACATGGGCCTTGTTGGCGTCAATCAGATCCACCTGACGGTTCTGGGCGATGAATGCCCCCAAAATCGTGCCCAGAGAGCCGGCACCCATAATTGCAATACGATTCAGCATAAAAAAGCTCCTTTCCCTTTTGTTTCAGCAATTCAGATACCCAGCAGGATACAAGCGCCGGCAGCCACCAGAACGGTAATGGCCGGAATGGCTACCGAGGTCCAAAATACATGTTTGTAGCCCTCCTTGTGGCTCAGTCCCAGATAGGACAGAACCAGGAACAGGCCGGCGGCATGGGGCAGCGTGTCCAGGCTGCCGGCGGCAACCGAGATCAGGCGGTGAAGCACTTCCAAATCGCAGCCGGAGGCGATGAAGTTCTCGCCCAGAATCTGCAGCGTCAGCCGCAGGCCGCCGGAGGAGGAGCCCGTAATACCGGAGATGACGGCGGTAGAGAAAATGCCCTCCAGATAGGGGTGCATTTTGATGCTCAGCACCCAATCAACCACCACCTGGAACGCGGCGGAATTCTGCACCACAGTGCCAAACGAAACCACCGCCGCCAGACCGCCAATGGCGGAAATACCGTCGTTCAGTCCCACGCCCAGCAGCTGCTTGATGCTTTTTCCCTTCAGGCGGTCCAGGTTGAAAAGCACCACCAAAATCGTGCCGGACAGCATGGCGGCTACGGTCAGCAGCGCGGAATCGGAAATGAAGCGTCCGCCGATGATGATAAACAGGATGAGCACAATCATGGGCAGGAAAGACTTCCAGGCGGCGGGGAGCGTGCTGCGGTCGGCAATCTCATAGGCGCCGGTATTCATATGGGCGGGGTAGGTCCAGCCCTCGCCGGCGGCAATCGCCTTTTTCTCCTGGAGCCGGGCATAGACCATGCACATGACAAACATCGCAATGGAACAGAGGATGCCCAGGATGGGAGCGGCCGTCATTTTGGTGCCCAGAAACTGGGTGGGGATAATATTGGTCAGCGCAGGGGTTCCGGGGAGGGAGGTCATCGTATAGGTGGAGGAACCGATGACCAGGCAGGCCACCGTCAGATGGCGGGGCAGATTAGCTTCCTTGAACAGAAGGAACATAATGGGTCCGACCACAAAAATGCAGACAAACAGGCTCACGCCGCCGTAAGTCAGCACGGACGTAATCAGCACCGAAACCAATATGACGTTCTTCTTCCCAAACCAGTCGATCAGCTTGTAGCCGACGGCGGTGGCGCAGCCAAAGGAATCCATAAATTTTGCATAAAGCGCAGAGAAAATGAAAATCAGGAGATAACTGCTGTAAGTGCCCGCATATCCGCCCATATAGTAGCTCGCGTAAGATTCCCACACAGGCATACCGTTGGACAGAATTACCACAAGAGCCGCCAGCAGGGATAGCGGCAGGGCCGCCAAGCCTTTGTAGGCGCCAATGATCATGATGGCAATTGCCGCCAGCAAACCAATAATACCGATCATAATTCTCCTCCTCTGTCAATCTGCCGTGTTTTGGTTTGGCCAAACCTGCCCCAATAAATTGCAAGATCCACGCCAACTATCGCGCAGCCGACGGAGTAAAGCCGTCAGCCCTTGGGACTCCAGCAAAAAAGAGATAGGTAAAATTTTTGCCCCTTCCATACAATTCGTTCCTGAATCGGTATGGAAGGGGCAATTCATGGCCATATCTGATAATGGATTCACATCTGAATCACTTGTCAGCTTAATAGTCAATCTGATATTTTGACTTTCGCCGCACCACAGAAGGCTGACTGATCTTCAAAATTTCCGCGGCTTTGTAGGTGCTCTTATACTTTTTTAAAATCTTTTCCAAAATGCTTTTTTCGCACTGATTCAAATAGGATTGAAGGGAAAACGATTCCTCGTCCATATCTGGAATCAGATCGTTCGGCTGGATCAGGATGGGCAAGTCGGCGCTGCCGGAGGGTTCCATGGAAAAGGTGCTGCCAAACTGTCCAAAAAAAGAGGACGGAAGTTCTCTGATTTCCATAACCGTCCGGCTGCTGGTCACCACAATCCGCTCCACACAGTTGCGCAGCTCCCTTACGTTGCCCGGCCAATCATAGCTCAGCATTTGCTCAAAAACCCGGTCGGAGAGCACTTTTACCCGGTCATATTTTTGGCAGTACTGCTTCAAAAAATGCAGGCAGAGGGGGATGATGTCGGCCTTGCGGCTGCGCAGCGCCGGAACCTCCAGCGGAATCACGTTCAGGCGGTAGTAGAGATCGGCGCGAAAGCGCTGCTCCCCGATCTGCTGCTGCAAATCTGTATCGGTGGCCGTGATCAGCCGGAAGTCCACATAAATATCCCGATTGGAACCAACTCTGCGCATCTTGCCCGTTTCAATCACCCGCAGCAGCTTGCCCTGGAGATTGAGCGGCAGAGAATTGATTTCATCCAAAAAAAGCGTTCCGCCATGGGCCTCCTCAAAAATACCCCGCTTCCCGGAATCCAGCGCCCCGGTAAAGGCCCCCTTCTCATAGCCGAACAGCTCCGCCTCCAGCAGATGCTCCGGCAGAGCGGCACAGTTGATCTCCACCAGCTCCCGCCCACGGCGGGGGCTGCAGCGGTGGATATATGAGGCCAGCGCGTTTTTGCCCACGCCCGACTCCCCCGTAATCAGAATGCTGGAATCCACCTCCGAGACCTCTTTGGCCGTATCCAGCAGGGCTTTCATCTCCGGACTGTGGGCGATCATGCGTACGGCATGGTCCTGCTGACGGTTCTGATTCAGGAATACCTGGCCCTGAATATCGTTGATCACAGCGTCCTGATACCGGCGATTAAAGTGATCAATGCTCTGCACCACCCCAATAATGAAAAGAATGTTCCCCCTGTCGTCAAAAGTAGGGATGGCGGACACAATCTGGTTGTAGTCGGGAATTCCGTTTCCAGGCACAACCTTCTGCAAAACGGTGTGCTTTTGCTTGGTCTGAAGTACATAGTCAGAAACGCAGTGGTCTGTATAGCCCTCCTCCACCAGCTGATATACATCGCGGGCGGCATACCATTCCTTGGAATAGCCTGTAGTTTTCAGAAAAAAGGAATTTTCAAAAATGAAATGTCCATTTTGGTCCACACACCATATACCCAGGTCGAGATTGTCCAGCAGCGTCTGAAAATCCAGCGATAGCGGATACATATAAACCCTCCTAAAGAATGTGGAAAACTGTGGCCGTCAGCAACGATGAAGTTCTACTCTAATTTTAGAGAAAGCCTATATATTGTCAAGGAAAATTACCCTTGATCCGGCTGATGTAGAATCTGGTTGTCCGCCCCCCTCAGCTGCCAGTCCGGATTTTTGCACCGGCTGGCCCAAACCTCTTGACAGATCTGGCATTCAGGCATATAATTAACAAAGTTAAGTATATGCAGGAGGACAATATCCGGATGGAATGGACTGATATGATGCACTACCAGCAGCAGATGCAAAAGCTGGCCCGGGCTCTGCTGCCCCCGCGCAAAGCTGTGCTCACCGCCAGCGAATGCGAGCTTTTGTCCCGGCTCTACTTGCAGCCGGAGCAAAACACACCCGTCTTGCTCAGTCAGAGCAGCGGCATGAAAATAGAGGCGGTGAGCCGCTGCCTGAAGGCGCTCCACGAAAAAGGCTGCATTCGCAAGCAGCGGCAGACCACCGATGAGCGCAGTTACCGGCTGTTCCTCACAGAAACCGGCCTGACAGAGCTGAAAAAGGGCTGCGAGTGCATATTGCAGCCCTTCTATGACCTGTGGCGCAGCTCCAAGGAAGATTTTGAGGCGTTTGTGTATTACGCGGACAGACTGGCCGCCCATATAGAGAAAGGGCAGGGAAAGAACCGTGACCATGAAGTTTTATGACGCGCTGCAGCTGGACCCCGCCATCCTGAAGCGGAAGAGCGCCGCCTGCGGCGCAAAGCGGGAAAAAGCCTATTACTGGGCCGCCATGGCGGCCCGCTCGGTTTTGATCGTCTCCTTCGCCATCGTGTTTATCAGCCTGCTGTCCAATCTGTTCGGCGCGGACAACACCCCTCTTGCGGTGGCCTTGTTCTGCATGATGCTGGGCATCCGCTTTGTCAATTTTGAATACTGCGCCGGCGACTCCCTTCTGACTCTGGCGGCGGCGCTGGCTATTCTGGTGCTGGCCCCCAGCGCGGCGGCGGCAGCCCCGGCGGTACTGCTGATCCCGCTGCATTTCGGGGCCTTTTTCGCCCTGCTGTATATCACCACCCAGCGGCCCGAAATGGGAAACGGCGGGCTGTACAGCTTTGCCTACATCTACCTGACGGGCAACCCGGTATTTGGGGAGGCCCTGCTCCGCCGGGGGCTTCTAGCCGTGGTGGGCTTCGTGCTCTGCGGCGGGATTTTGCTGCTTAAGCACCGGGGACAGCACAAGGCCACCCGTTTTCATCATGTGGTGCGGCGCTTTGACCTTACCAATCCGGTTCACCTGTGGCAGCTGCGTATGACCCTTGGCGTCAGTCTGGTATTGACCGCCGGACAGATGTTCGGCGTGGAGCGGTTTATGTGGATGGGCTTTGCCTGCGCCTCCCTGCTGTCGGCGTATCCCTACTCCGGCAATACCTCCGTCCGCTTCCGGCAGCGGCTTGTGGGCGCCGCGGCGGGCTGCGGGGCATTTTTCCTGCTTTATCTGACGACGCCCGAGGCTTTCCACCCGCTGATGGGGCCGCTGGGCGGGCTGTGCCTGGGCTTCTGCACGGATTACCGGTACAAAACAGCCATGAACTGCTTCGGCGCGCTGATGCTGGGCGCCGGAATTTACGGCCTTCAGGGGGCGGTCATCCTGCGCATGGTGGACACCTTCCTGGGCGTAAGCTTCGGTCTGGTATTTGCGGCCCTCTTCCACCGGCTGGCAGCCGTCCGGCTCCTGCCCCAGCCGGAAGGAGAATGACCGGAGACCTTTGTAACAGCTTTCTTACATTTCTTCCAGATGCCTTGCGCCTCCGCTTTAAATGGGTTATATTGTTATATTAATTGTCCCACACACAGCGAGAATGGAGGCGGTCTCTATGGCATGTACCCGATTCCCGGTCATCGACCCTGCCGCCACCGGCAGAAACATCGCCCGGCTGCGGCAGGAGCGGGGCTTCACCGTCCGGGATCTCCAGCGGTTTTTCGGCTTTGAGGAGCCCCAGGCCATCTACAAATGGCAGCGGGGACAGAGCCTGCCCAGCATCGACAACCTCTACGCCCTCAGCCACCTGTTTCAGATCTCCATGAACGAGATTCTGGTACCCGTTTCTCCCGTTTACGCAGTTGAGCAGCAGGCTTCCGCCTGCTGCTCAACTCTTTTTATTCCATATGACCGCCGGACACAGGGGGTATGGCAAACCTTCGGAGCCGCATGGGCCCTTATCCGCCGGAGCCCCGGCGCTCCCCGTCCCCGAAAGGAAGGGGAGCGCCTGCGGCTTTCCAGGCGACTTCATCTAATACATCCATCAGGCGAACCTGAAACGGAGGGAGACGTATTTGCGGGGCTGTGCAGTGACAAGGTTTGCGGGGGGAGCACATGCGACGGGGCGTAAAACGCAGCGCGAGGCAAAGGACGGACAGAAAGAAACCGGCCAGACTGGCCGCCGTTTCCGATCCCAGTGTTTGACTCCTCTGCAAGGCACGCAGCATCATAGTTCATCTGCGTCTGAACCGGCCCCCAGCGGCCCTTCCGGTTTGCCATACCCCCCGTGCCCGGAGAGGACGGGGCATCACTATGCTCCGGCGTGTCTGCCGCCGGCCGCTTTCTCAATGAAGTCGGTCAGGATCACATCGAAGCTGTCGTTGAGATCAAAGGGCGGCGTATAGTCCACTTCGGTATTCACCAGGCACCGGTCCATCTCCATGGAGAGCGCATCCGCCTTTTTCCCCAGGGCGGCCGCCAGCCCGCGGAGCTTGTTGCGGTCAAAGTCGATGGTAACCACCTGTTTGGCGTCGCAGCGGTAGGCCACCTGGTTCCCGTCGCCGTTGAACCGGTATCCGGAGCCGCCGCCCGGGATCAGCTTCTCGCTGTTGCGCAGGGCGGTCATATCGCGGAACACCCGGGCCAGGGCCTGCCGCTGCCGGTTGAGGCCCACCTCGCTGTCCATATCCAGCGCCAGCCTGCTCTTGGCATCGTGAATGGCCCTGCTGAGGATTTCCCGCTCTTCCATCATGGCCATGAGGAATCCGGCGATTTCGTTGGCATGGCCGGCATACTCGCTGGGGGCGTTCTCCTCCACCACCACGTCCTGGGCGTCGCCCATCACCTTGCTGCGCAGATGGGTCGTCTTGACCTTGAGAATGTTCCGGTGATCCTCCAGAATGTCTATGGCCTGGTCCATCACAAGCTGGAGCTTATTCTGGGTGCGAAACGCATCTTTCAGGTTCATTCAGCCTGCCTCCTTTTTGCTTTCGTTGGGTTTATCATAGCTCCGCTCCGCCCGTTTGTCATTGAACCGCTGGTTGAATCCGCTGTCTGTCAATAAAACGGGCGAAACTGACGGCTTTGGTTGGTGGCGTTTTGTCCGCCGAAGCGGTATACTGGAAAAAACGGAAGCGCAAAGAGGGAGGAACTGTAATGCGTTTAGGAAGCAGTTTGTACCACGCCCGGAAAAAGAGCGGCCTGTCCCAGGAAAGCGTGGCGGAAAAGCTGGGGGTCAGCCGCCAGACCATCTCAAAATGGGAGACCGAAGTTTCCCATAGTTAAGGATACCACACCACAAACCCACGCTTACACTACTTCCAAAACATCAAATTTTGGAGGTACTCCCCATGAAAAAACTGATTTCCTGTGAGTTTAATATCGACACCGCCTGTGTGGAGCTGAAGTATTCTGACGGCAGCATGATTTCTATTAACTGCACCGCTGTAGAGGACGAAGTTGCGAATAGCCGTTTCCAGCGGTCTGAACTGGACTGGCTCATCCACAACGATCCGCTGTCCTATGCAGAATTGATTTTGAATGGCGATCCGGAAGAATACCTGCGAACCGTAACGGAGGCTCCACAGTTAGATTTTGATTCATAAGCAAAGCCGCCAGAGGCACATCCATGAGATGCTGCTTCTGGCGGCTTTTTTACATTTTGTCAATCAAAGCAAACACTACCGCTTGTTGCTCTTCACTCAATCTTGACCATCGTTCCAGGAGCTTCCTTTGTGAATCAGTCAGAGAAACCGGTGAATCTTCTTCTGCGAATAGCTGAGAAAGCGTGATGCCAAAAGCCATGCAGATTTTTTCCAACGACGGAATAGTGGGAACCATATTCTTACGATACCACGAGGAGATCGTAGATTGAGGCAAACCAGAGCGTTCTGCAAGCTGATACTCCGTCCAGCCCCGCTCCTCTCGATATGTGGTTATGGCAGAGAGAATATCTTTCACCTGCATCACCCCTTTGCTTGTGTTCTTCGTAAATTATACTTTTGTTTGTCGTTGCTCTTTAATAATTTTAATCGCATAATTTTAACGATATACACAAGCAAAAGGAGAATGATTTCAGTGAGCCAGAAAAGCTGTTTCTTTATTGGGCACAGAGAAACACCGGAAGAAATTTACCCAGTGCTATGCGCCGCTGTTGAGGAGCATATAGTCCGCTACGGCGTTACTGAATTTATTGTTGGTCGTTATGGATGTTTTGACGGTCTTGCGGCAAAAGCCGTAAAAACCGCAAAACAAACCCATTCAGAAGTCGAACTGACATTATTGCTGCCGTACCATCCAGCAGAGCGCCCGATTCCTGTACCGGATGGATTTGACAGCACCTACTATCCTCCGGGGATGGAAAATGTCCCTCGTAAGGTTGCTATTGTCAGGGCAAATCGGTATATGGTCGATCATACTGATTTCCTCATTGCCTATGCGTGGCACCCTGCCAGCAATGCAAGAGATCTTCTCGAATATGCAAGAAAAAGAGAGGGCAAGGGATTAATCCATGTGACAGCCTTGCCGCATATTGATTTATAAGAAAAAGTCATTACTTTTATATAGTTTTTTATCTTGCGAAAAGTAATGACTTTGTGTTAAAATTTAATCGACATATTTTGCCGAAAAGAGGTGGTTTTGTGGCGAAAAAGAGGTCCGATTCTACCGTGACGCCGGATTACGAAGCAATTACATCATTTCAAAAAGGCCAGGCTTCACGCATTTTCAAGGAAGTGAACGAGCAGGACAAGGTTTTAATTGTCAGCAAGCAAAACAAGCCGCAGAACGTCGTTATCTCATACGAACGGTATAAGAGACTCAGGGAAGAGGGAGCAGATATATGAACATCAATGAACAGGCCAATTTTATATGGAGCATAGCCGATTTGCTGCGTGGCGATTTCAAACAGAGCGAATACGGCAAGGTGATTCTGCCCTTTACTGTGCTGCGTCGCTTTGACTGTGTGCTGGCACCTTCCAAGGCAAAAATTTTGGAGGCCAATAAGACTTTGACGGTCAGCAACAAGCGCCCTATTTTTAAGCGCATGACTGGCCATGATTACTATAATGTCAGCCAGTTCGATTTCGAAAAACTGATGGATGACAGCAACGCTATCGAAGCCAATCTGCGGGATTACATCAATGGCTTTTCCGAAGATGTCCGTGAAATCATGGACAACTTTGAAATTTTCGGGGTAATCGATCGTCTATCAAGGGCGAATCTGCTTTATCTGGTCGTACAGCGTTTTGCGGAGATTGATATGAGCGATACCCAGATTGACAATCTGGAAATGGGGTATATGTTCGAGGAATTGATCCGGCGATTTTCTGAGCAGTCCAACGAAACCGCTGGTGAGCACTTCACGCCCCGTGAGGTAATCGAACTAATGGTAGAAGTGCTGCTCGATCCCGATATGGACGAAATTGCAAATACTGATGGAAAGGTCATTACCATTCTAGACCCGGCCTGCGGCACGGGTGGAATGCTGTCCGTTGCCCAGAACAAAATGGAGTCTCTGAACAGTACGACCCAGGTAATCCCCTTTGGGCAGGAATTAAACCCCGAAACATACGCAACGTGCCGTTCCGATATGATTTTGAAAGGTAATACCAACAGCCGTATCGTTTTGGGAAACAGCTTCAACGAGGACGGATTCAAGTCCCAGACCTTTGACTATATGCTGAGCAACCCTCCTTTTGGCGTGGAGTGGAAAAAGGTAGAGAAGTTCATTAAGGACGAAGCGGCTTCTCAAGGGTATCGTGGCAGATTTGGCGCTGGTTTGCCTCGTATCTCGGACGGTTCTTTCCTGTTTCTACAGCATCTGATTTCCAAAATGAATCCGCCGGAAAAAGGCGGAAGCCGCATTGGTATTGTCTTTAACGGTTCGCCCATGTTCTCCGGCGATGCCGGAAGCGGAGAAAGTGAAATCCGCCGCTGGATTATTGAAAATGATCTGCTGGAGGCTATTATTGGCCTTCCGGATCAGCTGTTCTACAACACCGGCATTACCACTTATATCTGGATTTTGACCAACCGCAAAGAGAACCGAAGGAAAGGAAAAGTGCGTCTGATCAACGGAGCCGGTTTCTATGAAAAGATGCGCAAGGGTCTCGGCAACAAGCGAAACATGATCAGCCCGGAAAATCGTGCGGACCTGGTGCGCCTGTACAGCACCTACGAGCCGGATGAGAACTATATGGATCTGGATAATGAAGATTTCGGATACCGGAAAATTGTTATAGAACGTCCCCTGTACAACGAAGATGGCACACCGGTAACCGACCGCAAAGGCAATAGAAAAGCAGATGCCTCCCTTCGTGACTACGAAATGGTGCCGTTGAAGGAAGACATCCACGAATATTTCAATCGTGAGGTTCTGCCGTTTGTGCCGGATGCCTGGATTGACGAGAGCAAGACCAAAATCGGCTATGAGATTCCGTTTACCCGCTATTTCTACAAGTTCACTCCGCTGCGTGACAGTTCTGTAATTATGGAAGATATTAGAGCTCTTGAGGAACGCATCCAAGCGAGCTTGGCGGAGGTGTTCTCGAAATGAAGCGGTATGCAGAATATAAGGATACTGGAGTAGCATTTTTAGGCGAAATTCCTTTAGAGTGGACTATCAGCAAATTGAAATATTGCGTAAAAGTGCGTAATATAAAGAAAAACTATTTAGAAGGAATATATGTTGGGCTGGAAAACATTGAGCCACTCAATGGACGATACATAGAAGTTAATAATCAAGAAATCAATGGGGTATCAAGCGAATTTGTATCTGGCGATGTGCTTTTTGGAAAACTTAGACCATATTTGGGTAAATGTATTGTGGCCGAGTTCAATGGTATGTGCTCTACCGAATTTTTAGTTCTTGAGCCGTTAAAAGTGTGCAATCGTTATTTGAAGTACTGGTTTTTATCTGCGCCAGTAGTAGATGCTATAAACGCGTCTACCTATGGAGCAAAAATGCCACGTGCTAATTGGGATCATATTGGTGAAATGGCATTACCATTACCAGCAAAATGTGTTCAAACATCGATAGCAAATTATTTAGATACAAAAGTCAACGCTATTGATGCCACAATTACTGATAAAGACAAACAAATTAGGTTGCTGGAGGAAAAGCAAGTCTCTATCATCACCACTGCTGTGACCAAAGGAATCAATTCTACTACCGAAATGAAAGACAGCGGCACCGAGTGGCTTGGATATATCCCCTCTCATTGGAGAGTTGTACCTGCGAAAGCATTGTTTGCACAGAGCAAAGAAACCCGCCATGAAACGGATGTTCAGCTGACCGCCAGCCAAAAGTACGGCATTATCTCCCAAGAAGATTACATGGAGCGACAGAACTACAAAATTGTTTTGGCCGATAAAGGGCTTGAAAACTGGAAGCACGTCGAACCCAACGATTTCATAATTAGTTTGCGTAGCTTTCAAGGTGGGCTGGAGATCAGCTATATTCCCGGGTGCATCACATGGCATTACATCGTTCTGAAGCCTAAGGCGGGTGTAGAGCCAGAGTATTTCAAGTGGCTGTTTAAGTCTCCCCGATATATACAGGCATTGCAGCGCACGGCAAACTTTATCCGTGATGGTCAAGATCTGAGATTTTCAAACTTTGTGCAGGTTCCGCTGCCCTTGATTCCAATGGATGAGCAAAAAGAGATCGCCGAATATTTGAATAAGGAAACCGCACGAATTGACAGCATTATTGCAGATATTACAGAACAGATCGAAAAACTAAAGGAATACCGCCAAAGCGTCATTTCCGAGGTTGTAACTGGAAAGGTGGCAGTAGAATGAACTATCAAGAATTGTCACCGCAAGGCGAAGCTTTGCTGAAAGAAATTATTGACCTCCAAGCCAGCGGTCAGGACAATGCAGCTTATTGGAGCAAGCGGTTTGATGGATTATCCATGCAGCAGGATACCCTGCTCCGGGATACGTTTCGAGAGCTGAAAGAATGTGGTTATGTCCACATACAGTGGGCTGACAACATTCCATACTATCTGTCCCTCACAGTAGATGGTCAAAATTATTTCACTAACAAAAAGGCCGCAAAAAAAGCCGAGAGAAAACTCTCCCGGCGGGAATGGCGGATTGCTGTCCTATCGGCCATTATTGGCGGTATGGTTGGGCTAATTCCCTGGATTTGCACTTTGATAGGAGGTGGTCAATAATGGCAATCGAAACCAAAGAAATTACATTTGAACAAGAGATTGAATACAGCCTGCTTGACCACGGCGGATATATCAAAGGGAATCCCCGTGACTATAATCGTGAATTTGCCATAGACACCAAGCAGCTCTTTCAGTTTCTTCAAGACAGCCAGCCCGTTGAATGGGAAAAGCTGTGCAGAAAACATGGAGAGAATGTGGAAACGGGTTTTCTGAAGAAGCTGTATCGTGATCTTGATACATACGGAACATTATATGTGCTGCGGCATGGCGTTGTAGATGCTCCCGCTAAACTATCCCTGTGCTATTTCAAGCCTGCCAGCGGCATGAACCAAACCAGTCAGGCACTTTACGAGAAGAACGTTCTCTCCATCACCCGGCAGGTGCATTATAGCCTGAAAAATGAGAACTCCATAGATGTTGTGCTGTTCATCAATGGTCTGCCTGTTGCGACGGTGGAACTGAAAAATCCGATCACCGGTCAGACTGTCGAAAATGCAAAGCGTCAGTACATGAAAGACCGTGATCCCAGAGAACTTCTGCTTTCGTTCAAAGCTCGATGCCTGGTTCACTTTGCTGTGGACACCGAAGAAGTGTGGATGACCACAAAGCTCAATGGCCTCAATACCTATTTTTTGCCGTTCAATAAGGGAAACAACGGCGGCAAGGGAAACCCTGTTGGGAACAGTACCTACCGGACTTCGTATCTGTGGGAAGAAGTCCTGCAAAAAGACAGCCTGCTGGACATTGTACAGCGATTTATTCATTTGCAGGAAGATAAAAAGAATCCTAAAAAGTCTGTTATGATCTTCCCACGTTACCACCAGCTGGATGTGGTCCGCAAGCTCGTTGCCGATGTCTACGCAAACGGAACCGGACACAATTATCTGATTCAGCACAGTGCGGGGAGCGGAAAATCCAACTCTATTTCTTGGCTGGCACACCATCTGTCTAACCTGCACGATAAAAATGACAAGGTTGTATTCAACAGCATCATTGTAATTACAGATCGCCTCGTATTGGATAAACAGCTTCAGGATACCATCTACCAGTTTGAGCACGTAGAAGGCGTTGTGACTAAAATCGACAACAACGCCGCACAGCTGGCAGATGCTTTGAACACAGGTAAGAAAATCATTATTACCACACTTCAGAAGTTCCCGTTTATCCTTGAAAAGGTAGATGATTTAAGCGGCAAGCGGTTTGCGGTCATTGTGGATGAGGCCCATTCTTCCCAGACCGGAGAAGCCAGCAAAAAAATGAAGGCGATCCTGGGAAACGCTGAGGGGCTAACGGAAGAAGAACAGCTCCAAAAGGTTGCGGATGAGGAGGCCAAGGAAGAGCGCAAGCAATCCGACAGCGAGGATGAAATCGCAAAAGAAATGGCTACACATGGTCGGTTGCCTAACCTGTCCTTCTTTGCCTTTACCGCAACACCCAAGGCGAAAACGCTGGAGATGTTTGGAACCCCGGATGCAAGCGGTATTCCCCATGCTTTTCATATTTACTCGATGAAGCAGGCCATTCAGGAAGGTTTTATTCTGGATGTTCTGAAAAACTATGTGACCTACGACACCTATTTCAAAATCGGCAAGAAAATTGCCGATGATCCTCGCTATGAAAAAAGCAAGGCAAATAAGGCGCTTGGCAAATTCTTAAGTCTGCATCCGCACAATCTGGCCCAGAAAACCCAGATCATCGTAGAACACTTCCGCACTGTCACCAAAGACAAGATTGGCGGCAAGGCCAAAGCAATGGTGGTGACCGGCTCACGCCTGCACGCAGTCCGGTATTATCAGGAGTTTCAGCGTTACATCAAAAAAATGGGATACGAAAATGAGCTGGGTATCCTGATCGCATTTTCTGGGACTGTCCATGATGGCGGTGAGGAGTACACCGAAGTCAGTCTAAATGGGATAAAAGAAAGCGAACTGCCGGAAAAATTCCACAGCGGCGAGTATCAGGTGCTTTTGGTTGCGGAAAAATACCAAACGGGGTTTGATGAGCCGTTGCTGCACACCATGTTTGTAGATAAAAAGCTCAGTGGTGTAAAAGCTGTTCAAACACTTTCCAGATTGAACCGAACCTGCTTCGGGAAAGATGATACATTTGTTTTGGACTTTGTAAATTCTGCCGAGGATATACGGGCCGCTTTTGCCCCGTATTATGAAGAAACCAGCATTGAGGAGACAACAGACGCCAACATTGTATATGAACTGAAATCCAAACTGGATGAATTTCGTGTGTATTGGCAGAGTGAGATTGAGGCTTTCTCCAAAGCATTTTTCAAGCCTACCAAGAAACAGGGAAATATGGATTTTGGCGTACTCAACAGTTTCCTTGATCCGGCAGTGGATCGGTATAACGGTTTGGATGAGAACGAGCAGGAAGAATTCAAGTCTACCCTCGCAAAGTTTGTTCGTACCTACACATTTCTCACCAACATCATCCGATTAGATGACGCCGACCTGCATAAGTTCCATGCTTATGCAAAATTTCTTCAGAAGAAACTGCCAAAGCGAGAGGGCGGCGGTCCTATTTTTCTGGATGATGAAGTATCGCTGCAATATTACCGGGTTCAGAAGATTTTTGAAGGGTCTATTGCGCTGGAGCAGAGTGAGCCGTTGCCCAATAAACTTCATCCCGGAAAACCGAAGCCAGAGGAAGAAAAGGCTCCCCTGTCTGAGCTGATTGATAAAATCAACGAAAAGTTCGGTACAGAGTTTACTAACATCGACAAGGTCTTGGAACAAATTGTTTCTGACATGGATGCCAATGAGGAATTGCGTGTCCAGGCTCGCAACAATTCACAAGAACATTTCCGTTTTCCCTTTAACGATGCGTTCATGGACGTGGTTATCGGGCGCATGGCGCAGAATCAGCAGTTTTGCGAAAGGGTTCTGGATGACGCCAAGTTCGGAGATACCGTTCGTGATTTGTTGGTAGGTGTTGTCTATGAACGATTGCGGAGCACAACAGGAAGTGGAATCCATCCATAGCTGTTGACATTTATTCATATATTAGAGTGGTTTCTTTACATAATTTGGCATTGCAGGTCAGAATGTATTGAATCGCTTTTTGTGCAAAATTCTTGCTGACTGTCGTATCACACTCTGCCAACCGGACAATCTCCGCTGTTCCAGCCTCAAAATCAAACGAAACCTCACCCCATTCGCCGTCGTTGTCCACCTGATACAGGTAGACAGCGGCGGCGATTTTCTTTTTGCGTTTGGTCTGGGATTTGCGTTTTAGGCGAATTATGTGAAGCACTCCGGCTTCTGTCAGCAGACAGGCCAAGTGTTCCACAGCTTTGCGGTAGGCCCGTTCTGCGCCGCTGGCCGTGCTGCCCTCAAAGAGGACTGCCAGTTCTTCAAAGGTCAGTCGGGTGCTGAGTGGGCTGACCCGTCCACAGGTCATACAGATGGCGTTTCTCTTTTCCAAAAGGATCTGCTCCCGGTAATTCAGCTTTTCAAATGCCTCCCGGACAGCTTTAGCCTGGATGCCGTTCCATAGAATCTCCGCATAGTCCCAGTGATCATCCCGGCTGACATCCTCGCCGGTTTCTTCGCTGTCCTCTTCCTGTACGGTTTGGTAAAACGGAACACGGCTGCGATTTTGCTTGGCCAACGCCAAAAACTTCGCTGCGGTCTCCTCGGTGCAACCGTTTTTCTGGGCATATTTCTGGATTGCCGCCTGTTCAGACTGGCCAGATTGATTGTAGAGCCATGCAATTCCACGCACAGCTTTGTACTCATCCACATTTTCAAAGGAACCGGCCTCCTCCTGCATTCGGCAGGTCAAAAGAGCGTTCCCGATAAAATGATGGGCATAGGTCAGAAAATTCGCCCCTTGTGCTGGATTGTATCCCCTGAGACAATCCAGCATGGCAAGTACACAGCCCATTTTATAATCCCAAAAGCGTTCTGGGTTATAGCGATCCAGCCCTTCCCGCAGCAGGAAACGGCGAACACGACCATTAAGCAGATTTTCATAGCAGTGCAGAAAAAATGAGAACCAGCGCAATTCACGGCTCCGCACAGCCTCAATGATGTAGTCGTTCATAGTTTCCAGAGCAGGCGGTTCCGGGTTAAGCTGAAAGATGCGTTCTACTTCCCGCATGGTCAAGCCCTTGGGTTCCGTCAGAAAGCTATATTTGGCACAGTAGCCGGACAGCTCCCATGTCCACGCTGTATCCATTTTTCCTCACCACCTTTCGGATGTTTCGTTGCTTATTTCTTTTGTATGGCCTTTAAAAGTGCATCCTGGGTCATTTCCTGCTCATAGACAGTGCTGGCATAACGCTGATCCGAAAGCGCACGGAGCATCTTATCTTTTGCCAGCTTTTTCATAGCTGCTGCCGTTTCTTTATCCAGATTTCCACGGCGGGTGCTTTGCAGGATAGTGTTCATACGGCGGGTATAAATCGCCTTTATCGGATGATCGTCTGCAAGCTCCCGCTGCTCCCGGCCTCTCAGATTGCCGATTTGTCGGCACGTCCGTCCCCGTTGGTCGCCGGGGGCCAGACCGCCGCAGTATTTGGTGTGCCGTGCGTCAATGGTGAGAAACCATCTGCCGCAGATGGGGCATTTCTTGGGTGCATGGCCCACACAAAGTCCCTCAAACAGATCGGAACGGAACATTCCCACAAAGGAGACATAGTGCATCCGCTTGACCAGTTGCGGCTCTGTCTTTCCGGGGCGAATGGCGGATACATACTGCACCGAAGCATTGGTTAGGGTCATCCAGGCCGGGTTATCCAGCGACAGGGTTGGCTCACCTTGGAAGAACTGCCCGAACATTGTCGCATAACCGTCCGAGGTACGGTCATAGTCTGGTTCATTCAACCGCTCTGCAAATTTCGTCAAGGCTTCCTTGTACTGCCCCAGAGAATAACTCAAATGCCCCAGCACCTGCGCGATTCGCACGAGCATGGTCGCCTTGCCATGCTGACCAGTCAAGGCACAGATCAGCTGCTCCTGTTGGGTGAGCTGCAAATAAGCTTTGGCATCCTCCATGTATTCTTCGGAAAAGATGGTTGCAAGTTTTTGCTCGAAATAGCTTCGATTCAGGCGGGAGAAGGGCGATGTGGTCTGTAAAAAAGAGATGATCTCGCCAGCGGCCTGCTGCACCTGCGGTAGCAGCTCCATATCCACGGAACCGGTGTTCATCCCCTGAAGCAGCTGGTTCAGCACATTGCAAGGAGTATCCAGCTTTCCAATGGTGCTGTCCGGGATGTTCAGCACCTCGCAGCCAATAGTTCCTGCGGGCATCGTACACCCCTCATAGGTTACTGTATCCTGCCAGAAATCCAGCGATAAAACCGCATGGTTGATGATTTGATCCATCTTCTCCCTCCTGTCATGTTTTTCTATTTTCATAATAGCACATAATTAAATCCTTGTCATGTTTTTTGAAAACGGCCTGTCATGCCATCAGCCTGTTTTTTTCGATTTTCCCCATAATCTATACAGAGGGGTGAGAAAACTGCCCCATCAAAAAGGAAATGGAGGGAATCTGTATGAATCTGTTTGAAGTGGTGAAAGCCAGTATCAACACACAGGAAGCAGCGCAGGCGTATGGAATTGACGTCAATCATTATGGCATGGCACTGTGTCCGTTCCACAATGACCGTCATCCGAGCTTATATGTATCGGGTGACCACTACTACTGTTTTTCCTGTGGGGAACATGGGGATATGATCGACCTGACCGCCAAACTGTTTGACCTTCGGCTGTATGATGCGGCCCGAAAACTGGCGTCGGACTTTCATCTTGCACCGGACAAGCCCTTGCCGGAACTCATTCGCCGGAAAATGAAACACAAAACCAAAGCACAGCAGCTTCGTGAGAACGAGCGGCTGTGCTTTTCTGTTTTGAACGAGTATCGGCGGCTGCTCCTGGATTGGGAAAAACGGTATGCACCGCAAGCACCGGAAGATGTGCCGGACAAGCGGTTTGTAGAAGCCTGCCACCGGCTACCCTGGGCAGAGTATCAGCTGGACATCCTGCTGCAAGGCGATTCCTATGAACGAGGCGAAGTCGTAAGCGAACTAACGGCAGACGGATACATCCGCAAATTACAGGCCCGCCTGAGAGAGGAGCAATACCATGAACAACCCTGTTTGGATTGATGAGAAAGGGAAAATCATCGAGCCGGAATATTGCCGGGATTTCCTGTCCCGGCATCCAATGCGCTGTATCAACGACCGCTTTTATACTGTGGAGGGACCGTTGCCGGATGAAAGCAAATTAAAGCGAACGATTTATGAGGAAATCTCGCCCTGGCTCCATGCCAAGGTCGCACAGACGGTGGAGCAGATAATCAAAGCGTTGAAGCTGGCGGCATATACAGACCCTTTGCCCCTGCAATGTGACCGCATCCATGTAGCAAACGGCACTTGTTTTCTGGATGGCACGTTTACAGAGGAAAAAGAATACTGCAACAACCGCCTGTCGGTATCCTATCGGGCTGATGCTCCGGCACCGGAACATTGGCTGCGTTTCCTTTCGGAATTGCTGGAGCCGGAGGATATTCCCGCCTTGCAGGAGTATCTGGGCTACTGCCTGATTCCGTCCACCAAAGGTCAGAAAATGCTCATGCTGATTGGCAAGGGCGGCGAGGGCAAAAGCCGGATTGGTGTGGTGATGAACGCCATTTTCGGGCTCAACATGAACACCACTTCCATTCAGAAAGTAGAAACTAATCGTTTCGCCAGAGCCGACCTGGAGGGCAAGCTGCTCATGGTGGACGATGATTTGGACATGAATGCCTTGACCAAGACCAACTATGTAAAATCCATCGTGACAGCAGAACTGCGGATGGATTTGGAACGGAAGAAAGAACAGAGCTATCAGGGACTGCTTTATGTACGCTTCCTCTGCTTCGGTAACGGGGCATTGACTGCACTGCATGACCGCAGCGATGGTTTCTTTCGCCGTCAGATCATTCTGACCACCAAAGATAAGCCTGTGGATCGGTTCGATGACCCGTTTCTTGCTGAGAAATTGATTGCCGAAAAAGAGGGAATTTTCCTCTGGATGCTGGAGGGGCTGCGGCGGCTGATCGCCAATCGCTATCACTTTACCATCAGCCAGAGGGCCAAGGACAATATCTCTTCCGCGGTTCGTGATGCCAATAACATTCTGGACTTTCTCGATTCTGAGGGCTATGTGGCATTCAAGGCGGATTATGAAGCCAGTACCAAAAATCTGTATGCAGCCTATAAACGATGGTGCGAAGACAACGCAGAAAACCCACTGTCCCAAAAGAGCTTCGCAAACCAGCTCAGCCAGAACGCAGAACGCTACCATTTGGAGCCGGTCAATAACCTGCACATCGGCGGTGGGAAGCGATGCCGAGGATATATGGGCATTTATGTTCTGCTCTCACCTGTGGAATTGTAATGAAACTTCAAAACCTTCTGTTCGTGCGTTCATGCGTTCTGGATCGGGCGCAGCCGTTGGAACGAAGGAACGCACGAACGCAAAAAATCCAAGTTCATTTTTTATTGTTCGGCTCAGAGGGCGCTCTAAAATCCGCACTTCCCAATCAATGGTTGTGCAAACAGTGAAAAACACTACCATAAGCAGAACACAAATCATTATTCGGTGATTTACAGAATGGTGATGGTGGTATGCGGGAAGGTGGCTATTTTCGCGGTTTCGTTTGCAAGCCCACCTAATGGCAAAGTCGATGGGGTACTGTTGCGGACAGTTCTTCACAAACGCAGTTCTGAGCGATTTTTGAGAAGTAATTAAGATTAACTGTACCGTGCAGCGTGTGTTCTCCACGGCAAACTAACTTTACGAAAGAATGAGGTATTTTCTATGAAATCCAATTTAAGAAATGAAATCAAGTCGTACATCGTGCGTTCCGGCTACACGATGCAGGAAGTCGTTGACCGGCTTTCTGAGGATTACGGCTGGAGTGACAGCGTTTCCAACCTGTCCAACAAACTCCAGCGGGAGTCTCTGCGGTATGTGGAGGCGGTACAGCTTGCTGACGCCCTTGGTTATGATCTCGTATGGCAGAAGCGGATGGACGAATGATGCCTGTCGTTCTTACCCGCCGTATCTCCCGTCTCCATCGAAAAATCCGCAGATTTGGAGATGGATGGCAGAGTGGATTTGCAAAATCTGCTTTGCCTGTGGGCGGCAGAATTGAAGCAATCAAGATTGCAGAGAGACTGTCGGTCACACCGCCTTTTGAGGATTTGGGTGCCACACACAAGCCTCTAAAGGCGGCAAGGCATCCGCAGATGCCGCATTCCCCCTCGGAGAGCCCACGGCACTTTGCAGCCCTCTGGGATGAAAGTGTCATAGTGGGTTATTACACTTCCCGCAGGAAGTGCATCCCCGTCCCTCAGCCGTCTGCCGTACAACAGAAAGGAGCTGATTTTTATGGCCAGAAACGACGGAATCGATCGCACCTTTGCCCGTAACCAGGACTTGCCCACACTTGATGATGTGGCGAAAGTTCAGGAACATAACGAACGAGAAAAGGACAGCTACTCCAACCAGGATATTGATACCACCCAAACCTACCGGAATATCCACTTCAAAGCTCCCACCGACAGCTATGCTGCCATGTTCGATCAGATGATTGCCGATGGCGTTATCTCCACCCGTGGACTGAAAGCCGATGCGGTGAAATATGGAGAACTGATTTTTGATGTGAACTCCGCTTACTTCCACAATCACGGCGGCTACGAGTATGCCAAGCAATTTTACACCGACGCATACAAAGCTGCCGTGGAGATTGTGGGTGGTGAGCAGTATATTCTCTCTGCTGTCATGCACGCCGATGAACGCAACCGGGCTATGTCGGAAGCTCTGGGGCAGGATGTGTATCACTACCACCTTCACGTGGTCTATATCCCGGTGGTGGAAAAACAGATTCTCTGGTCGAAGCGGTGCAAAGATAAGGCCCTTGTGGGCACAGTCAAGGAGACCATCATGCAGGTCAGCCGCAGTAAAAAGTGGGAATCCAAGGTAGCTTTGGATGAGCAGGGTAATCCGCTTCTGACCTCCAAGGGCAAGAAAGTCCTGCGGACATCATACAGTGTCTTGCAAGACGATTTCTTCAACTATATGAAAGCTGCCGGATATACCGATGTGGAGCGTGGAGAGCGTGGCAGCACCGAAGAACATCTGACTGTGACCCAGTTCAAAGTGGCACAGGAGCAGCAGCGGCTAGAAGATGTGACCGCTCAAATCGCTCAGACAGAGCAGGCGCTGGACACTGCACAGGCTGCCGTTGAGAAAAAGCAGAAGGAACTGCAATCCCTGCAAAAGCAGACCAAAGAACAGCGCACCACCGCCCTGACCGTACAGGAAATCCGCTCCATGGGGAAAAAGGCGATCACCGGCAATATCACTCTGACCCCATCCGAGTGCAGCACACTCAAGGATTATGCGGTCAACGGGATTCTTGCCAAGGCGGAAAACAGCCGTTTGGAAGAAAAACTGCAAAGCGCACAAAAAAGTGCCGCTGTCTGGAAACAGCGATATGAGTCGCTGAAAGAACAGGCACGGCCCTATCTGGAAGCTGTCAAGCTCGCACCCGAGAAGGTGCGGGCTTTTCTTGATGCCATTTTGACTCTGACTCGGCAAACAAAGCAGCACAATCAACCTTCCCGCCGCAAGTCGCAGGATATGGAACTTTAATTGATGGAGGAAACTGCATGAGAAAACACAAAGATTTTATGAGCGAACCCGACGATGGTTATATCGACATTGAATCCTGCTTTGAACCGATTTTTGAGCCGCCGTTGGAAACTCTGGAAGAATGGCGCAGCTGGAAGGATGAACCCGAACCGACACTGGAGAACACCTCGGTCTATGTCACAGAGCCGGATGGCATTCAATACTTTTACTGCGGCAATACCCGGATTCGGGTATCCGAGCATTTCTCCCAGTCAGGAAAGCCCATGGACAAGCTGATTGAAAAAGTGGTCCAGTATGCCGCCCGCAACGCTGGATAAACCCACAACAAAATGTCGTTGAACCACATCCACGCTTACGGTATAATAAAAGCAGAAGTATTGTAAGCGTGGGTTGTTTCGATTAAAAGGAGGATTTTTACCGTGAAACAACCTTACAATACCGCACTCTATATGCGTCTCAGCCGTGACGACGAAAACTATGGCGACAGCGTGAGCATTGAGACCCAGCGCACCATTTTGCAGCAGTACGCAAAGGAACATGGCCTTTCGGTGTATGGCGAGTATGTCGATGACGGATGGAGCGGAACAAACTTCGAGCGTCCCAGCTTTCAGCGGATGATGGATGATGTGGAGGCCGGAAAGGTCAACTGCATCGTTACCAAAGATCTCAGTCGCTTTGGCCGTGAACACGTGATGATGGACTACTATCTGGAATTTGTGTTCCCGGAAAAGCAGATTCGCTACATTGCCGTGGCCGAAAACGAGGACACCGAAAAAGGACTTTCGGATTTTGTGCCGTTCAAGAACCTTTTCAACGAATGGTTTGCAAAGGATACCAGCCGCAAGGTGAAAACGGCGCTCCGTGCCAAATTTGCTGCCGGAGAACGCACTTTTGCCTATGCGCCGCTGGGATACATCCGCCATCCCGAAGTCAAAAACACTTTGGCCATAGACGAAGAAACCCGCTGGATCATCGAGAAAATCTTTGACCTTGCGTTTCATGGGGCGGGTGCAGCGAAGATCACCAAGGCCCTGATTGCAGAGAAAGTCCCGACTGCGGGCTGGCTCAATTATCAGCGGTATGGAACTTTCGCCAATATCTATGCCAATGCGCCGGAAGAAAAATCCTATGCCTGGACGATTGCTCAGGTCAAAAGTATCTTGCAAGATGAAACCTACATCGGCAACAGCGTACACAATAAGCAGACCAACATATCTTATAAAAACAAGAAAAAGGTGCGCAAGCCGAAAGAAGAATGGATTCGGGTGGAAAACACCCATGAGGCGATCATCAGCCGGGATGTGTTTGAACAGGTACAAAAGCAGATCACCAGCCGTAGGCGGCAGCAAAAGGATGCTACAACGCAGATTTTCGCCGGTCTTGTAAAATGTGCAGATTGTGGCTGGTCTATGCGCTTCGGCACGAACCGGCAAAACAAAACACCGTATAGCCATTTCACTTGCAGCCAGTACGGACAGATGGGGACACAATGCTCGGCGCATTATATCCGCTATGACACACTCTATGTCTATGTGCTGTCCAGAATCCAGTATTGGTCCCATCGGGCACAGCTGAGCGAAGAAAAACTCTTGCAGCAGATTTTGAAAAACGGTGACCGGGAACGCATGACCGTCGCCAAGCGTCAGGAATCCGAACTGAAACGGGCGGAAAAGCGCAAGGCAGAAGTGGACGGAAAATTTGTCCGAATGTATGAGGACTGGTCCGCCGGACGCATCACCGAGTATAACTTCAATCTGCTGACTAAAAAGTACCAGGCAGAACAGCTGGAACTTGAGGAGAGGATTAGCCGCTTGCAAGCGGAGCTGTCCGCAGAGCAGCAAACTGCCCTGGATGCCGAAAAATGGGTCGCCCTCATCAAGCAGTACGCCAACCCCACGGAACTAACTGCCGAACTTCTCAATACCCTGATTGAAAAAATCGTCATCCACGAGGCCACTAAAGGCGAGGATGGTATGAGAGAGCAAGAGATTGAGATTTACTACCGCTTTATCGGCAAAATTGATTAATCTGTATCCATATCCTTAACTTTGGGAAACAGACGAGACCCTTCCAGACATCCGCCAGTCCAAGAGGTTGGCCATGCTCTACCACATGACGCTGGACGAGCTCATTGCCTACGACTTTGACGAGCAGCAGGCCCAGCAGATGCTGGACAGCGTCAGCGAGGAGGCCCAGGCCAAAATCGACTGGAACAAGGTCTGGAGTAAAAAGTACCCGGTGCTGACCACCTACCAGGACAGGGTAAAGGTCAACGACTATGCCCCCGGCCTGCAGGAGATGCTCACCCAATTACAGGTAGATTACGGCTACAACCGCACCGACGCTCTGCTGGTGCTCAAGGACATCTTGGCCCGGGTATGGAAGGGCACGGTGTAGCCCGCCCGCAAATTGTGCATCAAACGAGCAAAGCGCCCCCATCTTTTCCAGATGGGGGCGCTTATGCAGTTGCGTGCGGCCGCCTCAGACCAGTTTGCCGTAGTCCTCGTCGGCGACGGCCTCCAGCCACTCATTGGAGCAGTTCTCGCCGGGCACCTCCAGAGCCAGGTGGGAGAACCAGCTGTCCGGGGCGGCCCCGTGCCAGTGCTTCACCCCTGTGGGGATGTTCACCACATCTCCGGGGCGCAGCTCCCGGGCCGGCTTGCCCCACTCCTGATAGTAGCCCCGGCCGGCCACGCAGAGCAGCAGCTGGCCGCCCCCCTGATCGGCGCGATGGATGTGCCAGTTGTTGCGGCAGCCCGGCTCAAAGGTCACGTTGTACACCCCCACCTGACTGGTGGAAAGGGGCTGCAGATAGCTCTGACCCACAAAATACCGGGCAAAGCCGTCGTTGGGGGCACCGATGGGAAAGACCATCTCCCGCTGGTGCCGGGCCTTGCCGTCCTCTCCGGCGTCCTCGGCCCACACCTCCTTGGCCATGCGGAAGGCCGCCCAGGCCTTGGGCCAGCCTGCATAGAAGGCCGCGTGGGTCAGGATCTCGGCAATCTCCTGCCGGGTGATGCCGTTCTGTCTGGCGGTGGTCAGATGATACTGGAAGGAGCTGTCCACCAGTCCCTGGGCCATCAGGGCCACCACGGTAACCAGGGAGCGGTCCCGCAGGGAGAGCTTATCCTCCCGGCTCCAGACCTGCCCGAACAGCACGTCGTCGTTCAGCTCCGCAAATTTGGGGGCGAACTCCCCCAGGGCATCCCTGCCCGCCGTCTGCTTGACTGCCATATAAATAACCTCCTATGTCAGAGAAAATGTAACGGAGACCGTGCCCGCCCCCAGCTTTTCCTCCAGATCGGTGGGATCGTCGATGGTGGCAAGCCGGGTAAAGCTCCAGGAGTTGGTGCCGTAGTAAATGGTGATCTGGTTGCCCTGGTAGAGGATCACGTCGCCGGGCTGGGCGGTAATCTGCCGGTCGTTTCTGGTCAGCTCCGTACCCAGCGCCCCCACCTTTTCAAAGCCGCCGTAGTCCGCCATCTCAATGGTCAGCGGCCCCTGGGCCAGCAATTCCCGGAACGCCTCCGCGGAGCTGTTGTCCGCAAAGGTGGCCGGCAGTTCCTCGTCTCTTACCGTAATCTTCAACCTGGTTTCCTCCTGTCCGGTGCTCTCCGTCTCTGCCGTCTCCGCCGCCTGGGGCGTGGGCGTGGTGGGAACTGCCGGGGTCTCCCCGGCGGCGCAGGCGGAGAGGCCCAGCAGAAGCAGAAGCATCCACAAGCGCTTCAAAGCCTTCCCCTCCCCCCTGACGTTCACTTCAAATGAACCTCAAAAAACCGCTGGATTTGGTCAAAGGGAATGATGTCCTTTCTGTCGTAGAGATCGGTGTGAACCGCCCCGGGGATGAGGAGCAGCTCCTTGTTTCCGGCGTAGAGGTTGTCCTTCACCATGTCGGCAAAGGCGTCTTTGCTGAAATAGCAGGAATGGGCCTTCTCCCCATGGATCACCAGCACGGCGCTGCGGATCTCGTTGCTGTAGCGCAGGATGGGCATATTGAGAAAGGACAGGGCGGAGGTCACGTTCCAGCCGTCATTGGAGTTGAGGGACCGCTCGGTATAGCCCCGCTGGGTCTTGTAGTAGTCGTAGTAGTCTTTGACAAAGAAGGGGGCGTCCTCCGGCAGCGGGTCCACCACGCCCCCCGCCCGGGCGCAGGTCCCGGTTCTGTAGTCCTCCGTCCGCTGGGCGTTGAGGGCTTTTCTGGTCTCATACCGGGCGTCGGCGCTGTCGGCGGCGTCAAAGTAGCCCCTGGCGTTTACCCGGGTCATGTCGTACATGGTTGAGGTGACGGTGGCCTTGATCCGGGTATCCATGGCGGCGGCGTTGAGGGCCATGCCGCCCCATCCGCAGATGCCCAGGATGCCGATTTTCTCCGGGTCAAGAAACGTCCGGGTGGAGAGAAAGTCCACCGCGGCGGAAAAGTCCTCGGTGTTGATATCAGGGGAGGCCACGTTCCGGGCCTCGCCGCCGCTCTCCCCAATGAAAGAGGGGTCAAAGGCCAGGGCCGCAAAGCCCCGGCCGGCCAGCTCCTCGGCGTACAGCCCGGCACACTGCTCCTTCACCGCGCCGAAGGGCCCGGCCACCGCCACGGCGGCCAGCCTGCCGGAAAATCCCTTGGGCAAGTACAGGTCGCCTGCCAGCTCAATGCCGTAGCGGTTGTGAAAGCGCACCTTTTCCCGCTCCACGGTGTCCCGCAGAGGGAAGGAATAGCCGTTATACCTGGAATGCATACGTTCTGTCCTCCTTACAGATTCCGGCCCAGCTCATAGGCCTGCCGCAGGGCGTCGTGGCCCTGGATCTCCCCCACCGAGGTGACCCCTCCGGCAAAGACCGTTCCCGCCAGGCGGGCCTTTTCAAAGCAGGAGAGCCACCCTTGCAGGCCGGTAACGGCCCCGTCCACCGTGTGCCCGTCCTCCTCCGCCGCCGAGGCCAGCAGATAGACCTCCCGAAACTGATAATCAGAGGGGAACAGGGGATTGGCCCGGTCCAGCATGGTTTTCATCTGGCCGCACATGCCGTAGTAGTAGATGGGGGTGGCAAAGGCGAGCACGTCGGCGCTCCCCATGGCCTGGGCGATGGTATCCGCGTCATCGTGAATGACGCAGCGTCCGGTGCTCTGGCAGGCCAGGCACCCTTTGCAGAATCCGATGGTCTTGTCGTACAACGTGATCTTCTCCACCCTGTGCCCGGCCTCCCGGGCGCCCCGGACAAATTCGTCGGCCAGGGCGTCGGAATTGCCGCCCTTCCGGGGGCTGGTGGAGAGTACCAAAACCTGTTTGCTCATTGCAGTTCCTCCTCGCTCAACGGGCGGATAACCCGGGCAGGCACGCCGCCCACGATTGTGTTTTCCGGCACGTCCCCGGCCACCACGGCTCCCGCCGCCACAATGGCGCCGTCACCGATGGTCACGCCGGGCAGAATGGTGGCGTTTGCGCCGATCCAGACGTTTTTCCCAATGTGGATGGGAGCGGGGATCATGCTGGCCCGGTCACTGGGGGATTTGGCGTGGTTGAGGGTGGCCAGCACCACGTTGTGGCCGATGAGGGCCCCGTCCCCGATGAAAATGCCCCCCTGGTCCTGAAACTTGCAGCCCATGTTGACAAAGACGTTTTTGCCGATGTGGATGTTCTTGCCGCAGTCGGTGTAAAAGGGCGGAAAGAAAGCGAAGCTCCCGTCCACCGGCTTGCCGATCAGCTGGGAGAACAGGTCCCGCAGCTCCTCCGGCTGGTGGTAGCCGCTGTTGATCTCGGCCGTGAGGCGCAGGGCCTGCTGGCTGACGCCGTGCATGAACAGATGGGCCTCTCCGCCCCCCTGTACCGGCCTTCCGCTATTAAGATGGTCCAAAAATGCTTCTAAATCCATGTTGCACCCCTGTTTCCCGTGGTCTTTGCCTTCATTTTATCACCAGCTAGTCGCAATAACAAATACCTATATAGAATACTTTATTATGCTTGAAACCTATATTTGATTTATGCTATCATCAGACCAATGGGAGGTGGCGCCGATGGAATTGCGGGTACTGCAGTATTTTCTGGCGGTGGCAAGGGAGCAGAATATTTCGGCGGCGGCCCAGTCGCTGCACCTCACCCAGCCCACCCTCTCCCGGCAGCTCAAGGAGCTGGAGGAGGAGCTGGGCAAGCAGCTGATGGTCCGGGGCAACCGGAAGATCACCCTCACCGAGGAGGGCATGCTGCTGCGAAAGCGGGCGGAGGAAATCCTGGAGCTGGTGAACCGGACGGAACAGGAGCTGGCCCGGTCTAACGACGCCGTCAGCGGGGATATCTACATCGGCACCGGCGAGACCGACGGCGTGCGCCAGCTGGCCCGGACCGCCAAGCAGCTGCAGAAGAGCTGCCCGGGCATCCGCTTTCACATTGTCAGCGGAGACGCCGTGGATGTGTGCGAGCGGCTGGACAAGGGACTGCTGGATTTCGGCGTCCTTCTGGGCGATATCGACAAAATAAAGTACCGCTATCTGGAGCTGCCCATGAAGGACACCTGGGGCGTCCTGATGCGGCGGGACAGCCCGCTGTCGGCTCGGGAGACCGTTTCGCCCCGGGACCTGTGGGACAAGCCCCTGATCCTCTCCCGGCAGGTAGACAACAAAAGCGGCCTGTACCGCTGGCTGGGAAAGGAGCCTTCGGAGCTTCACACCGTGGCCACCTATAATCTCATCTACAACGCCTCCCTGATGGTGGACGAGGGTATGGGCTACGCCTTTACCCTGGACAAGCTGGTGAACACCACCGGCAGCAACCTCTGTTTCCGGCCCCTGCGGCCCAGGCTGGAGCTGGGCATGTACCTGGTCTGGAAAAAATCCCAGATCTTCTCCCGGGCGGCGGAGCTGTTTCTGGAACACCTGCAGGCCCATCTGATTCCTCAGGGCCATTGATTGCGCGCAGAAAGGCGGCCCCCGCCGCGCAGCTCATGCTGCGCGGCGGGGGCCGCCTGGTCTTTCTTCCCTTTGCGCCGGAGTTACTGCTGCCGGTCCCGCAGGATATGGTGCTCCCGCAGCAGCTGCTCCACCACAGTGCCCCGGAGCATCTTGAGAGCCGGCTTTTTCAGCAGGTTCAGGGGCCCGGGCAGCTCCATGTCCAGCGGGGAGCGGCCGTCCATCAGGCACACCGAGCTGTCCAGCAGCGCCCGGATATCATACACGCTGCCCCACACCTCGGGCACACCCCGGTCCACCCCCAGCAGGCCGTACACCGCCTCCATGGCGGTACGCACGGAGTACTCGGTGGTGAACACGGTGTCCCGGGGGGTCTCGGCGAACTGGCCCAGGAAGGCAAAGTTCACGCAGCCGTCGGGGATCACGTCCGGCCGGTCCCCCTTGGTCCGGGGCATAAAGAAGGCGGTGATATAGGGCATCATAGTGGGCACACACACGGCGCTCTCCCGGGCCAGCTGGGCAATCTGCTCCACAGGCACGCCCAGGTGGTACAGCCACTCCTCCGTGATCTCCCTGCCGGTACAATCCTTCATGGTTTTTTTTACATAGTCGCCGGGCACGTCGGTAAACAGGCCGTACACCCAGACGCACACCTGTTCGGGGTTCTGGGCCTTGAACTGGCCCTGGCGGTTGATGGTCCAGCTCAGCAGCCACTTGGAGTCCTGGCAGCTGACGATGCCGCCGGTGACCACCTTGCCGGTGCGGGGATCCCGCTTGCAGATGTTGGTGATATAGGGGAGGATCCTGTCGTCCAGGGTGGTGATGGTGGCCGACTCCCAGTTGGTCTTGCCCACGTCGGAGCAGAACTTCTCCGGGCGGCCGAAGGCCGGGTCCTGTCTGGCGATGTTTTTCCACAGGCTCCAGCAGCCGCTGGTGCGCACCTCCGCGTCTCCGTTGGGGGCGTGGTCCTGGTCGCCGTAGATGGTGCCCTCGGTGCAGGAGCCGTTGGTGACGAACACCAGGTCGTTTTCCGTCAGCACGATGCCCTGCTCCACCCCGTTGACCTTGCACTCGATGGCGGTGGCCGTCTTTTTACCTCCCCGGATATCAAAGAGCACGTTGGTCACTTCGGTACCGAACCGGAAGTCCACCCCGGCCGCCTCCAGGTACTTCTGCATGGGCAGGATCAGGGACTCGTACTGGTTATAGCGGGTGAATTTCAGGGCGCTGAAGTCGGGCAGGCCGGCGATGTGGTGGATGAAGCGCTGGAAATAGAGCTTCATCTCCAGGGCGCTGTGCCAGTTCTCAAAGGCAAACATGGTCCGCCAGTAGAGCCAGAAGGTGGAGGAGAACACCTCGTCGTCAAACACGTCCTCAATGGTCTTGTCATACAGGTCCTCGTCGGGGGTCATGAAGAGCTTGACGATCTCCATACAACCCTTCTGGCTCAGGTTGAATCTCCCGTCGGTGTGGGCGTCCTGGCCCCGGTTGACGGTGGCCCGGCACAGGGAGTAGTTGGGGTCGTGCTTGTTGAGCCAGTAAAACTCGTCCAGCACGGAGGCCCCGGGCTTCTCCAGGGAGGGGATGGAGCGGAACAGATCCCACAGACATTCAAAGTGGTTCTCCATCTCCCGGCCGCCCCGCATCACATAGCCCCGGGCGGGGTCGCAGATGCCGTCGCAGGCGCCGCCGGCCACGTCCATGGCCTCCAGAATGTGGATGTGGGAGCCGGGCATCTGGCCGTCCCGCACCAGGAAACAGGCGGCCGCCAGAGCGGCCAGGCCGCTGCCCACGATGTAGGCGTTTTTCTCCTCCACACCCTCCGGCTTCTCCGGGCGGGCAAAGGCCTCGTAGTTGCCGCTGGAGTAGTAAATGCCCTTGCGGTTTTTCTGCTGCCGCCCCAACTCGGTGTTGCGGTAATCCTCCAATTTCTCCCCGCCGGAGGCCTTCTGGGCCTGCGTCGCCTTTTTCGCCAGCATCACGGCCGCGCCCGCGCCGGCAAGGCCGGCGGCAGCGACGGCGGTCAGTTTCCCAAGATTCTTTGCCATAAAAAGAGCCACCTTTCCATATGTCACCGTTTTCACGGTTTCGCTGTCTGCTTACAGCCCTTATCCTACCCCTTTTTCCCGCCGTCCGCCATTTACAAAACAGGCCCGATGATCAGTTTTTGATCATCGGGCCTGTTTTGTAAAGATTTCATGCCTGAGCGGCAAAGTTCTGGATGGAGTTGACAATGTTCCCCCGCATGGTGGCCCCCACCTTTTGCACAATCATCCGGTAATCGGCCTGCATGCCCTGCCTGATCCAGTCCAGCATAACCCCCACAAAGCTGTATTTGTAAAACTCCGCGATGAAGGCCTTGTCCGCCTCGGCGATGTCCACGCCCTGGCTCTTTTCCTCCACCACGTCCCGGAGCAGGCCGTAGGTCAGCTGAAACAGGAAGCGCTCCATCTGGTCCCGGCTGATGCAGCGGAAGGCGTTGAGTACGAAAGCTTTGTTCTCCAGCACCGCCTCAAAGATCTGCTCCAGCCCCTCCTGCCAGGTATCGTAGGTCTTTTTTCCCTGAAGCGCCCGGGCGGCATCCTCCACACAGGACCACTCCACCAGGTCGTAAATATCCTTGAAATGGTAGTAGAAGGCCATCCGGCTGACGCCGCAGTCCTCCGTAATGTCCCGAATGGTAATTTTGTCCAGCGGCTTCTGCAGCAGCATCCGCTTCAGGGACGCCTCCAGCGCCTGCTTGGTGGTATTTGACACGGGCTCCACTCCTTCCGGGATCTTTTCTCCTATTATACGGGGAAACCGCTCTTTTGCAAGAGGGAGACCCGTTGTAACTATATGCCAAATGGTGTATAATGGTGCAGAATATACGCGAATCAGGGCTCCCGTCTGTTTGACAATCCATACACGGGAGCGAGGGGGATGGGCGATATGCAAGTATATCCGGAACGATACCTCCAGCTTGAGCTGACAGCCGAAGAGCGGGCCTTCACACGGACCCTGCAGCGGCTCTTTGCCGAAGAGGACATGGCCTATTATGTGCTCCACATCAATCCCAGGAAGAAATCCGCCAACGGCGTGCCCGAGCTGTTCAGCCTGCTGCTTCTGCCCCAGGGGCTCTTTTTATTTCGTTTTTTCCCGGTTTCCAGTGGAGATGCCGCCCAGCTGCTGCTCCAGAGCTTCTCCTCCCCCGTGGTCTACGGCACCCTGGAGACCGAGCTGCGCAGCCAGCTGGAAAAAAGCCGCTACCTGACCGACACCCAGGGCAAGCTGCAGCACGCCATGAACGTGTGCTTCGTGCTGCCCAACATCGACTCCAACCAGTTGGAGGGCACGCTGAGCGACCAGGCGCAGGCCTTCTGCCGGGAGCATGTGCTCTTCCAGGACCAGCTTTCCGCCCTCCGGAAATCCGGTCCCCAGGAGCTGCTGCGCAGGCTGCCGCCTGCCGAGCCTCTGCGGGAGGAACTGGTCAACAACGTCTTTCAGCGCTTGTGCCCGGAGCTCACCATTCCCAGGGTGGTCTTTCTGGACGAAACGGCCTCCATCCAGGCCAGGGACGGCGAGCTCACCTCCAGAGACCGGGCCGTCCAGTCCTACCGTCTGGACAACCAGCAGATCAACCTGGTCAACCGGCTCACCAAGGGCAACCAGCTGATTTTGGCCTGCGCCGGCAGCGGAAAGAGCGTGCTGCTCATCTCAAAGTGCTTCAAGCTGGCCAGCCTGAATCCGGACCAGACCTTCCTGATCACCTGCTACAACCGGAATCTGTACCACTATTACCAGTGGGCCATCGCTCAGGCCGGCTTCACCCACAAAAATGTGCGCTGCCTCACCTTTTACGGGCTGTGCAAGCACCTGCTGGACCGGAACCGCCTGCCCTCCCCCACCCAGGACGGTCTCCGGCACGGCACCCCCGAGTACTATACCCGGCTGTTTGACACGGTGAACACCGCTCTGGCCGAGGGCAAGGTCACGGACCGGTTTTACGGCATCTTCATCGACGAGGTGCAGATCTTCAAACCGGAGTGGTACCGCTTCTGCTTTAACCTGCTGAGCAGCAAAAACGCCGACGACCATGTGTTCGTCATCGCCGGGGACAAGTCTCAGGACATCAAGAACAACATCAAAAAGGGCACCGCACCCTGGCAGGGCGGCGGCGCCCAATACCCGGAATACCGGGGAAAAACCCTCCACCTCAAGACCAATTACCGAAACTCCAGGCAGATCAACCAGGCCGTCCAGCGCTTTGTGGAGGAAGCCAAGCAGCGCGGTGCTGCCATCGGGGCGGACCTGGCCTCCGATCCCGAGCTCTTTCTGCTGGGTGAGTCCATTCACGACGGGCCTCCGCCCCGGCTGGTGGAGCCGCCGGCGTGGTCCAACCAGGGCGAGGAGGACGCGGTCTGCGCCGCCATCCGGCATCTGCTGGAGGCGGAGGGGCTCAGCGAGGTGGATATCGCCGTGCTCTTTTACAACCGGCGCACCAGATATACCCCGCCTGGCTGGAGCACCGACAGCTATGAGTTCTTTCCCGACCTGGAGGAGCGGTTTCAGCGGGAGGGCTGGCAGCCCCCCACCCTTCTCACCTCCGGAGAAAGCGCCGGAGCCACCTACGGCTCCCGCACCGGCGTCACCTTCGCCACCATCGAGGGCTCGCTGGGGCTGGATTTCCGCGCGGTCATTCTGGCCGGGCTCCGCCCGCTGGGCGGCCATGAGCGGGCCGTCAGCCTCCATGATTTCCTCTCCTTCGACGACGAAAAGGAGCAGGAGCAGAAGCAGGAGGCCTTTGTGAAAAACGTCAACTTCCTCTACACCGGCTGCACCAGGGCAAAGGATCATCTGGTGGTGGTGCTCTCCGCCCAAAAGGGAGCCAACGTGTACATAGACCTGCTCCGCGCATCCATGGGCGGGGAGACCGGCCTGGATCAGGCCTGAAAAGGGGTGGAAACTGTATGTCCAATCATCGTGAACTTCTCGCCAGGGGCATCGCCCAGCGGTTCATCACCGCCATTTCCGGCACCGACAAGCAGCAGATCGTTTTCTACAATCCGGAGGACCGCATTTTTGTAGGCAAGCTCTCGCCCCAGAACACCGCCGACAGCTTTTCCTCCCGCGTCCTCATCAAGCAGCTGGGGGTGGATTTCCGCATCCCCAAACAGGACGTGGACCAGGCCCGCCTTGCAATTTCCCCCCAGGGCAATTTCTTCTTCCGGGTGCTGCCCACCCTGCAGCAGCAGCAGGAATTCTTCCTTCGAAACTTCTGCACCGCCTTCGACCTCCAGCAGACCTACCCCGGCTTTTCCGACCTGGCCCAGGCCTATCTGGACGGCCGGCTGTCCCAGGAAATGGCCCGGCACAAGGTGCAGCTGCTGCCCATCTATGAAAAAATCGCCATTGATCAGGACAACACCTGCTTCGAGCTGGCCCTCTCCGACGTCTACTGCCCGGAATTTGACTGCGGCAGCCTGCCCCAGAACCATCCGCTGTACCAGTCCATCGAGGAGCACCTGGACCGGATGTACGCCGCCGTCCGGGAGCATCCCCGGATGGTCCGCTGCCAGTTCCGGGAGCAGGTGGGCATCGGCGAGCTGCTGGGCGAGGAGGAGTGGGAGGCCTACATCGCCAGGCAGATCCAGCGGGAGGAGTTCGACATGTCCCCCAGGTTTGCCTACTCTCTGGCCGTGGATGTGCGGGGAAACGGGGACAGTCTGCTGGTCACCGTCTCTCTGAGCAACGAGACCCCCTTTGAGGACGAGAGCGTGGGCGCCGTCCAGTCGGTGAAGAAAAACAACCGCTACCGCATCCCGGTCCTCTTCAACTCCGGGCTTCGGGTGCGGTGCGTCAACACCAGCCTGGTGCCCATCGAGCTGGAGTATTTTTCCGACGACTACAAATACGACAAGCGGGTTTACGCCCTGGGAAACAACTGCAACGTGGACTGCGACCCGGACAGGCAGGAGATCCAGACCACCCACGTGCCTGTCTTTATCCAGAACCGGCTGAAAACCAACGATAAGCTGGCCGTCCCCTTCGACGCGCTGATCTCCGACCCGGTGGGGACCCTGGAGCGCATTCACCAGGGTATGCTGGCGGAGCTGGAGAAGTGGAAGGAGGACTATGACGAGCGGGCCTGCGGCCTGACCGAGGCGGGCAGAGAACAGTTCGCGGAGGAGATCAACGGCTTTGACCTGGAGATCCGCCGCTTCAAAACCGGCGTAGACCTGATCCGCAACTACAACATGATCCGGGACGCCTTCCGCTATATGAATATGGCCTTCAAGCGCTCGGCCAAGGGCTATTCCAGCTGGCGTCTGTTCCAGATCGTCTTTGTGGTCTCCCTGATCCTGGACGTGGCCGCCCACGAGCCCGAGCTGATGCTGGACGAAGGGCTGGTCAACAAGGCCAAGACCGACGACATTGATATCCTCTACTTCCCCACCGGCGGCGGCAAGACCGAGGCCTTCCTGGGCATCATGGTGTTCAACCTGTTTTTTGACCGGATGCGGGACAAGCAATACGGCGTCACCGCCATTTTAAAGTACCCCCTCCGGCTTTTGTCCGTGCAGCAGGTGCAGCGTGTGTCCAACATCCTGGCCTGCGCCGAGCTGCTCCGGCGGGAGCAAAAACTGGGCGGGGCAAGCTTCAGCCTGGGCTATTTTGTGGGGGAGGGAAACACCCCCAACAAAATCGACCGGGAGGAGCAGAAGCGCCTGGCCGGGATGACCAATGACGAGCGGGATGAGAAGCACCGCCTGCTGGACGTGTGCCCCTTCTGCGGCGGAAAGGACGTCCATGTGGTCTACGAGCCCTCCTCCAACTCCCTGCAGCACGTCTGCCGCAACCAGGACTGTCCCTCCCAGGGGCCGCTGCCCCTCTACATGGTGGACGACGACATCTACCGCTACCTGCCCAGCGTGATCATCTCCACCGTGGACAAGATGTCCGCCATCGGCTTCAACTCCAGATTCCACAATCTGCTGGCGGGGGCGGAGTTCGAGTGTCCCCACCACGGCTTTACCGACAAGACCCAGTGCCTGGTTCCCGGGTGCCAGTGTACCCCCTTTGACTTCAGGCGGGTATCCATGAAGGACCCGGCCCCCACCCTGCTGGTCCAGGACGAGCTGCACCTGATCCGGGAATCCCTGGGCACCTATGACGCCCACTACGAGACCTTCCTGGAATACTTCATCAAGCACCTGTCCGGGTGCCGCCGGGGCCTGAAGGTCATCGGCGCCACGGCCACCATCTCCGCCTATGAGCTGCAGGCCAAGCACCTGTACTGGAAAAATGCCATCCGCTTTCCGGCCGCCTCCCCCTACCTGGACCACAACTTCTACGCCAAGGTGGACCCCAACGACGTCAGCCGCATCATCCTGGGCTACGCCCCCTTCGGAAAGGCCATTGTCAACAGCGTGGCCTTCTCTTTGCAGTACCTGAAGCGGGTGGTCTGGCAGCTCTATCAGCACCCCGAGGAAGTGCTCGCCTGGGAGGGGATGGACCTGCCCGGAGATGAGGCGCAGCAGATTGCCCAGGTAAAGCAGCTGCTGGAGGACTACTGGATCATTCTGGAGTACAACAACGTCAAGCTGGAGAGCAACCGAGTGCTCCAGGGCCTGGAGGACCCCATCAACACCGAGCTGCTGGAGGAGGGCATTCCTCCCCTGCGGGCCAGGAAGATGACCGGCGACGACACCTTCCAGGAGGTGCGGGCCACCCTCTCCGCCATTGAGAACGCCAAAAGCGTCATCCAGGAGCTGGACTTCAACATGATCGCGGCCACCAGCATGATCTCCCACGGCGTGGACGCCGACCGCTTCAACCTGATGCTGTTTTACGGGATGCCGGGCAACACCGCCGAGTACATCCAGGCCTATTCCCGGGTAGGCAGAAAGCACACCGGCCTGGTCATCGACATCATGCGCCCCTCCCGGGAAAAGGACCAGAGCTATCTGCGCAACTTCAACAAGTTCCACGAGTTCAAGGACATCCTGGTGGACCCGGTCTCCATCAACCGCTGGGCCGCCAAGGCCGTGGAGAGCACCCTGCCCGGCATTGTCTCCGGCCTGCTGCTCAACTACTACCTGTACCAGCTGAAATACACCCCGGGTATGGGCAACATCGGCAGGGTGGAGGAACTGAAGGCCGCCCTGCTCAGCGGAACCATCACGGCGGAGGCGCTGAAGGACCATGCCCGGCAGATCTACAAGTGCTCCGACGACGACACATCCATCGGCAGCCTGTACCGCCGGACTGTGGACCGGATGATTGATGAACTGGTTCAGAAGCTGACCGCCGGTGATTTCAAACCCAACACCTACCTGACCCAGGCCTTTGAGGAGTGCCAGTTCCACGTGATGCGAAGCCTCAGAGACACCGACAGACAGGTGACGGTTGAGCTGCGATAAGGAGGAAGTCATGGCGGATAAAAACAAAATGAACAGAGGCGTCCAACAGGCGCTCTATAAATATTTGCCCGGCAGCTGGGTGGACTTCACCCAGAGCGGCGGCGGCCTCACCTACGCGGTTCACGTGGACCGCTGGAACAGCGCTCCCCTGGCCGGCGTCAACAACAAGCGGCTGCTGCGGGTGGTCAACCAGCGGGTCCACGGCTTTGCCGACGCCAGCCCCGACGGCGCCGCCGCGCTGGCCGATTTCCCCCACCGCATCGACGAGGACAGCTGCAGCGTACTCACCCCCCGGGCCGGCGAGGACAAGAGCGCCATCTTCACCTCGGTGGATCCGCTGGTCTTTGTGTGCAGCTCCTGCGGCCGCTTCCGTCAGTTCAAAGACTACGATGCGTTCCGCCAGCAGGAGCAAGAGCCCTGCGCATGCGGCAAGCACATGACCCAGTTGCGCATTGTGGCCATCTGCAAGTGCGGGCACGCCGATGGCATCCACATTCCCTACTGCCCCGTGCCCGGACATGGCACCGAGTCCATCGTCCGCCGGGGCAGCGGCCTGGATTTCATCTGCACCAAATGCGGCAAGCGAGTCCCCCTCAACTTCCGCTGCCCCAAATGCGGCCAGAAGATGGACCTGAAACCCGCCCTGGATTCCGCCCACTTTTTCCCCTTCAGCCTGTCGCTGATCGACCTGCTGGACAAGCGCAAGGACGTCTTTCTGGACAAGGAGACCGACGGGCTGGGAGAAAAGGTGATCCTGGCCCAGTACCTGGGCCTGATTTCCCCGCAGCTGTACGAGGACACCATTGCCAACGGCGCGGTGACCGGCGACGGCGAGCTGGAGGAGCGGCTTCAGCGGGAGGCCGGGGAGCTGCGGGCCGCCGGCCTGGACGAGGCCGCCGTTCAGCTGGTGCTGGACAGCAAGCGGAAGGCCGACCCCGGCGGGGCCCTCTTTTCCGCCATCGCCCAGGTGGAAAGCGGCATATCCCTCTCCTCCGCCAGCACCCTGAAGCTGCTGGCCGAGCAGATCATGGAGTACGACGAGCTGATGCACGCCAATGTGGTCCTCTCCCTGGAGGACGCCGAGGGGGACGCCACCCTGGTCCGGGACGGCATCCAGCCGGACTATACGGGGGCCGCCAGAGCCATGGGCTTTTCCAACGTGCGGCTGTGCTCCGGCGTACCCATCGTGTTTGCCACCTACGGCTATACCCGGAAGGAGTGCGGCCCCGAGGAGGGGGTCAGACTGAGGGGCTTTTCCCAGGAAAAGGGCAAGAGCTGCGTCTACGCCACCCGGCTGGAGACCGAGGGCGTCCTGTTTGAGCTGGACCGGGAGCGGGTGCTGGACTGGCTGCTGCGCAACGACATGCTGGACGAGCTGGACCTGCCCCAGGACCGCAGCGAGTACGGGCTGAAGCTGTGGTTCCTGGATCAGCTCCGCCCCGAGCGCATCAAGCCCTTTTCCGAAATCGAGCCCACCGACCGGCAGGGGATTATCACCAAGAAGATCTACACCCTGCTCCACAGCATCTCCCACGCCCTCATTGGGGAGGCCTCCCAGATCTGCGGACTGGACAAGAGCTCCATTTCGGAGTACATCCTCCCCAATATCCCCGCCGTGCTCCTCTACTGCTCCAATTCTCAGGGCTTCAGCATGGGGGCCCTTTACACCGCCTTTCAGACCTACTTCGACCGCTGGATGAAATCCGCCCGGGAGAATGTCAAGGAATGTATCTTCGACCCCATCTGCATCAGCAAGGAAAAAGCCTGCGCGGGCTGCCTCTTTTTAAACGAGGTCTCCTGCCAGCACTTCAACAAAGATCTGGACCGGGCCTATCTGTGCGGCTATTTCGACAGCCAGAGCCAGCATAAGCTCACCGGTTATTGGGAGGAATAGGGTATGGCTATCATGCATCCGCCCCGTCTGCTCAAGATGAGGCAAATTGAGTCGGAATACAAATTTTTTGAGGCCTGCAGAACCCAGCTCAGCGATAAATTCCATGTGTTTTACTCCCTCCGCTGGTGGAAAAATGCAGAGGGAAAGCGGGAGGAGGGCGAGTGCGACTTTTTGATTTTCAGCCCTGAGTACGGCTTTCTCTGCGTGGAGGTCAAGGGCGGGGACGGCATCGACAAAAATGGACGGACCTGGATCCTGCTTGACCAGAAAAACGGAGACCGGCTCCTCCATATGTCTCCCTATGAGCAGGCATCCAAGAGCATGTACTATTTCAGGGATGCCTACAAAGAGGAGTACGACATGGACTTCCCCGGCATTTACGGCAGTGCCGCTGCCTTCCCCTTTTACTACATCCCTGAGCACCTGACGGTGGACGCTCCCCCCGCCCTTACCATCGACCCCAAGGACATGGATCACCTGGAGACCCGCATCAAGGAGATTTTTCAGTATTTCCTCAGCGACCGCAAAAAGAAAAACAGCTTTCTCTCCCCTGAGGCCAAGAAAAAGTTCATCAATCTGGTCAACAAGCGGGTGATGCTCTCCCCCTCCGCCGGCGCTCTGATCGCGGACCGGGAGATCCAGATTGCCGAGATGGACCGGGTGCAGGAGGCCGTCATCGACCTGCTGGCCCACTACCCCAGGGCCTTCCTGGTGGGCGGCGCGGGCACGGGAAAGACCTGGATCGCCATCAAAAAGGTCCAGCGCTGCATCCAGTCCGGGCAGTCCGCCCTCTATCTGTGCTACAACAAGGCCCTGGCGGAATATGTCCGCACCATCCTGCCGGAGCAGGCGGACTGCTGGAACATCGACGCGCTGGCCTACTCCCTGCTGAAGGACAAGGCCCTCTCCGCGCCGGAGAGCCGGGGGGTGAAGGCCTACAGCGACCTGCTGGACGCCCTCCCCCAGCTTCCGAAGTATGATCTGGTGGTGGTGGACGAGGGACAGGACTTTACGGAGGACTGGGCCTACTGCGCCAATCTGCTGACCAAGGAGGGCGGCTCCCTCTACGTGTTCTACGACGAGAGCCAGAATATCTTCAACCGCAGTTTTGGCGATAAATTCTTCATTGACGAGCCCCCCTTTGTGCTGCGCTACAACATCCGGAACACCGCCAACATCTACAAATACGCCCAGCAGAACACCGGACTGGGCCTGGATACCCTGACCAACCCGATAGAGGGCGTGGAGCCGGAATTCCACCGGTTTACCCGCCCCCACCAGGCCCTGGCCTTCCTGGATACCCTGATTCACAAGCTGGTGGACCGGGAGGGGGTACCAACCGACCGGTTTATGCTCCTGAGCAACCGGAAAAAGGAAAATTCCATCCTGGCGGATACCACCACGCTGGGCGGCTATCCCCTGTCCGACGGGTCCGCCCCGGCCGGTGCGGATCAGCTGACCTACCGGACCATCCAAAGCTTCAAGGGGCTGGAGTCCGACATCGTCATTTTCCTCAACCACACCTACAAAAACGAGCCCCAGACGGACGAAACCCGCGCCACCCTCTATACCGCCATGACCAGAGCGCGGTTTTACCTCTACGTGATTGATTATGAGGACAATCTCTCCACCTAAGGATAAGGACTGCAAACCGCTATGAGCAACATACTGTTGATAGAACCGGACTACAAAAACAAATACCCCCCGCTGGGCCTCATGAAGATCTCCTATTTCCACAAGCATGTGCTGGGAGACCATGTGCGCTTTACCAAGGGCAGGCTCCCCGCCGCCCTGGCGGAGGCCAAGTGGGACCGGGTCTACGTGACCTCTCTGTTCACCTTTGAATGGGCCAAAACCATAGAAGCCATCCAGTACGCCAAGACCCTTGTGGATTCCATCGACAAGATTACCGTGGGCGGTATTGCGGCTACCATGCTCCCCCAGCAGATCTATGAGGAGACGGGCATCAGGCCTGTGTGCGGACTGCTCAACGAGCCCGGCAAGCTGGGCCTGCCGGGCGACGAGTGCATCGACCAGATCGTGCCCGATTACGCCATCCTGGACGACATCGACTATGTATACCCCTTTCATGACGCCTACTTCCTGAGCGCCACCAAGGGCTGCGGCAACAAATGCGGCTTCTGCGCGGTGCAGACCCTGGAGCCCCAGTATATTCCCTACATCGACCTGAAGCAGCGCATCGCCGCCATCGAGGAGGAGTTCGGGTCCAAGCGGGACCTGCTGCTGATGGACAACAACGTGCTGCGCTCCCCCAACTTCGACCAGATCATCGACGACATCATCGCCGCCGGCTTCGGCAAGGGGGCCACCTACCTCAACCCCAAAACCGGAAAGCGGGTCCGGAGATACGTGGACTTCAACCAGGGGCTCGACGCCCTGTTCTTCACCGAGGAGAAGGCCAGGCGGCTGGGGGAAATCGCCCTCCGGCCCGCTCGGGTGGCCTTCGACCACATCGAGGACCTGCCCACCTATGAAAGGGCGCTGCGGCTGTGCGCCAAGCACGGGATCACCGAGCTGTCCAACTATGTGCTCTACAACAGCGAGGCCTTTGGCGGCAAAGGCCAGCAGTACGCCGCGGATACCCCGGCCGACCTGTACAACCGCATGCGGCTGACGCTGGACATCAAGGACGACATCAACCGCTCCCTGCCGGAGGACCGGCAAGTGACCGCCTTCTCCTTCCCCATGCGCTACATCCCCCTTACCGCCCACCAGCGCGGGTATGTGGGCTCCCAGTGGAACGCCAAGTTCCTGCGGGCTGTGCAGTGTATGCTCATCCCCACCCAGGGCAAGGGCGTGGGCAGCCGCTCCTTCTTCGAGGCGGATTTCGGAAAAAACGCCGAGGAGTTTGTGCGCTTTCTCTGTATGCCCGACAAGCTCATTGCCGCCAGAGGGGAGTTCAGCCTCAGCGGCCGGGGCGGAGAAGACCCGGAGGCGCTGGCCGCCCGGAAAGCCGTCTGGGAGAAAAACCAGCGGAAAATCCGGGAGTGGAACCGGCTTTATCAGCAGCTGGGCGACGAGCGGACCCAGTTTATCGCCCTGATCGGCGACAACGAGTTTTTGCCGGAGAAGCTGCTGGGGGCCCCCTCCGACCTCCAGAAAAAGCTGTACCTGCTCTATCTCACCACCCCTCGGACCCTCGCCCTGCTGGGCATGGTCCGCTCCGGCTCTCCCACATACGACATGCTCAAGGGCTATGTATGCAGCGAGTTTCCCGACCTGTACCAGGACATGGTGGAGCTGCTGTCCACCAGCGAGGCCCAGCAGCAGTACATGTTTCAGAATTTCACCCAGTTCTTCGGCCGGGACGGGCTGGCTGATCTGCTGTCCGCCCTGGCGCCCCAGGACTTCCGGGCGGACCGCCTGCTGAAAAAATGGCACGACGCCTGCGTGAAAAGCGGCATGGGCCTGGTGGATTTTGAGCTGATTCGGGTATACACCCGGTATCTGGACGCGGAGATGCTCAGCCCCGAGGAGCGGACCGCCGCCCGCCGGGCCATTCTGGAGCTGGATATGCCGGCTCTGGCAGTGCTCCTCAACCAGCGGAGTAGGGACTTTGAGGCGGCGGTGCTGGCGTCGGTAGCCGGGGAGGCGGGACAGGAGCTGCTGAACACCACCGCCCAGGCCATTTTCCGCAACATCCAGTGCAAGCTGTCTCAGTTGCTGGAGGCGTGACATGGGCAGCGTGATCATTGGAAAGCACACCCTGGAGTCCCTGACCTCAGGCATGTATTCCGACCCCTACGTGGTATTCCGGGAGTACATCCAGAACTCCGCCGACGCCATTGACGGGGCGGTAAGCGGCGGGATCCTGCCCGCCGGAGGGGGGCTCATCCACATTACCCTGGCTCCCGGTGAGGGGCGGCTCTCCTTCTCCGACAACGGGACCGGCATTCCGGCCGACCAGGCCGAGCGCACCCTCATCAGCATCGGCAACTCCAAAAAATCCGCCCGCACCGACCGGGGCTTCCGGGGGATCGGGCGGCTGGCGGCGCTGAGCTGCTGCTCCACACTCACCTTTGAGACCAGCTATCCCGGCGAGCCCGTCCGGACCCGGCTGGCCATCAGCGGGGCGGAGCTGGCCGCTCAGCTTTCCTCCGGTACGGCGGAGGACGCCGCGGCGGCGGACGTGCTTCAGAATATCTATACGGTGGACACCCTTCCGGAGCGGGCGGAGGCCCACTATTTCAGGGTGGAGCTGGAGGGGGTAGACCAGGCCGCCGGTCTGTTCCGCCTGGAGGATGTGCTGGACTATATCGCCCAGACCGCCCCCGTCCCCTACGACCCGGCCTTTACCTGGGGCCGGGAAATTGAGTCCCGCCTCCAGAAGGCGGGCTGTCCTGTCCGGCATTTTGAGGTGCGCCTGACCTTCGGCCCCAAAACCTACTCCATCTATAAGCCCTACCGGGACGAGTTCCCCATGGATAAGGGAAATACCCTCACCGACCGGATCTCCGACATTGAGCTCATTACTCTCACTGGAGGGGACGGCTCCCCCTCCGCGGTGGGCTGGGTTGCCCGGACCGGGTATCTGGGCCGCATTCCCGACAAATCCATCCGAGGCCTGCGGCTGCGGAAGGGGAATATCCTGATCGGCGACGGACAGACCCTCAACGCCGTCTTCAAGGACCCCCGGTTCAACGGCTGGTCCATGGGCGAGTTCTTTGTGGTGGACCCCCTGCTGATCCCCAACGCCAGGCGGGATAATTTCGAGCGGAACCAGGCCTTTTTGCTGCTGCTGGAGCAGCTGCGGGGGGTTGCAGCCGGGATTACAAAGCAGCTCAGAGGGGCCTCCCTCAAACGAAACGCCCAGCTGTCCGCCGCTCTGGACCAGACCGGGCAGGTGGCGAAAGCGGCCGCCGCCGCCCTGGAGTCCGGCCTGACCCCCGGGCAAAAAGGTCCGTTGGCCCGGCAGCTCACCGACGCCCGGCAGCTGGTGTGTCAGGCCCCCATCCACAGCGGGGCGGATGTCTCTTCCCAGGAGATTGCCTTTGAGGAGCTGGATCTGCTGCTGGGCACCCTGCGGGGCGCCACCTCCTACAAGTCCATCAACACCCTGAATCACCTGAGCCATACGGAAAAACGCATCCTGGAACGGGTGTTCAACGCCATATTCAGCACCGGAAGCGAATCGGCCAACGCCATGGTGGACGCCATTCTGGCCGCCTTCGCCCCGTAGTCTGGCTTCAAATAGGCAAAAAAGTCCCTTTCCGCTGTCTGAAAGCAGCGGAAAGGGACTTTTTCCTCCCATTACTTGGTCGCAAAGCGGTTCACAAAGAAGTCGGTAAACGCCGCCAGCTCCTCTTCCTGGGACACATAGACATAGAGGGACTCGTCCTCCAGCCAGTCATAGGCGTTAATGGCGATGTACCCCTTCTTGTCCGGATAGATGACAAAGGCGTCGGTGGGATATTTGTTCCGATAGGCCTTCAGGATCTCCCCGCGGCGGTAATAGGTGGGCGTCCCGCAGCCGGAGAGGTCGGGCACGGTGGGCACCACCACAATGGTCTGGCTACCCTCGTTCCACCCCACCAGAAGATTTCCAATTTTGGTCTTGCTGCCGTGGACAAACCCGTAGTTAAACCGGGATACATCCTCGGTATAGCCGAAGATCAGCTTGTAATCCGCTCCGTTTTCCACCGCCTGGTTGAACAGAGCCCGCATCTTTTCCGCGTTTGCCCTGCTTTTTTCCATGTCGATTTCCGGCCCCTTGAACAGCTTGCTGAAAAATCCCATACGTTTCTCCTCCTGCATGTCCTGTTTTCTATCTGACGCCGCCTGAAGCGTGCGTACAGCCCAATTAAAATAAATATTTCTAGGGCTTGTTTGAAAAATCAGGAGACTTGTTCTAAGTCAACAGAATTGCAATGGCGGCAAGGTGAACGAAGGCCAAGAAGGAGGTGTCCAGCATGTCGTATCTGGTA
>NZ_NFIQ01000090.1 GCF_002159455.1 Flavonifractor sp. An306
GGAAGATCCCCCACTCTTATGCTTGTCTGCGAAAGCCTTGATCTTTTTCTCCGCCTCAACGATGGACATATCTGGGTTGTCCAGGTCTTGGGCAATCAGCTCGGCACAGGCCGGTTCCCGGCGGCAGATATCTATAAGCTGCTCGGCTACCATCCAAGGGGCGGAGCGTACGGGGACTTTTGACTGCTGTTCCTTCAGTTTCTCAATAGCACTCACTCCGCGCACCCCCCAAATGCCTCCGCTAGATACCGCAAGGCCTTTTCCATAACATAGGCTACTGTCTTATCCTCCCTGCTTCTGGCCTTGATTAACAGGTCATTCATTTTATTGCCCATCTCTTTGACCTGGCCGTAAAACGCATCGAACTGGGCCATCTCCACATCCCCGGACATGGCAGCCTTCTTCGCCGCCTTCTCCTGTTCCTCCATGGAGCGTTTCATAACCTCCACAGCGGCCTCGGCTTGCTTCTGCTTGTCCTTGGCCTTGTCCAGTTTGGCCTGCATCTCGGCAATAGCGTCAGCCCTTGCCTTGTCCACGGCGGCCTGATCCACCACCGTCTCCACGGCCACCTCAACCGGCTTTGCCTTCAACTCTGCCAGTTCAGCCTCCAGACGGGCAACGTCCTGCATGGCCTGTTCCCGGTCCTCGTTGGCTCCAGACAAACGGACATTGAGGAGCTTCATATCCTCCGCCATCTTTGCCCTGGCAGCCTCTGCCGTGTGCTGCTCCACCACAGCGTGCTCGGCCGCCGCCCGGGCCTCGTCCCGCTCTTTGATGGCCTGCTCCAGCTGGCGGGCGGACATGTCAATGACATTATTTTCCGCCATAAACTGCTCCCGCTCTTCCGGAGGCAAAGCTAACAGAGTCAATGCTTTGGTGGCACCCAAATCCGACAGCGCTGTCGGATTTGACCACTCCCGGGCCAGTCTCATAAACCGCTGGGCGGATCGTTCCGAGAACTCCACCCGCTCCTCCAGCCAAGACCGCCACTCTCCATGGGAGAGCATGTCCTTTGCCTCAATGAGGCACCGTCCGATGGTAAGGATGGCCTCTCCCCCGGCCCGTTTGGCGTCCAGAATCTCTCCGGTGATGGTTTCAATGTCCCGCTCCCCGGCGGGCGGTGCTATGGTCTGGGCGATCAGCGCCCCCAGGTCAGGCTTTCCCATACTGGATACCCTCCTTTTCCAGCAGCTCCGCCACCCAGGCCCGGTAGTCCCGGGCCGCCGAGCAGAAGGGGCTCCAGGCCTGGACCGCCATCCGGGCCCAGGAGCTCTCCGGTACCTTGTCGGTGCGGCGGATCACGGTATCATAGACCGGCACCAGCCCCTCCTCCCGGAGGTAGGCCACCGAATCCTCCACCACGGGGGAGCGGTGCCACTGGTTGACCAGCACCCCGGCCACCCGCAGCTCCGGGTGTAGGGAGCGCAGGCTGGCGATCTGGTCCACCAGATCGCCCACGCCGGTGGCGGAGCAGGCGTCGGATAGCACGGGGATAATCACCGCGTCGCTGGCCAGGATAGCGGACACGCAGGCAGCGGACAGATTGGGCGGGCAGTCAATGACCATCACGTCATAGGCGTTGTCCTCCTCCATGGCCTCCCGCATATCCCGCACGGCCCGGTAACAACGGCCCCGGTTTCCCCCGGCGGCCTCCAAATCCAGGGCCCACAGGTCCTCCGCTGCCGGGAGCACATCCAGGCCAGGCACATCGGTATGTACGGTCAGCTCGTCGTAGCAAATGGCGTACCCCCGCAGCAGAGCGCCCAGGCCGGCGTACTCGCCGGAAGGCAGCAGAATCTGGGTGGCGTTGGCCTGCCCGTCGGCGTCCACCAGCAGCACCCGCAGGCCGCAGCTGGTGGCCAGCACATAGGCCAGATTGACGGCGGTGGTGGTCTTCCCCACCCCGCCCTTGCGATTGACAATGGCAAATGTTTTCATGCACAAGTCCTCCTGTTTCTTACTCCGGCTTTGCCTGCCCGTCGGCGCCGCCGGTCTGATCTTTTTCGGTCGGCCGGAAAGGGTCGTTGGGGCCATCGTCATAAATACCCTCCCAGAAGCGGTCGGCAAAACTCACCTGTTTGTACTGCCTGGGCCGCTTCATGGGGGCCGTCTGGGGTGCCGCTTGCTCTACCACGGACTGGCGGAACCGCTGATAGGCCCCGTCGAAGGTGAGGTACATCCGCCCCCGCTCGCCGTCTTTGTTCTTGGCCAGCTTGAGCACCCGGCGGCTCTCGTTGGGCCTGGAGGGGTCCTCCAGATAGAGGAGCAGGATGGCGTCGGCGTCCTGCTCGATCTGCCCGGATTCCCGCAGGTCGCTCATAGTGGGCTCAATGTACTTGCTCTCGTCCCGGGTCTTTTCTGAGCGCGTCAGCTGGGACAGTGCCACCACCAGAATCCCGTTGCCGTGGGCCATCTGCTGAAAGGTCCGGCTAATGGCGGACACCTGCTCCGTGCGGTTGGCCTTGCGGGTCTCCGGCTCCACGATCTGGAGGTAGTCCACGTAGACGACCTGATAACGATTTGCCAGGGCATCCGCCCGGATGTCGCTGGCCGTCATGCCGGAGGCGTCGATCAGCTCCAGCTGGTGCTGGAGGATATCCTGGGATGCGTTGGCCGCCTGGGTCCACTCCTGCTCGGTGAGGGCCCCCCGCTTGATAGCGGCCATCTCAATGCCCGCCATGTTGGCGATCAGCCGGTCGGCCAGCTTGTAGCGGCTGGTCTCCAGGGAGTAAAACCCCACCCGCTTGGCCTCGCTCTGGTGGTAGGCGAAGGCCACCGCCAGGGCGGTCTTTCCGGCGGAGGGATAGCCGCCCAGCACCAGCATGTCCCCCAGGTCAACAAAAAGCTGCTCGTCCAGCTTGGACAGCCCCCAAGTCATGTACTGATGGGGCGTGGTGTGGCGGTTCCAGAAGGAGTGGAGCATCTGCTCCATGTTCATCCGCCGCACATCCTGCCGCTCCACAGCGAGGGCCTGGATCTTTTCTGAACCACGGAGGATCTCCTCCATATCCCGGGCCTCATGCATTTCCAGGACGATCCCCCGAGCCTGTGCAAATCGGGCCTGCTCCTGCATCCGGGGTACATACTCCCAGATGTTCGCGGCTGTGGGCACATCATCCATGATCTGGAGGAGCAGCTTGCTCCAGTCCTCTCCCCCGCCCAGCCTGTCCCGGACGGTCACCGGGTCCACCGGCTTGCCGCTGACGAACTGGGCCCGGATGGCCTGAAAAATCTGCCGGTAGACGTCGTCCAGGAAATCCCGGTCCGACACCTTGCTCAGCACCGGCCCGATCAGCTTGTCCTCAATGAGCAGCGCACCCAGCACCGCCTCCTGGTTGGACAGTCGGTCTTTGGCCTCAAGGCTTACCATGTGGGCACCTCCTCACGGGCCGCCATCCTGGGTGGCGGCTGATCCGGCGGAGCTATGTACTCATCCTCCCAGGCCCGGCCATTGAGCCAGGTGGAGGCCATGGGGATGTACTTTCCGTGAGCCTCCTGCCACTGGGGAGACCGTTTGTCCCTGTCCAACGCCGCCGCCATCCGGCGGCACAGAGCCAGGTCCGGCTTGAGCTTGTCCCACGCCTTTCTGGCCGCCTTCTTTCCTCCCCGCTTCCCCTGCCGGGGCGGATAGGCCGACCAGAACCGCTCAAAGAGCAGTTCCTGCTGGTCCATCGTGTCAGGCTTGTCCCCTTGGGGGACTATAGGGGGTATATTATTTAACTGGTCAGTAACTGTTTCCTTATTACATTTCACCGAATCGGGAAATGGTTCCCCCGGTTTGGTGAAATGCATTTCACCATCTGGTGAAATGGAAGGCGCAAGGAGGCCGTACACCTCCAGGACGCTATCGGCCAGGGCGTACCACACCGTCCGGTCGGTCTTGTCTTGGCTGAAGTTTCCGGTAAGCAGTACCCCGTCCTCCTTGAGCTTTGCCACGATCCGCTCCACTTGCCGGCGGGTCCAGAACGGGAACAATTTGGCCAGAGCCTCCAGGGTGTTGTACGTCCAGGTACGGCCCTCATGGAAGTGCCGCCCATTGGCCTGGTTCTTGGCGATCCAGAATGCCATTGCGTGGAGGAAAATGGCCCCGTTTACCCCGTGGCGCTGGGCCAGCTCGGCATTGAAATGATATTCTGTCACGGGCCTCTGCCCCCTTGCAAATCCATGTCATTTGTGCTAATATAACTATGGTTTTCATGCACGAAACCATTGTTTGGTCCTGCTGTCTGTGCCCGCAGACAGTGGGGCCTCTTTTTTTGCCCTTTCATGGCCGTTCCTCCTACCAGATTCCCCGGTCTATCATGGCCTTGATGGCCGCCTTTTTGATCAACTCCCGGTTGGCAGCCCGCTCCTCCTCGCTGACCTCAATATCCTTGTGGGGCGTAAAGCACAGGGTGGTGCCCAGCTTCTCCCCCGAGTCCATGGTGGCACTCTCGTCCACCAGCACCCGCTCCCCCGACATCTCGGTGAGCCAGTGCAGCCCCTTCCGGCGGGTCATGATGGTGTCCACCTCATACCGGCCGATCTTCTCATGGATGACCTTCGTGGTAATCTCCAGCTCCTCCAGCGGCTCAATGTTCAAATCATGCATATGTATCCCTCCCCCGCTTTGTTGTATGAGATTCCCAGGCTGTCCTATGCTTGGATACGCTTTTGCGTCTCCAGCTCCTCCAGCAACCGATCCAGAATTTCTGGAAGGATCGCTACCTCTTGCGGCTGATTATTACCGCTCAGTACCCGGATGCAAAAATCCATCATGGCATCTTCCAGTTTCTTCTTTTGGTTGCACACCTTGTACCCCTCCTTCTGTGTTCTTGAGGTTTCCCTACGAGGATTCCCGGGCGCACCGAAGCTCCAGGGCGGCCTCCACGATCTCCTGAAGGTCCTCCATGATGGCATCAAACTCGGCCCGCTCGCTTTCATCAATGACGTTATCCTCAGTGATCCGCAGCAGCCGACGGTCGGCGTGGGACTCCGCAAAGATGAAAATACGGTTGGTCAGCTTGGCACTGGCCTCCAAGACAGACTTGGGCTGGATCTCCGGCACCACACGGTTGTAAAGGTTATTGGTCGAATGGACATGCCGGACGATCAGGCTCAGGTCGTTGTACAAAATGGACATCAGCTCCACCACATCATTGGATGGAATCCGCTGGCCGGTCTCATAAGCACGCAGGCTCTCCACGCTGATGCCCAGCCGCTCTGCTGCCGCTTCCTGAGTCAGTCCGGCAGCTTTGCGGTAGGTTTTATAAGTATTCCGGTTCTCCTCCGGCATGGTTATCTCCTCCTTGGCAGGGTAAAATGGATATTGGAATCAGCTTGCTTCCCCGTCTGACCGCCCAGGCCCGGCACGGCCATAAAGGGCGTCAATGGAACACTCCAGTACATCGGCCAGTACCGGGAGATAGTCCAGGCCAGGCCTACGGGCACCGGATTCCCACATGCAAACCGTTGGTCTTGATGCCTTCACCGCCCGGGCCAGCTCCGCCTGAGTCATCCCTTTGCGCTCCCGCAGCTCTCTGATTTTCAAATTCTTTCCTCCTTTCCGGTTGTCCTTTTCTCTCTCCTGTGATATGATTTACAATAAGCTAACTACCTGTGTTATCAACTGTACCTTTCGCATGGAGGGGCTATGGATATAAAAATTCCAAAAATCAGCAAGGAGTTTATGGCTCAAGTGGAGCAAACCCAGGCTGAAATGAAACTCCGTGAAGAATTGGCCCAAAAATCCGCTCGCCATGCGGCTCGACGGAAGTGGTTACTTGATAACATTGTAGGGATTATTGCTGTATTGGTCGCCGTGCTCTCCATCATCATCTCGGTATTGATGGGATTCCAGCAGCCGGCGGATCCCCTCCGGAGTACTAGTTCTCCTCAAGTAATCTCCGTCGAATGATTTCCCAAACTCTGTCATATCGACAAAGTCAGTCGCCAGAATCAGCGCCACCTTGACAGATCCAGGGGTCAATTCCTTCTCTGTCAGACTCTCCAATGCGGTAATGGCTGCATCAGCCAGCGCCATCTCAAAATTGAACGCTTTCATTGCATGCCTCCGTTGACTTTGATTCCATCAATGCGGCTTTTTGGCTTTTACGTCTCCATACACTGTCTTGATTTGCTACGGGTTAATCATAAATCCCCAATTTATGATTGTCAATAGTATATCCCCAATTTATGATTTTTTGGAATTCTTTTTATAATAGGAGTGATGCCCTTTGGATGTCCAATTTTTTGTGCAAAACGTCAAAGATCTTTGCAAAAAGAGGGGTGTCAAACCAACCATCGCTTGCGATGAAAGCGGTGCCGGAAAGAATTTATTAAACCACATCGAAAGCCGGGGAAGCATCCCCTCCGTTGCCAAAGTCCAAATGCTTGCTGATTACTTAGGCGTAACCACCAGCGAGCTGCTGGGTGAGGCGTCTGGCAGCTCTTCCGCCGGCATCCGTATTCCCGTGCTGGGCACAATCCCCGCTGGCATCCCCCTGGAGGCCATTGAGGACATCCTGGACTGGGAGGAGATCCCGGCGGCCTGGGGCTCCGGAGACCGGCAGTATTTTGGCCTGCGTGTCAGAGGGGACAGCATGTATCCCCGCTATCTGGAGGGTGACACCGTCATTCTCCGAAAAGAAACGACCTGTGAGAGCGGCGACGACTGTGCCGTTCTGGTCAATGGCGATGCGGCCACCCTCAAACAGGTCATGATCCGAGGGGACGGCAGCCTGGAGCTGCGCCCCACAAATCCGGCTTATCCTCCGCGCATCTACTCCCCTGCCGAGATTGAATCTTTCCCCGTGCAGATCATCGGCGTGGTGGTAGAACTGCGGCGGAAGATAAAATAAAAAAGTGTCCGAGTTGGACACATGGAGAGAGGACGGATAGCAATGAAAAAGCTCGTCTCACTGCTTATTTGTTTGACCTTGCTTTTCCTTTCCGGATGCACAACAACTCAGAATTCTGATGGTTCAAACCAATCTCTTTCAGCAGATCCAGTCCCATTAGACACCCCCGTTGCAGAGGCAACTCCGACGCCGACACCAGAACCCACGCCGATCGTTATACCAGAACCTGTCTCATATACTGGGAGCGGGGATGATGTTATTTCTATTACTCCTCCCGAAGGTGTCTATGTTTTCCGAATCAGTGGGAATACAGATTCTAGACATTTTGCCGTGAAAGGCTATGATGCTACAGGAAATAGTACTGAGTTATTTGTAAACACAACGGAACCATATAGTGGTATCACTTTAGACCCCTCACAAAGCACATCTACATTGGAAGTAAGTGCTGAAGGTGCTTGGATAATTGAACTTGTATCCATTCTTGAAATGCCAACTATTAGTGAGGGACAAACAGTAACAGGAGCAGGGGATAGCGTCCTGCTGGTTTCCAGCTATGGTACCACTGCCACGATATCAGGTAATAACAGTTCTGCACACTTTGCGGTAAAATCATATGGCACTTCACGTGATAATCTTATGGTAAATACAACTGATCCGTATGAAGGTACTGTTATGATCAAGGGAGATCCACTTATTCTTACTGTTGACTGCGAAGATGAATGGTCGATTACATTTTAAGGGGTAACTTCCGTCGAGGACGAAGGCGCCGGGGTCTGTTTCAACATCTACGCCTATAACATCCAGCCGGGCATAGAGATTGACTATCTCACCGGAGACAGCCAACGCGCTGCTTGAATCCAAGCTACATGGCGTACAATATATGTTGACATTGTGCGCACATATGCTATACTAGAAGCAAAGGAGCTGATGGTATGGCCAATATTAACATCCGTATTGACGACAACCTGAAGAAGGAAGCGGAAACTCTGTTCAACGATCTGGGCCTGAACATGACCACCGCCACCACCATCTTCCTGAAGCAGTGTCTGCTCTGCCACGGCCTGCCTTTCGAGGTGCGGATGGACCCCTTCTACTCCGCCGAAAACCAGGCCCACCTGCGCCGGGCCATCTCCGACCTGGATGCCGGGAGCGGAACTGTCCACCAACTGGTTGAGGTGGACGATGCATAAGGTATGGCATGATGAGGCCTGGGAGGATTATCTGTTCTGGCAGCAGCAGGACAAGAAGATGCTTCGCAGGATCAACCAGCTTCTGAAAGATGTGGACCGTAACGGCTACACGGGAATCGGCAAGCCGGAGCCTCTGAAGGGGGATCTCTCCGGCTGGTGGAGCCGCCGCATTGATGACACCCACCGTCTGGTCTATCGGATCCGGGACGGCCGGGTGGAGATTGCACAGTGCCGTACACACTATGGGGCATGAAAAAAGCCGGGGCTTTCGCCCCGGCCTCTTAAACTGCCAGAAATCGAACATTTGTGCCACAAAAGGCAGGTGACAGACATGGACGCAGCCCAATACCTCCGCAAATCCCGGATGGAGGAGGGCATGGACACCGAGGAGGTACTGGCCAAGCACCGCAAGGCCCTGGCCACTTTCGCCGCCACCCACGACATCCATATCATCGAGACCTATTACGAGGTGGTCAGCGGGGAGAGCCTGTACGCCCGGCCGGAGATGCTGCGGCTGCTGGAGGACGTGGAGGACGGCCGGTATGACGCGGTGCTGGTGATGGATCTGGACCGGCTCTCCCGCGGCCGGATGAAGGACCAGGGCATCATCCTGGACGCCTTCCGGGACTCCGGCACCCTCATCGTCACCCCGGAAAAGACCTACAACCTGTCCGACGACCTGGACGACGAGCTGGCAGAGTTCAAGACCTTTATGAGCCGCCGGGAGTACAAGATCATCAACAAGCGGCTGCGCCGGGGGCTGAAGCAGACCATCCAGGACGGCTGCTATGTGGCCAACGCCCCCTATGGCTACCGGAAGGTGACGGTAGACCGGAAACCAACCCTGGAGATCTACGAGCCGGAGGCCAAGTTCGTGCGGATGATGTACGACCTCTACCTCCAGGGCTACGGCTGCGTCTCCATCGCCCGGTATGTCAACTCGCTGGGGGCCAGGCCCCACCGCTCGGCGGAGTTCACCCGGAACAGCGTGGCCCACATCCTGCGCAACCCCACCTTTGCCGGCAAGATCGTGTGGGATCAAAAGACCCACATCCGCAAGGGGGCCAAGGGCAATCCCAAGCACATCACCATTTACAACCCCAGGGAGCGGTGGACCATCGTAGACGGGATCCATCCGGCCATCATCTCCCAGGAGACCTACGACCAGGTACAGGCCATCCTGGCCGGGCGGTACATCCCCTCCCGGAATGACGGCACGGTGCGCAGCTCCCTGGCCGGGCTGGTGCTGTGCGCCAACTGCGGGCAGCACATGCAGCGGATGACCATGAAGGGCTCCCCTTACCTGCTGTGTACCCGGCCGGGGTGCTGCGCCTCCACCAAGTTTGAGCTGGTGGAGGCACGGGTGCTGTCCTACCTGGAGGAGACACTGGCCCGCATGGAGCTGGAGCAGCAGGCCGGGACTGGCCGGGACACCGCCGTGCTGGACAGCACCCTGGAGGCAATCAAGAAGGAGCTGACCGCCGCCCAGCGGCAGAAAAACCGGCTGTACGAGCTGCTGGAGCTGGAGGAGTACGATCTACCCACCTTCCGGGAGCGGATGGCGGCGGTGAAGGAGAAGATTGCCGGACTGGAGCGCCGGCAGCGGGAGACGGAGCGCACCATAGAGCAGGCCAAGCTGGCCGACCCCGCCTCCCTGGCCAGGAAGATCCGGGGGGTGCTGGACGCCTACGACGCCGCCGATCCCGCCGGCCGCAACGCCATGCTCAAAAGCGTGCTGGATACCATATGGTACGAAAAAAAGAAAAAAACTGCGCCCACCGACTTCCAGCTGCGCTTCAGCTTAAAACCCTTCTGATGGAAAACCCTTGCGCCCCAAGGGTTTGGTAGAGTATATAAAACGCTATATCTTCCGATAAAGATTGTATCGAGGATCTGCGGTTCTACCCCACCCAGAACTCCCAGGCGGCCATCGACCGGGCCGTCAGCATCAAGGCGGGCAGCGCCGAGCTGCTGTACGCATACATCGACGTGGAGCCGGTGAGCTTCCACCGGGGCTTTTACACCGTGGACGTGCGCTACTTCTACAAGGTCACCGCCGACGCCTTTGTGGGCGCCGCCCGGCCGGTGGAGGTCTGCGGCCTGTGCGTCTTTGACAAGCGGGTGATCCTGTTCGGCAGCGAGGGCAGCGCCAAGGTGTTCTCCTCCGACCTGTCGGTGGACGGTCTGGATGAGCAGAACCTGCGCAAGACCAACCTGCCCACCGCGGTGGTGGAGGTGGTGGACCCCATCGTGCTCAACATAAAGCTGGTGGACGTGTGCGAGTGTCACCCCTGCGACTGCTGCCTGTCCGAAATCCCCCCCTGCATCTGCTCCTGCTTCGGCAGCGACCTGTGCTTCGGCGGGGACGGCAAGCGGATCTACGTCACCCTGGGCCAGTTCTCCATCATCCGGCTGGAGCGGGACTCCCAGCTGCTGATGCCGGTGTACGACTACTGTCTGCCGGAGAAGGAGTGCGCCTGCGGCGGCTGCGGCGACGAGGACCCCTGCGAGATCTTCCGCCACGTGAAGTTCCCCGTCAACGAGTTCTTCCCCCCCAACGGCCCCGCCCCCGACAACTGCCGGGAGCTGAAGGGCTGCCACTGCTGAACGGCGGAAAGGAGGGCCTATCCCACCAGATAGGCCCTCCTCTCTATTCCGCGATATCCAGAATCTCCACGTCAATGCCCTGCCGCATGGCATAGGTGAGGGTGTACATGGTACCCCCCAGCATTCCGTCATACACGGCAATGAGCAGAGAAGCCCGGTCCACCATATAGCGGTTGCGGCGGAGCATACATCCCTTGTCGTAGTGCCGCTGCACCATGGTCTCGCAGTCGCACCGCTCCACCAGGGTAAAATACCGCTCCCGCTCCCGCTCCCGCCAGTGAGCGGCCTGCTCCTCGCAGGGGATCACCGCCTCCAGCGTCACCTCCGGGTGCCGCTCCCGCAGCTTGAGCACCGCCTCGCAAAAGTAAAAATCCGCCCCACGGGCCATGCCGCACATAAAATGCCGCTTGCCCCGGTCATAGGCCTCCTCCACCGCTTCGTCCAGCCGGGCTTTCAGCGCCAGACATCTGGAGTCCTCCTCGTCATCCCGCCAGGGCAGCTTTTCCGGCCGGTGGCCGGTAAAGGTACAGGTACGCTCCCGGTCCAGCTTCCTCCCCTCCTTCCCTTGCCGAATCCGTTTTCGGCTTTCATTGTAGTATATCCAATGGGACAAGTCAACGCTTTATCGAACATTTGTTTTTTCAAAAAGTCCTATATTTCACTTGCTTTTTTCTTCGGAATGTGTATAATGAGGGTGGAACAACTGAATGAACTGTCTTCAGGGCAGGGTGAAAATCCCGATCGGCGGTATAGTCCGCGAGCCGTATGGCTGACCCGGTGGAACTCCGGGACCGACAGTGACGCGCACAGACCCGGGCGCGAAGTCTGGATGGAAGAAGATGTGTTGAAATTGCGCACGCTCCTTTGATTTTGACACCTGGAAGACATGGTCTTTCAGGTGTTACTGATTTCAAAGGAGTGTTTTATTATGTCCGCAAGATCTGCCCGTATCAAGAAGCTGGCCGTAATGGCCATGCTGGTGGCTCTGTCCATCGTGCTGGTGTCCCTGGTCCACTTCCCCATCTTCGCCCCGGTGTCCTTCCTGGAGTACGACCCCGCCGATATCCCCATCCTCATCGGCACCTTCGCCTACGGCCCCCTGGCCGGCATTGTGCTGACGGTGGTGGCCAGCCTGATCCAGGGATTTACTGTCAGCGCCCAGAGCGGCGTCATGGGCATCGCCATGCACATCTTCGCCACCTCCACCCTGGTGCTGGTGGCGGGCACCATCTATAAGTTCCGCCACACCCGCTCCGGCGCGGTGATCGGCCTGGTAGCCGGCGTGCTGGCCATGACTGTCGCCATGATGGTGTTCAACCACTTTATCACCCCCTATTTCATCACCCAGGACTGGAGCGACGCCGCCGCCGTGGCCGCCAACCGGGCCTATGTGGACACCCTGCTGGTGCCCTTCATCGCCCCCTTCAATCTGATCAAGGCCGGGGTCAACTCCACCATCACCTTCCTGGTGTACAAGGTGGTCTCCCGGTACATCGTCCATGGGGACGCCTTCGCCTCCGGCCCCCGCAAGGCCGCCGACCAGATCTGAGCCTATACAAAAAGGACCGCCGCGGAATGAACCGCGTGCACTTGTCAAGCAAAAGTAGACACAGAAAAAGTGAATTTATCGAAAGCCCTGTTCGGTTCTGTACTGAACGGGGCTTTTGTATCCCAAAGCGGCAGCAGGACGAGAA
>NZ_NFIQ01000091.1 GCF_002159455.1 Flavonifractor sp. An306
AACTTTTGAGAAGTTTTTGCTTTGCCGGGACAAAAATCAAGAAGTTTTGAAGTGTTTTCCTTGACTTTCACCGATTTTTTGAGCTGCCAGAGCAAAAAATCCCCGCCGCTGATTGCTTTTCACCGCTCCCCTTTCATCTTGCAGCCGTTTTCCGACTGTTTTTTTCTTGCTCCCATTATACTACATGTTCCGATTAAAGTACAGGTTTTTCTTTTCCCGGTGCTATACTTAAAGCACAAAGAGGGACAGAGAACAAGAAAAAAACAAAGCCCCTCAAAACAAAATCAAAATGAAAAAGGAGATTACCACCATGAAAAAGAACACCATCATCATTCTTGACGCCACCCAAGCCCAGGTCACCAAGGCTTTTGCGAAGCAGGCCCGTATCTTCGGCACTCCCGAATACAGAGAGTGGAGAGCCTTCCTTGCGGAGAACCCTGGTACTGAAATGGTTACCAAGACCATCAAGAAGGCGAAGGACAAGAAAAATGACGCCAAGAACAGAACCTATGAGAAGATGGCCGAGTACATCCGCTCGCAGAAGAACGCAGACGCGCTGATGAAGGAGTTCGAGGCGCAGAAGAAACTCTCCATCGTTCAGAAAAGCCCATACCGTTTCGTCTTGAACTGGTTCCTTGATACCTTCGATTTGGAGGAGGACGAGACCAAGGCCACCGCCGCCAAGGAAGCCGTTCCCGCCAGCGAAGCCGCCGCCGATCAGAACGAAGAGGCGGAAATGAAGCAGACCGCTTGAAGTGCATTTTTCAAAAATCAGAAAAGGAGTTTGATACTATGAAATTTACCCGTACTCGCATGATTGGCTATTTGCTGCTCTTCTGCACCACCGATGGAGAATACGACAAAGAGAGAGCACGCTTGACTGGTCTGACCGATGAAGCGCTGAAAGCGGAGTTCACCGCCCAATACAACAGCCTGAAAGGTGCCTGTCCAAGCCATCCCCTCTACGAAGGCGAAACCCCTGACATCTACCTGGACTTTTAAGACAACTCACAATTCAAATTCAGAATTTTAAGGAGGAAAATACCATGAAGAACAACACTTACAAGATTGATTTTGTGAACAACACCCTCACCATGAGCAAGGCTTTCGAGGAAGCCCTCAACAATCCCAATTCCCAGGAATACAAGCTGTTTCTGCAACTCCGCGCCGACTTCCCCAGCCTGACCATTATTCGCAAGACCCGCCGCGCCTCCAAGAAGGCCCGTCCCAACAAGAACCTGACCTACAAGCACATGGAGCAGTACATGAGCGTGTTTAAGAACGCCGACGAGCTGCTGGCCCAGTTCGACGCAGTTAAGAGATGTTCCCTGGGACAGTCCAATCCTTACATGTATGTGCTGGATTGGTTCAAGAAGCAGTTCCCCAAGTACAAGGAGCTGCCCGATTTCGGCAGCAACGCTCCCAAAGTGATCGACTTGGAAACCATTAAGAAGAAGCAGGAAGAGAAGCAGGATCAGGACGAAAAGAAGGGCGCTTGATAACAATGGAATACAAAACGAGAGAGGACGGTACTGCTGGTGTACCGTCTTCTCTTTTCGGTTTTCGTCGTTTTCGGTCGTGTTCCCCGTGATTTATCAGCGGTCGAGAAAACTGTCGAGAAAAGCCGCCGCCAGAAATTACAACTGTATTTTCCCGGAACCATCCCCCGCCGCCGCGAGGCGCTTCCCTGTTCCGCTCCACCGGGGGTACTTCCAGCCTACCCTTTGACCTTCTTGTGAGGGGAATTTCCAGCCGCTCGTGGTCTGCGGTTCCGCTCCAAATTGCAACTGCACTTCAAAAACGGATCTCCACGCACAAGAATTCAACTTATGAGAAAAACCGACAACTCCGAAACAACTTTTGAGAAGTAACGGCAACTTCTAATCATCAAGTAACAACTTTTAGAGCAAAGGCAACAACTTTGTTACAGAATGAGGCAAAAACAAGGCCGAAACCGTTTCTTTGACACAAAAAAATTTTTATGTTATAATATTTACAGAAAAAGGAAAAAGAGATTTGTAATTCATCATTCCCTTTGTAGGCTTAAACAAGCAGTAGGATGAAGGCGCTGCGGCCTTCCATCTTGTAGAGCGCTTCCGTTCTATGCTTCCGGGCAGCAACGCCAAGTGCTGGCAACACGCTTCCTACTGTTTGCTTAAATCTACAAAGAAAGGAAGCGTACAAGATGGCGAATTAGAACCTGTTGCCAGCAGGGGACAATCCGAAGTACAACAACTGTTTTACTTTGGGTGAGAAGTGTTGGCACAATGGAAGGCTGATAAAAGTTCCTGTTTTTATCGACCATTACGATGATACAATTCAAAATTTGTATGGCAGTAAAAACGGCGATAAACGCAAATACTATGAGCTTTCTTATGAAGAAGCCCGAACAGAATATTATCGGTTTTGGAGTAGTGAAAACTGGGAGAAAAGCAGCAAAGTTTTACGCATCAGTCTTTGGCTTGATAATGCCATGTTTGGCAACCTTCACATTTTTGTGATTGACTTTGATGAATTTGACGTAGAGAGCCATTTTTTCAAAGAAGCTCACCGTTTAGCGGATAAAGTAACAAGGTCACAGGGCGGCGGCTATCACATGTTCTATGGGGTTGATAAGAAAAGGGCAGAGCCGTTTTTTGACAATATCAATTTATTGGCAAGTGAGAACGCTGCGAGTTTTGTATGTAAAACTGGGGCTATCACACGGGACGGAACAAACAAAGTCGATCTGTTTTGCGATACAGGACACTTTATTTACGAATGGGAGCCGTGGGACAATACCATTGGCCTGACCGATAAGACGCAAGAACTTTACCAGCTTATCAAAGAAAACTTCGACTTATCGCGTCCCATGAGCAGCGGCAAGGGTAAACGCACAAGCGGCAAAGGCGGCAAGAGTTATGCCATGCTGGAAGAGCTTTCTGAAGGCGAGCTGTTGCAGCAAATGAGCGCAGAGCAGCGAGAAGTCTTTGCCGATCTGCAAACAAAATCCTCTGACTGTTCCAGTTCCCAGTGGTTCAGTATTGGCATTGATATTTACCATGTCTTTGGTGCGGAGCTGGGCGGCAAGGTGTTCTTCCTATGGAGCAAACCGGGACATAGTTTCCAGCCGCAAGGCTGCTCTTTAACATGGTCTAATATTTGTGACCGTGGGCCTGATACAGAGCTTGTCAATGGGCGATGGGCTGACATTATGCAGGGCGATAACAAGGGCAAAGAGCTTGACGGGCTATCTTTACATGAAGCGCTCGAAGCAGCGCCACAAGTCCCGCTGTCGCTCGAAGATGATACTTCCGCCACGCTGGAAGAAGCCGCCGCCGAGCCAACCTTCCGCGACCTTCCGATTGCCTGGGAGAATGTGACAACAGAAGAGAACGGCAAGCAGAGAACCGGGCATTGGATTGTCTGGAACGGTAACCGCTCCAAGCGGGAAGAGTTCTTCATGCTGGCCTTCCCCGACCAATACAACAAAGTCAAGAAGCGCGTGAAGTTCCTGGGGCAAGCTGCGGATGATGTGCTGCGGCTGACAGGCGGACAGCGAACCAAATTGATGTATGAAATTTTGGCGTGGAAGTATGGATTGGAAGAAGTGGACGAACAGGACAGCCTTGACTTAATCCGCCTTTGCCAGCGCGAAGAGGACAATAAAACCGCCGATGATTTACTGTCCCGCCTGCATTGGCCCAACGGTTTATCCAAGCTGGTGACCTTTGGTGTGGGGATGAAGCTGGACGCTGCCGCACAGCAGACATGGTGCTATTCCGTTGACTACCAGGAGGACAAAGCGCTTTTCACGGGAAGCCCAATGACCTGGGAGCGCTGGCAAGTAAAGCTGATTGAAGTTTTAGATCGGTGCCGGGCCTGCCGTTATAGCTATTCAAAAATGTGGAAATAGGTTCGGCCCACCATGTATTATCAGTTTGACTATTACGGTAGATACCTCACCCTTACACAAGAGGATTGCAAAGCAATAACGGAGTGGGTAAATGAATATTTTGTAGGCGGTTCCGCTCCGTTCCCTCTGTCCGGGGAAATACCCGCCACCGATTACAGATTTGTAGTTGACTACAATACCGATGTTGAATTTGTGGACAACCGGGACTTGAAGGCTCCCGGCGAGATGGCAAAATACAACCAGGAAACCAACGCCGCCCGGAACAAGGAGAAGGGCAAGAAAAGAGTGCAGGGGCGTTTTTCTGCCGCGTGTGGGGCGGTAAAGAAGGGTGATACCCTTACAACAAAACAGCTCGTAGAAATGGGGTACACCGATGATAAAGCGAGAAAGAGGCTGGTTGATAACGGTGTCCTAAAAAGGATAAAACGGGGTTATTATTTGGTGCTTTCAGTGTAATCCAGCGGAAACCCGGCACGCCCCGAAGGGGTTAAAAGAGAAAGATATAATCCCCACGGGGTACGCCGGGTTTCCGCTTCCGCACTTGAAAGTGCACATTCAAAAATATTTATGAAGGAGGAACATCACCATGTTCAAAGAGTTACTTCAAATTTTGTAGGATTTCGAGCGCCAAGACAAGGCCAACCGTACCCACTGGATTGAAAGCGTCCTTGCCGCACAGAGCGGTTCCGCTCCAACTGCTTTAGAGAATTACAAGAGGGCAAAAGAGAGCTGGCAGGATGAACAGAGCCGCCGCCAAAGGTTCTATGACTATCTCATGCAGCGCCGCGATCTGGTGAACGCCCTGGCCCAAAGCGTGATAGACAGCAGCGCCAAGGAGATACAGGCCAAAACCGAGCAGGAGCTTGACAAGGCCGTGAAAGAAAAGATAGATAAGACCGTTCGCCTTTATTTCAAATGATGGCCGCGCTGATCTGACAAAGATGTGTCGTTAAATCAAGAAGTCGGAGGAAGATGTAAAATCTTCTCTCCGACTTCTCTTTTTGTGTTCAAGACTTTTTGGAAGTTGATGAAAGTTGTGTGTTTTCTTTCTCTTCTTCATCCTTTTCGCCGGGCTTCTTCTCCCAGCCGAGTATTTCTTCCATGATAAGAGCAAGGGGCAAATCCGTATCTCCGAACATGGCGGCACCTCCCAAGGATTGCTTGAAGCTGGCGCGTCGTGGCGAACGTCACGACGCGCTTCCTATTTTTTCGCGCTGCGCTGAATTTTCGTACTACTCTAATCAATATTAGTAGTCTTTCGTAGCTCCCATAAATTACCTGTCGCCTGGGGCCTCCTTGACGTATTCCAGCAAATCGCCGGGTTGACAGTTGAGCAGCCCACAAATGGTTTCAAGGGTGGCCCACGACACCATTTGACCGCTGCGAATTTTTTGCAGCATGGCCTCTCCCATGATTTTCTCTTTCCGTATTCTTGTGGTGTTGTACCCGGCTTCTTTCAGCGCGGCGATTACATCAATCTTGTATTTGATTGGCATGTTTGGCCCTCCCTCCGGGACGCTCCAAAAATTGCGCCTCTCTTCCATTGTCCTTATTCTAACACAAAATTACACCTTTTTCAAGTGTTAAAATTACACATAATTTAAGTGTAAATTCTGTGTATTTTGCGAATTGAATTACACTTAAAAAAGGTGTAAACTATAATCAGTTAAGGGGAACACCCCAAATAAAAAGCAAAGGAGAATGAGCAATGAGCAAGAATGAGCTGGTAGCCAAAATCGAGGCGCTGAACGAGTGGGAAGCTGTTATTGAGGAAGCCAAAGCAGAGGCAGAGGCCATCCGGGACAGCATCAAGGCTGAAATGATGGAACGCGACACCGAGGAAATGACCGCTGGAAAGTATATCGTCCGCTGGACTTCGGTTCTCTCCAATCGGTTTGATACCACGGCCTTCAAAAAGGCTCACGGCGAACTGTATAAGGAATACACCAAACAGAGCGCCAGCCGCCGCTTCTCCATCAGCGCCTAAAGAAAAGCCCCTTGCGTGAACCACCGACCAAAGTAGACACGCAAAGAGCTTTACCCAAACCTCACGGAGAGGGCAAGACCATTATAGCTTGCCCTCTCCCCAAAATCAAGAATAGGAGAGAAAAAGACATGAAAGAACTGACAAGCTATAATCGAGTGGCCGGGTATCTGAACAAGGTTTTCGATCTGCTGAACGCCGAATTCTTTGAAAATGCACTTTCAAGACCGACCATCACCATACAATCCACGCCCCGCGCCTACGGCCATTTTTCCCTGCGGGAAGATACCTGGGTTTCCAAGCTGGGCGGCACCCACGAAATCAACATAGGAGCCGGGACGCTTGCCCGGCCCATCGAGGAAGTGGCCGCGACCCTGCTTCACGAAATGGTACATTACTACAACTACGAGAACGGCATACAGGATTGCAGTAGGGGCAACACCTACCACAATCGCCGCTTCAAAGCCGCCGCCGAAGCTCACGGCCTGATAGTGGAGCATAGCGACAAATACGGGTGGAGCCACACAAGCCCCTCTGACGAGCTTCTGGACTTCATATTGGAGAATGGTTTAACCGACATTCTCATAAGCCGCAACGAGTTCGCCGGGTTCCATATCACCGGGACAGGAACGCACAGCGGAACGGAGGGCACCACACCGCCGCGCACGTCCAGCACACGGAAATATATCTGCCCCTGCTGCGGGAATTCCGTCCGAGCGACAAAGGAAGTCCACATAGCCTGTTTAGATTGCAGCGCACCGATGGTACTTGCGGGGTGACAGGGAAGGGTGGGGAGCAATCCCCACCCAATTCCCCAAAGTTCGTATAATTCAACAAATACGAACACCAAAACCGAGCAATCACGGGACTTTCCCGCCGCCGCCCATAATATGCGAACTTTCCCGCTTGGAATAACGAACTTTTGACGATGGAGGCCACCATGAACAAGAAAACAAAGTCGCTTACCACCGAGCAATATAAAGAGATAATCCAGACCATGCGCGAGGGGTTCAGCGGTTGCCGCCCCAATGAGCGCATAGCTACCGCCCTTGTGCTGGAAGGGAATTTAGGCTTGCGTATCAGCGATATATTGAAGCTGCGGCCTTGTGATATTGTGCGGGATGGTGACAGATACCGTCTGGAAATTACCGAGCAGAAAACAGGCAAGCACCGCGTGTTCACGGTTCCGCTGGTTATCCAGCAGTACATAGAGAATTATTGCTTGCGCCACAATATCCACCGTGAAGATCTGATTTTTCCCATCACCGAGCGAGCCATACAGAAACAACTTCATATCGTGTGCGATTACCTGGGCTTCGAGGGTATCAGCACACACAGCTTCCGCAAGTGGTACGCCACGGAGATTTACAAAGCGAACGGCTATGATATAGCCCTGGTGCAGAGGCTACTACAACACAGCTCCGCCGCCGTGACACAGCGCTATATCGGCATCGAGCCGCAACGGATAGAGGCTGCTATTGAGAAGCACGCCTATATGATATGAAGGAGGACACTATGGATAACACAGTGAAAATTCCAAATATTTTTTGGAAATACTATGACCTTTATCGGAGAAAAAAGATCACGCTCAAACAATTTTCTGATCTTTCTGGTTTGAGTGAGCCAAAAATCATGCGATATTTAGATTGCCTCTGATATGCAAAAAAGGGGTGAAATAATCGAAAGGAGGTGATATAATATCTTCATCGTGAAGGAGGGTGCAGTATGCAGATAGAAGAATATGTGTCCCCCGATCTTTTAGAAAAGTTTGAGTTTTACAACTATAATCATGCCTTGGAAATCATCACACAGGCATTTCCAGAAGAGTGGGGACAAATCGTTGAGTGTCTCCGTAAATTGAGCATTACAACTGCTGATTTGCGCGAAGCAGGAGGCAACGAAACCAACATTCCAAAGAAGTTTGACGATGTTCTATATCCCTACGGCTGGCGGGAAATCCGTATTTCCGGCGATCTTCATATCAAATTCTATCCACGCCAAGCCGAACAAAGAGGCCGCTTTGCCACAGAACCATTTGAAGAGAAAGTTTTGCCTGGCTATATTGATGGACACAATATTGATTTTCTGAAAAATCGAGTTGCCTTTGACCTTGAATGGAATAGCAAAGACCAGACATTTGACCGTGACTTGCTGGCTATGCGTACATATTATGATTGCGATATTGTGAGCGCAGGTATAATTATCACGCGAGCCGAAGAACTAAATGATGTGTTCAAGACGGTTTATGACTATGATAAGAGATCGGGTGAGTGGAAGCCGATCATGCGGAAGTACGGTGCCAGTACAACATGGATGGGAAAATTAACATATCGTTTGGACTCCCGAAGGAATGGTGGTTGCCCCATTTTAGCAGTTGGCATTAAGAAAAAGTGTATCACAGATTGGCAGGAAGGTTATATTGATGAGCATAATCCAAACAACGGCAGATAATTTGCTGCACTTTTGTGGAGATAAAAAATTCGCTACAATTTATGCTGACCCGCCTTGGAGATTTCAAAATCGGACGGGAAAAGTTGCGCCGGAACATAAACGGCTTAATCGCTACGAAACTATGACCCTTCAAGAGATCGAAGAACTTCCGGTTTCGCAAATTGCGGCAGAGAAGAGCCATTTATATCTTTGGGTTCCCAATGCACTCCTTCCCGATGGGTTGTCGGTTATGAAAGCGTGGGGATTTGAATACAAAGGGAATATCATTTGGGAAAAAGTTAGAAAAGATGGCGGCCCAGATGGACGCGGAGTGGGTTTTTACTTCCGCAATGTAACTGAAATTCTACTGTTCGGAGTAAGAGGCGACAATAATAGGACTTTGGCCCCGGCAAGATCGCAAGTAAATTTAATTCGTGCTCAAAAACGGGAACATTCCAGAAAACCAGATGAAATCATTCCAATCATTGAAAGTTGTTCCCCCGGCCCCTTTATTGAATTGTTTGCTCGCGGAGATCGTGAAGGCTGGACGATGTGGGGAAATCAAGCAACTGCGGATTATGAACCGACCTGGAACACATACAAGAACCACACCCATAAAGAAGCGAGCTTATGAAGCTAAAGGGCGAGTATCGCCCTTTAGCTTTTCCTTTTTCTATGATATACTTAGAAAAATGTGAGGTAAGGGGAGCTTATACCATGGCAAAGTCGGAAAATCAAAAGGTGAAAACGCTCTTTGTGGCGAAATATTTTTTGGAAAATTCGGACGAGAACCACCCAATCACCGCCGGGGACATTGTGGACTATCTGCGGGAAGAGTGCGGGATTGAGGTGGAGCGCCGCGCCATCTATCGGGATATAGCCGCCCTGCGGGACGTGTTTAAGATGGATATAGACGGAGTGCGTGGGGGCAAATATCGGCTATTGTCCCGCCAGTTTGAATTTGACGATTTGCGGCTGCTGGCTGAGTGTGTCCACGCCGCCAAGTTTATATCTGCGTCCAAGGCCAAGGAGCTTGTAAAGACCATCAGCGAGTTTTGCAGTATCTACCAGGCGGAAGAGTTGCAAAAAGAAGTGTTCCTCTGTGACCGCGTGAAAACGACCCGCAACAACATTTTGCTGACTGTTGGCATTATCTATTCGGCTATGGCTACCAAGCAGGACGGAAAGCCCCACACACCGCAAAAAATCACCTTCAAATATTTGAAATATGCACTTCAAAACAAGAGAGAACAGGTGGAGCGCCGCAAGGGGGCAACCTATAAAGTCAGCCCTTATAAGCTGCTGATAAATGATGGGAACTATTATCTGCTGGCTTTTGATGATAGATACCAGGAGATACGGAGATACCGCGTTGACCGCATGAAGGAAGTAAAGGCCATTGATGAACCGCGAGAGGGTGCAAAGGTGTTTGCCGAGTTGGATATGGAGAGCTATACCCGCCGTGTGTTCTCCATGTTTGGCGGGAAGCAAAAGCGTGTCAGTATCCGCTTTATCAATCAGTTATTAGATACGGCGATTGAGCGCTTTGGAACAAGCCCCGATGTATTTTACAGGCAGGATGATGAAAAGCATTTTGTTGTGACCGCCGATGTGGAAGTCAGCGACCAGTTTTTTGCGTGGGTTTGCGGTTTCCGTAAGAGAGCGGCGATTATCAATCCTCCCGATGTGGTGGAGAGTATGAAAAAGTTTTTGGAAGATATTGAAACAAGATACCAAGATGATGAAAATTGAAGAAACGAGGCCAGAAGTTGTCACTTCTGGCCTCGTTCTTTTCAAAAGTTGTTGGTTATAGCCGGTTGAGGTTTTCCCGTAGAATATCAATTCCTGCTTTGGACAGCGCGATATAATACCGTTGTGTAACCTGAATGTTTCCATGACCCATTTGCGAACAAAGAAGGTGCTGCGGTGTGTTCAACTCCGCCATCATAGTCCCATAGGTATGACGCAAATAGTGATACTTGAACATTATCCCGCATTTGGCCTTAACCTCCCGCGTGTGGAACTTCATGGAGTTCACCGTCTGGATTTTCCCATCTGGCAGGCAGTTCACAAGCTCCGTGGAGGAAATTTTACTTCCGTCCAAATCCTCGATAATACGTTGGTTCTGTTCCCGTAAATCGGCAAGGTGGAGCTGGTCTTGCTCCCGCCGCTCCGCCAAGCTCTGAAAATACGCTTTCAGTTTGTCGCACATCTGGATTGTCCGCCTTGCATTGCGGGTTTTGAGGGACACCAGTTTGATACGCCCCTGCTGGTATTGCATTTGCCGGTCAATCAAAATCGTGCCGTTTTTCAGATCGACATTCGACCATTTCAGACCGTAGCACTCATTGATACGCAGACCGCAATACCGTCCCAGCAAATACGCCGTTTCTGCATTGGTGCCGTGGAAATAATCATCCAGTACGGCAAGCTCTTCCCGATTGAATGATACAATATCCAGATCATCGTCTGTTTTCAGCTTTGGCATGTGGATTTTCGTATCTTTGTTGATACAGAGCTTGTTGTAGCTGTCCACATCGAGATAGTTTCGGGAATAGGCTTGCCCGAACAGCAAATAGAACATCTTTAAGAAGCCCTCCACATAGCGATAGGAGAGGCCCCGGTTGCAATACAACTCCGTCAAGTAGTCAACTACCTCCGCCGCGCTGATTTCATCAATGTACCGCTCCCCAAACCGGGCGCAAAGGTGGTTTTTCCAAAGGCTGTCCTGCTTGCGTTTGGTGGTGTATGCCCGGTCATTCCGTCCATTGGCACAGTATTCTTGATAGACCTCTTGAACCGTTTTCCGTACCGTGGGCTTTGGCTTGCGGGAGTTCTGGGCGCTGTCAATGGCCGCTTGCCGCGCCTTGATTGCTTCACGCTTTGTCTTGAAAGAAGCGCCAAATTCATCCTTTGCCTTCCTAACCTCTTTGCGGCCACCATTCACCATGAGAACATAGCGATAGGCCCAATTTCCATTTTTCAATTTGTAGACGCCCGCGTCATTCTGCTTTGCCACTTGCAAATCCCCCTTGTGGATTTTTTTGTGGCAAAAAGCCAAATTCCAGCGTGTGAAAAATGTCCACTTGTGGATAAAGAAATTTCCTGTATCTTCCTCTTTTTCGCCTGTTCCCCGGCGCCGAACGGCGAAGCCGTTTGGCTACTTCCAGGGCGAGTGCTCTGAGGTCGGTATGTACCTGGCCATGTCCCGTGTGGCCCACCGCGAGGGCTATCCCGAGATCGGCCTGTACTGGGAGAAGGCCGCCTATGAGGAGGCCGAGCACGCCGCCAAGTTCGCCGAGCTGCTGGGCGAGGTGCTGACCGACTCCACCAAGAAGAACCTGGAGATGCGTGTTGACGCCGAGAACGGCGCCACCGCCGGCAAGTTCGAGCTGGCCAAGAAGGCCAAGGAGCTGAACCTGGACGCCATCCATGACACCGTGCACGAGATGGCCCGCGACGAAGCCCGGCACGGGAAGGCTTTTGCTGGCCTGCTGAAGCGCTACTTCGGCTAATTAAAACCGCATAAATAAGCACTTTTCGAGAGGGAGAGGCATTGTCCTCTCCCTCTCTTTTTGCGCTTGCGCCGCTCAGGTGTGCAAGTTGGTGTGCAACTTTTCTCCGTATCACACTTTTTTGACTTTCACATGTGCAACTCCCGTGAATTACACCTATATCAAGCGGTTTTTACCGCTTAATACCGAAAAATGAAGAGAAATTAACAACTTTTGAGAAGTTTTTGCTTTGCCGGGACAAAAATCAAGAAGTTTTGAAGTGTTTTCCTTGACTTTCACCGATTTTT
>NZ_NFIQ01000092.1 GCF_002159455.1 Flavonifractor sp. An306
CACCCCATCCCCGACCTGACGGGATACATCACCGAGGGGCAGATCGTGCTGGACCGGGAGCTGGAGCAAAAGGGGATCTATCCCCCGGTGTCCATCCTGCCCTCCCTGTCCCGGCTGATGAAGGACGGCATCGGGGAGGGCTTTACCCGGGCCGACCACCCCGACCTGTCCAACCAGCTGTTCGCCTCATACTCCAAGGTGCAGGACGCCCGTAGCTTGGCCAGCGTCATCGGCGAGGACGAGCTCAGCGACATGGACAAGCGCTATCTGAAGTTTGGACAGGCCTTTGAGCGGAACTTCCTCAGCCAGGATCAGGGGGAGGAGCGCACCCTGGAGCAGACCCTGGAGCTGGGCTGGCGGCTGCTCACCATCCTGCCTCGTGGGGAGCTGGACCGGGTGGACCCCAAGACCCTGGACGCCCATTACGTGGAGGGCGCCTGGGAGCGCCAGGGGGCCGACGGCACCGCACAGCACATGTAAGGAGGGGAGTCCATGGCCAACCGACTGCCTACCAAGGGAAATCTGATGGCGGCCAAGCGGTCCCGCAGCCTGGCTCAGACGGGGTACGAGCTGATGGACCGCAAGCGGAACATCCTCATCCGGGAGCTGATGGCCATGATGGACACCGCCAAAGACCTGCAAGGCCAGATCGACACCGTGTTCACCCAGGCCTACGCCTCCCTCCAGGCGGCCAACATCCGCCTGGGCATCTGCGACCGCATCGCCGAGGCGGTGGATGTGGACGACTCCCTGGAGATCCGCTACCGCTCGGTGATGGGGGTGGAGCTGCCCCACATCCCCGGACAGTCCCCCGCACCCCGGCCGGAGTACGGTTTCTCGGGCACCTCGTCCCTGCTGGACGACTGCTATCTGAAATTCCATCAGGTCAAGGAGCTGACCCGCCGCCTGGCGGAGGTGGAGACCTCCATCTACCGCCTGGCCCAGGCCATCAAGAAGGCCCAGAAGCGGGCCAACGCCCTGGAGAACATCGTCATTCCCGACCTGGACGAGACCATCCGGGTGATCACCGACGCCCTGGAGGAGAAGGAGCGGGAGGAATTTGTCCGCATGAAGGTCATCAAACGGACCAAGGAAAAACAATAAGAGGGGCGCTGCCAGCGGCAGCGCCCCTCTGTTATGTTCCAATGCTCTCGATCAGGGCCGTTACCTCCTCCACGCTGAGGCCGGCGGAAGCGTGGAGGGAAAAGCTGTATGTTCCGTCGCTCCACACCGCCAGGAATACCAGCCCCGTTTCCCCTTTACAGGTAACAGCGTATGTCCCGACGGTCAGCTCCTCCTCCCAGCCGTAGGCGGTGAAGTCCCCGCTGACGTCCCCATCCCCCGGCGCCATGCGGTAGGTGATGGTCTGCCCATCGGTTTGCCAGCAGACCTCGGCCAGCTCCCCCTGCAGGCATCGGGCGCTCTCCAGGGCGTACCCCTCCGGCAGCCAGGCGGGGAGCAGCAGAGGATAGGACAGCTGCTCCGCCAGTTCCCCGGTGCTCTCAAACTGTTGTGCCGACCAGGTGACCTGTACCGGCGGGGTCTCCGCCGGTGTGCGGGAATCCAGCCACAGGGGGAAGCCTGCCGCGGCGCAAATCACCAGCGCCGCGCAGGCGGCGGCCAGCCGGGGCTGCCACCGGCGGTAGGCTGGTTTTTGCCCGGTCTCCAGCGCGGTGCGCAGACCTGCCAGCACCCGCCGCTCCACCTCCGGCGTCACGGTCACGGCGTCCATGATCCTTCGGTATGCCTGTCTAGTCTCCAAAGTCATCCCCCTCCCAGTTTTCCCGCAGCAGCCCCCGGGCCCGGGCCAGCAGGGAGCGCACGGTGGACTCCTTTTTGCCCAGCAGCCGGGCGATCTCCACGGTGGTGTACTGCTCGTAGTAGTAGAGATGGACCACCACCCGGTATTTGGGCGGCAGGGACTTCACGCTGTCCCAGACCTCCTCCAGCCGGGGGTCTTCGTTTTCCGCCGGCAGCAGGTCGCTGAGCTCCTCCTGGGGGTGCCGCCGCCAGTAGCTCAGCCGGTTTTTGCTCAGATTGGCCGCCACCCGCAGCAGCCAGGCCTTCTCGTGCTCGGCGCTGGAAAAGGGGGGCGCCTTTTGCAGATATTGCAATAGCGTGTCCTGGAGCACGTCCTCCGCCTCGTCCCGCCGATGCAGGTAGGAGAAGGCCAGCCGCAGAATGGCGTCCCCGTGGCGGCGGAGCGCCAGAGCGGCGTCCTCCAGGGGCTGGGTCCTGTCGTCTTCCTGGGACGTACCCGCCAGCCAGAGCCGCAGCCGGGCCAGCAGCCCTCTGCGGGGCGGGGTGAGCACACCTTCCATCTCCATTCCTCCTTTCACCAGGTATACAAATGAGGGGGGCAAACCGCTGCACCAAAAAAAGTTTTTCTTTTTTGCAGCGCTTTGCCGCCGCCATTTGTGTATAGGGCAGAGAGCGGACCGCAGGCCCGCCGCAAAAACAGAAAGGATGCGTATTACAATGAAACTGAAACAGACTTTCCTGGCCCTGTCCGCCGCTGCCGCCATCACACTGTCCGCCGTAGGCTTTGCCGGGGCCGCCGGACAGTCCGACCTGCTGAAGCTGACCATCGACGGCCAGGAGAGCGACACCCAGCTGGCTGTCATGGTGCCCGTCCGGGATCTGGCGGAGGAGCTGGGCTTCACTGTCACCTGGGATGGGGAGGACCAGATGGTTACCCTGGACAGCGGCACCATGCACGCCAACTTCACCATCGGGGTCAACTCCTACATTGCCGCCACCAGTATCGAGGGTATGGTGGGCATGACCGCCCCCTTCACCCTGTCCTCCGCTCCCGTGGTGTCCGACGGGGTGACCTATGTGCCTTTGGAGCTCTTTACCGTCCTGATGGGCAACTATGCCGACGCGCTCACCGTCACCGATGGAACGGTGGACCTGCGCACGGAGTTTTGACGCCTTAGTCAAAAACGGACCGCCCGCCGGGCGGTCCGTTTTTGCTTAGGTTGCGTAGGTGTGGGTGCAGAGCTCCCGGATCTTGTGCTGGAGGGTCTTCAGGTCCACAAAGGCCTCCGGCCGCTTGGAGGGGTCCCGCAGCAGGGCGGAAGGGTGGTACATGGCCATCATCCAGATTCCGGCCTTCTCCATCCACTGGCCATGCTCCCGGGTGATCTTGAAGTCCTCCCGCATCAGCTTCATGGCGGCGATCCGGCCCAGGCAGATGATGATTTTGGGCCGGAGCAGGGCCACCTGGTTGCGCAGATAGCCGATGCAGGCCTCCTGCTCGATGTTCAGCGGGTCCCGGTTTCCCGGGGGCCGGCATTTGACCATGTTGCCGATAAATACCTTTTCCCGCTTCAGGTCGATCATGGTCAGCATATCGTCCAGCAGCTGGCCCGCCCGGCCCACGAAGGGCCGCCCGGTCAGGTCCTCCTGCTCGCCGGGGCCCTCCCCGATGAACATGACCTCCGCGTCCCTGGCTCCCTCGCCAAAGACCACGTTGTGCCGGGTGTCGGCCAGAGCGCAGTTTTTACAGTTCATGCACGCTTGGTACAGTTCGTCCCAGTCCTTCATATGCTTCACCTCTCTTTCGGGCTTTTTTGACATTGTACCATAAGCGGGCGGGGGATACAACGCAGAGATTCTGTCAAAAATAACAGTTGCAATTTCGGAAAAAAACGCATATACTACCCTCAACAAAGGCGATGAGGACGACCGCCCCCCGTGAGGGCCGCCAGAGAATCCGGGTCACCGACTGAGAGCCCGGTCCGGCAGGATGGGACGGCGCAACACGTCTGAGCCTGCGCTTTGAGCCCGCCAGGGGGTAGAGGCGCACGTGAGCCCGCGTTAAGGGTTACCAAGTGGCTCCATCAAGGGCGATGGGGCAACCTACGGGTGGTACCGCGGAGTTTATTCCGTCCCGAAGCTGTGTAAAGGCAGCTTCGGGACTTTTTTTTATTTTTTCAGACAAGAAAGGTTGTGAACGGTATGGAAATTCTGAGAAGACAAATGACAACAGCGGTGGTGAGCCGGAATAACCAGGCCGTCACCCTTCACGGCATGGTCCACGCCCTGCGGGACATGGGCGGCATCACCTTCCTCACCCTGCGGACACGGCGGGGGCTGGTTCAGTGTGTGTGTACCGACAAGCAGGCCCTGGACGGAGCGACCGAGGGCTGCGCCGTCACAGTCTCCGGCCTGTGGCGCATCGAGCCCCGCTCCCCCGGCGGCAAGGAGCTGGCGGAGACCCAGGTGACCGTCCTCTCCCGTCCGGCGGCCCCCATGCCGGTGCCCCTGGCCAAGCGGAAGCTGGACCTGCATCTGGACACCGAGCTGGGCCTGCGGCCCGTGGTGCTCCGCGCCCCCCGGCAGCGGGCGGTGTTCCGCATCCAGGCGGCGGTGTGCCGGGCCTTTCGGGACTTCCTCCAGAGCAAGGAGTTCACTGAGATCCACACCCCCAAGATCGTCCACGCCGGGGCGGAGGGCGGCTCCAACATCTTCCGGCTGGACTACTTTGGCAAAAAAGCCTTCCTGGCCCAGTCCCCCCAGTTCTACAAGCAGACCATGGTGGGGGTCTTTGAGCGGGTGTATGAGGTGGGCCCGGTGTTCCGGGCGGAAAAGCACGCCACCCAGCGCCACCTGAACGAGTACACCTCCCTGGACTTCGAGATGGGCTTCATCAGCTCCTTCACCGATGTAATGGAGATGGAGCAGGGCTTTTTGCAGTACCTGATGGAGCTGCTGGGCCGGGAGTACGCCGCCGAGCTGGCCCTGCTGAAGGTGGAGCTGCCCGACGTTACCAAAATCCCCGCCGTCCGGTTCGACGAGATCAAGCGGCTGGCGGCGGAGAAGTACAGCTACCAGATCCGGGACCCTTACGACCTGGAGCCGGAGGAGGAGCACGCCATCGGCCGGTACGCCAAGGAGGAGTGGGGGAGCGACTTCGTGTTCGTCACCCACTACCCCAGCAAGAAGCGGCCCTTCTACGCCATGGACGACCCCGCCGACCCCAAATTCACCCTGTCCTTCGACCTGCTGTTCCGGGGGCTGGAGGTGACCACCGGCGGCCAGCGCATCCACGACTACGCCGCCCAGGTGGCCAAGATGGAGGAGCGGGGCATGGACCCGGCGGAGTTTGAGAGCTACCTGATGATCCACAAGTATGGCATGCCCCCCCACGGCGGGCTGGGCATCGGCCTGGAGCGGCTGACCATGCAGCTGTGCGGCCTGGACAACATCCGCCGGGCCTGCCTGTTCCCCAGAGACCGCACCCGTCTGGAACCGTAAGGAGGAAAAGCAATGAAGATTACCGAAGAACTGGTGGACTATGTCTCCCAACTCTCCCGCCTCCAGCTGCCCCAGGAGGAAAAGACCGCCATGACGGCCCAGCTGGAGGGGATCGTGGCCTATATGGACGTGCTGAACGGTTTGGACACCTCCGGCGTGGAGCCCATGAGCCACATCTTCCCCCTGAAAAATGTGACCCGGCCCGACGAGGTGGTTCCCTCCGGAGACCGGGAGGCGCTGCTGGCCAACGGTCCGGCGGTGAAAGACGGGGCCTTCCTGGTGCCCAAGACGGTGGAGTGAGGTGAGGGAAATGGAACTGCATACACTGACCGCTCTGGAGCTGGGGGAAAAGCTCCGCTCCGGCGAGGTGACCCGGCAGGAGGCGGTGGAGGCCGCCCTCTCCCGTATCCGGGCCGCCCAGGGCGCAAACAACGCCTTTATTACCGTGACCGATGCTCCCGCCCCGGCGGCAGAGGGGGCGGTTTCCCCTCTGGCTGGGGTGCCCATGGCCTACAAGGACAACATCTGCACCAAGGGGGTGCGCACCACCTGCGCCTCCAGGATCCTGGGGGACTTCACCCCCTGCTACGACGCCACGGTGGCGGAGCGTCTGACCGCCGCCGGGGCGGTGAGGCTGGGCAAGCTGAACATGGATGAGTTTGCCATGGGCTCCACCTCCGAGACCTCCTGCTTCGGAGCGGTGAAAAACCCCTGGGACCTGACCCGGGCCCCCGGCGGCTCCTCCGGCGGGGCGGCGGCGGCAGTGGCGGCCGGCGAGGTGTGGTACGCCATCGGCTCGGATACCGGCGGCTCCATCCGCCAGCCCGCCGCCTACTGCGGCGTCACCGGCATGAAGCCCACCTACGGCACCGTGTCCCGGTATGGCCTCATCGCCTATGCCTCCTCTCTGGACCAGATGGGCCCCATCGCCCGCTCCGCCGCCGACTGCGCGGCGGTGCTGGACATCATGATGGGGAAGGATGTCCGGGACGCCACCAGCCTGGACGCCCCCGCCGGGGGGCTGCTGGCCTCCCTCACAGGTGATCTGCGGGGCAAGCGGATCGGCCTGCCCGTCGACTGCTTCGGAGAGGGGCTGGACCCGGAGGTCCGGGCCGCCGTGCTGGCCGCCGCCGAGGTGCTGAAGGCCCGGGGGGCCACGGTGGAGGAATTCGCCCTTCCCGTCATGAAGTACGTGGTGCCCGCCTATTATATCATCGCCTGCGCCGAGGCCAGCTCCAACCTGTCCCGGTTCGACGGGGTGAAGTACGGCTGGCGGGCTGAGGGATATGAGGATCTGGGGGAGCTGTATGCCAAGACCCGCACCCAGGGCTTCGGCACCGAGGTGAAGCGGCGGATCCTGCTGGGTACCTTCGTGCTGTCCTCCGGCTACTACGACGCCTACTATAAAAAGGCCCTCCAGACCAAGGCGGTGATCAAGGCCGCCTTTGACGGCGCCTTTACCAAATACGACCTGCTGCTCACCCCGGTGGCCCCAACCACCGCCCCCAAGCTGGGGGAGAGCCTCAGCGACCCGCTGAAAATGTACCTCAGCGATATCTACACCGTATCGGTGAACCTGGCGGGCCTGCCCGGCCTGTCCATGCCCTGCGGCTTTGATCAGAAAGGCCTGCCCATCGGGGCTCAGCTCATCGGCCCGGCCCTGGGGGACGCCGCCGTGCTCAATGCCGCCTACGGCTATCAGCTGGACACCGACTATCACCGCCAGACCCCGAAAGGAGGGGATGCCCAATGACCTGGGAAACTGTCATCGGCCTGGAGACCCACGTGGAGCTGGCCACCAAGACGAAAATTTTCTGCTCCTGCACCACCGAGTTCGGCGGGGCCCCCAACACCCACTGCTGCCCGGTGTGCATGGGCATGCCCGGCACCCTGCCGGTGCTCAACCAGAAGGTGGTGGAGCTGGCGGCCACGGCGGGGCTGGCGCTGGGCTGCGCCATCACCCCCGTCAGCCGGTTTGACCGGAAAAACTACTTCTACCCCGACCTGCCCAAGGCCTACCAGATCTCCCAGCTCTATCTGCCCATCGCCCGGGACGGGGCGGTGGACATCGGCGGCGGCAAGACCATCCGCATCCACGAGCTCCACATGGAGGAGGACGCGGGCAAGCTGGTCCACGACCCCTGGCTGGACCAGACCCTGGCGGACTACAACCGCTGCGGCGTGCCCCTCATCGAGATCGTCACCGAGCCCGACTTCCGCTCCGCCGAGGAGGTCATCGCCTATCTGGAGAAGCTGAAGGAGACCCTGCAATATCTGGGAGTGTCCGACTGCAAGATGCAGGAGGGCTCTCTCCGGTGCGACGTAAACCTGTCGGTGCGGCCGGCAGGCTCCACGGAGCTGGGCACCCGCACCGAGATGAAGAACCTGAACTCCTTCAAGGCCATCTCCCGGGCCATCGTCTATGAGGCCAAGCGGCAGATCGAGCTGCTGGAGGAAGGCAAACGGGTGGTGCAGGAGACCCGCCGGTGGGACGAGAACAAGGACGCCACCTACGCCATGCGCTCCAAGGAGAACGCCCAGGACTACCGCTACTTCCCCGACCCGGACCTGCCGCCGGTGGAGCTGAGCCAGGGGTACCTGGAGGGGCTGCGGGCCGCTCTGCCCGAGCTGGCGGAGGCCAAGCGAGCCCGCTACCAGGGCGACTGGGGCCTGCCCGCCTACGATGCCCAGATGATCACCTCCCAAAAGGCCCTGGCCGACTTTTTCGAGGCCCTGGTGGCCCTGGGCACCGACCCCAAGCAGGGGGCCAACTGGATCATGGGGGAGGTGCTGGGCCAGCTGTCCGCCCACGGCCTGGAGGCCAAGGACATGGCCCTGACGCCTCCCACCCTGGCCCGGCTCATCGCTCTGGTGAAGGAGGGCAAGGTTAACCGTAACACCGCCGTCAAGGTCTTTGAGGCTGTTTTTGAAACCGACGGCGATGTGGACGCCTATATAAAGGAGCACGGCCTGGAGCAGGTGTCCGACACCGGGCTGGTGGAGCAGGTGGTGGACCAGGTGCTCTCTGCCAATGAAAAATCCGTGGCCGACTTCAAGGCGGGCAAGGAAAAGGCCTTTGGCTTTTTGGTGGGCCAGGTTATGCGGCAATTAAAAGGCCAGGCATCTCCGGCGGTGGTGAACCAGGTGCTGCGGGACCGGCTGAGCTGACCGGAGGCGCATAGTTTTTCCCAAAACGGGGAAAGCTGTGGGGCAAAAGGGAGGGAACCGCATGACCAATTCCGAATATCAACGCCTGGTGGACGCCAAGGCCAAGCCGTCTCCCATGGCCAAAAACCTGCTGTGGGCCTTTCTGGTGGGGGGAGCCATCTCCACCCTGGGGCAGGGACTGCTGAATTTATATAAAGGATGGGGCCTGGACCAGGATCAGGCGGGAACGGCGGTCTCCGTGACGCTGATTTTCCTGGCCGCCCTGTTTACCGGGCTGGGCTGGTTTGACAAGCTGGCCAAGCACGCCGGCGCGGGCACCCTGGTGCCCATCACCGGCTTTGCCAACGCGGTGGTATCCCCCGCCCTGGAGTTCCGCAGCGAGGGCCTGGTGATGGGAGTGGGGGCCAAGTTGTTCGTCATCGCCGGGCCGGTGCTGGTGTACGGCATCTCGGCCAGCGTGCTGTACGGCCTTTTGCTGGTTTTGTTTGGGGGAGGCTAATCCGCCTCTTTTTGCTCACGCAGAGCCGGACAGAGTGAAAATGACTCTGTCCGGCTCTGCCTTTCTTTTTGCATATAGTCAATTTACAGTAAGAAAAGGAAAAAAGTAGAAGGCGATTTATGAAAAAACATCAAACAACTATTTCCTTTCCTGGGAAAAGAGCCGATATATAGAATAGAGAGCCTGCTGCCCCAAAAGGAGACAGGGATAAAAGTGAGGGATCTGACATGAGAACGAGAGAAAAGAGAGTGAGTACCGTCCATAACAATGTCAAGTTTGGTATTGTAGCAAAGCTATTGTTGGGAATCTTGATACCACTGTTTGTGGTATTGATTATTATGGGTGTCTTTTTAGGGATTCAGGGGTCTGGAACCATCAATGAGGTCATGAGCGCTGAACTGGACGCAGGTTCAAACGCCGCAGCCAATGAGGTAAAGGGCTTTTTTGAACGCTATTATGGAATTACCGAGTGCCTGGCGGCCACCCAGATCGTTCAGGACACGGTGATGGAGGATACCCAGGGAGACATCACCACCGGCGCGCTGTATAACAGCCTGCTGAAGACGCTGTCACTGATTCAGGGGGACAATCAGGAGGATATGGCCTATCTCTGGGTAGCCAAATTTAAGTCTGGTGAAATCCTGCAAAATGACGGTCAAGTTTATGGTCCGGCAGATTTGGACTATACAACTCGGGAATGGTATAGTTTAGTGATGGAAAAGGGGGGGAGTGTTGCCACAGAGGCATATATCAGCGTCAATACCAACGACTTGATGGTGACAGTGGCCAGCCCGGTTTTTGTCAATGGACAGATCCAGGGTATCGTTGGTATCGATCTGAATATGGAAAATCTGAACCAGTTATTGGGCAGTGTCAAGGTGGGCAACACCGGCTATATTACCCTGTATGATTCCAATGGGCAGATTCTGTTCCACCCGGACAGCTCTTTGATTGGGATCAACGCCACCGAGGCCAATTACTCTTCCAATATGCTCAACGCCATTGTGAACAAAGAGAACCACAGCGCCATGCTCTATACCCGCAGCGGGACCCGGTACTACGGCAGCACCACCAGTATTGATTCCGTCGGCTATACTATGCTGGGCGTTATGCCGGAGGCAGAGTTTGTCTCATATACCAACGGAATTCTCCGTATTCTGGTTGTGGGTATTGTGACGTGCGCTGTGCTGCTGACGGTCATCTGTGTGTTTATCGCCCTGTCCATCACCCGCCCGCTGAAGCGGCTGGATGCGGCGGTGAGCCAGCTGGCCGACGGCGAGCTGAACGTGACGGTGGATACCGGGGGCCATGACGAGGTCAGCGAGCTGGGCGGAAATGTGGCCCGCATTGTGGAGCGGCTGAAGGAGTACATAGATTATATCAACGAGGTCTCCGACGTACTGCTTCAGATTGGAGAGGGCAATCTGGTCTTCACCCTGCACCAGGATTATGTGGGCGAGTTTTCCAAGATCAAGGATGCGCTGCTGCATATTCAGGGCACCTTGACGGAAACCATGCTCTCCATTGCCCAGTCGGCGGACCAGGTGAACGCCGGGGCAGAGCAGATTGCCAGCGGCGCCCAGGCCCTGGCCCAGGGGGCCACCGAGCAGGCGTCCTCCGTCCAGGAGCTGTCCTCCGCTGTCCAGGAGCTGTCCGGGCAGGCCACCGATGAGGCCAACAAGGCTGTGGAGGCCGGGGAATTCCTGATGAAGATCCAGGGCGAGGTGGAGAAGAGCAACGAGCAGATGTCACGGATGCGCAAAGCCATGGAGGATATCAGCGTCCAGTCCAGCGCCATCCGCAGCATCATCAAGACCATTGACGACATTGCCTTCCAGACCAACATCCTGGCGCTGAACGCCGCCGTGGAGGCGGCCCGGGCCGGCTCCGCCGGAAAGGGATTTGCGGTAGTGGCGGATGAGGTGCGCAATCTGGCGGGCAAGAGCGCTGAGGCCGCCAAAAAGACCAACGAACTGATTGAGAACTCCGTCAACGCCGTCAAGCATGGCGAGGAGCTGACCCAGACCACCGCTGACAGCCTGTCTGTGGTGGCGGACGGCACCCATCAGATCGTAAATACCATCCACGGCGTGGCGGAGGCCTACCGCTCCCAGGCTCACCGGCTGACGGAGATTGCCAGCGGGGTGGATCAGATCTCCGACGTGGTGCAGACCAACTCGGCCACGGCGGAGCAGAGTGCGGCCGCCAGTGAGGAGCTGTCCGGCCAGGCCAGCATGATGCGGGAGCAAGTGGCCCATTTCAAGTTCGAGAAGTCTGGCGAATATATCCCCCCTGTGTCCCACAGCAGTATGCCGGAGCAGGACGAGTTTACGACAGACTTCAGCAAGTATTGACAGATAAAAGAAACGGATGCGCCGCAGCTTGCGGCGCATCCGTTTAATTTTGTCAAAAACGTTATCCGGCAGGGGGCTGGTACTGCTGGGCATAGTCGGGATAGAGGGCTACCAGGGTATCCGAAATAGCCTGATATTCCGCCTGGGTAATCTCCCGGGTCCGCTCATAGACGTAGACAGTGACGCCGTCCTCCAGGGGGAAGGACTGGTCCAGCCGCCGGTAGGCGGTGCCGATGCCGGTGCCGTCCAGCACCGGCTGGGCCAGCACGGTGAGGATGTGCTGGTTGTCCGCGCCCAGGTGGGTCTGCACCGGGTCGGCCACGATCAGGTAGTCGGCGGTGAGGGCGTTCCAGGAAAACCCGTCCCGCTTGTCCACCGTGGCGAAGTAGATCATGGAGGTGGATGGCCCGCCGGACTGGGGGATATTCAAAGAGCGCAGGGTGTTGTCATAGATGCTGGAATTAAAGGTAAAGGACGAGGCGAGCACCGCCGCGGTCTTTTGCTCCTCCGCCGAAAGACTGTCCACATACACCCGCAGGGCCACCAGCTGGGCCAGGTCGGTGCGCTGGCCGGGCACGTAGGTGAAGGCGGGCAGGGGGTCGGGTACGGCGATCTCCGAGGG
>NZ_NFIQ01000093.1 GCF_002159455.1 Flavonifractor sp. An306
ACCAGATACGACATGCTGGACACCTCCTTCTTGGCCTTCGTTCACCTTGCCGCCATTGCAATTCTGTTGACTTAGAACAAGTCTCCTGATTTTTCAAACAAGCCCTAGGGCCCGGATCCCACCGTGCTTCCACAGCTTCTTCGGGATGGGCGGATGGACTGTCTTCCCAAGCAAACGGAACTCCAGCGGAGCCGGGAGCTTTCCCACACAGCCCAGCACCAACCCCTGTGCGTCCGGGAGCTGCTCCCCCTTCCGCCACAGCGCGGGCTGGAAGGGCACGGAACGGAAGGTCTTCTTCACCTCCGCCGGTGTGGCCCAGCGGGCGGTACCGTGCTGGCCGTCGCCCACGTCCTTGCTCTTGATGCTGTCCAGGCTGCCCCGGCTGGAGAAGGCGGCGATGGCCGCCAGGGCTCCGAATACTGCTGCCAACAGGAGAATCAGCGTCCAGGTATCGTTATTCACGTGTATATCTCCCTCTTTCTGGTCATTCTCTGTGTTTGATCTATCTTCCAGTGTGACCTTCTTTGGTGGACCAGGGTGAACCGGGGCCCGGTCCAGCGGCAGGGCGCACCACCCCCTTGGCGGGCATGGTACGATTTCGGCACGGGGATGGGGCTACATGCTCTGCCCCATAGTCATGGCAGGGCCAGCCATGGTCTGCCCCTGCACCAGATCGTCGTTCCAGTCCTTATGCACAGGGAGCAGGATGCCACTGTGGTATCCTGCTCCCTGTAACTCTTCCTGGAGGCGCTTGGCTGCCGTCTGTCCGGGCTCGTCGTGATCCAGGCAGAGCACCACATCCCGGAGGCGGGTGTTCTGCTCCAGTATCCAATGTATGGCCTGGCCGCCGGTGCCGCACAGGGCCACATAGCTGTGCTCCTGCCAGCCCTCTGGGTACAGCGTGAGGAAGCTCAGCAGATCAATCGGGGCCTCAAACACATAGAGCAGGCCGTCCTGTCCCACGTGGTGGAAGCTGTACTGGGGCCTGCTACCCTCCACGTTGACCTTGAAGGATTTGCCCTGGCTGTTGGTGCTCCGCTTATGGGCGTGGCGGGGAACACCCTGCTCATCCATGCCCACAAAGACACAGTTGTGGTATTGGGCGTCCTCATACAGCAGGCCAGCCCGAGCAAAGTGGGTGACCACCTCCCGGCTGATGTGCCGCTGCTTCATCAGATAGGCATACACTCGGCGCATATCGGTGTGGGGCGGCGGCAGGGCGAAGGGCTTGGGCGGCTCCTCCCGCTTTGGCTCTGCGGCGGGATATGCCTCCCCCAACTCCTTTCCCAGCAGGAGCTCCATGGCCTCCTGGTAGCTTGTTCCGTAAAAGTGCTGGACGAAGCTGACCGCGTGGCCGCCCCGCCGGGCAATATGGTCGTACCATTCGCTGCCCCGGACAGTAATATGATGGATCCTGGCCAGCCGGGACTCCCGCCCAGCGCGGAGCAGCTTCTCCCCCCGCCGCCGCAGGAACTCCTCCAGATCAACGGAGTTGGCCTGCTCCTTCTGTTCAGAGGTAAAGTGGATATAGGTTCCCGTAAGAAATCACCTCGGTTTTGGTTGCTGTCTTTCCCTGGATTGTGTAAAATAAGGGAAACAGAATTTGACTGTGCCAGGAGGCTGCCCATGAACAATCAGGATGAAGTTTTAGCCATCAGCCCAGAGCAGACCTACCACGCCATCCGCAGTTCCATCGTAACTGCCCAGCATACCCTAACCATGGCAGTTAACTCCGCCATGGTGACCGCCTACTGGGAGATTGGGGAGCAAATCTACAAAGCGTGTGGAGAAAATGACCGGGCAGAGTATGGAACCAAGCTGCTGGAGTATCTCTCCGCCCATTTAACGGCGGAGTTTGGGAAGGGCTATATCTTGTCGGATATCTTTTTGAAAAAGGCTTGAATTTGAGAGGCGAGTTGAATTAAAGTTGAATTTCTCGACACGCCTCATTTTTGAAAATGGCAGAAAAGTAATAAAAAACACCTGATTTCCGAAAAAATCAGGTGTTTTTTCTGGTTGCGGGGGAAGGATTTGAACCTTCGACCTCCGGGTTATGAGCTGCTGTCGGCGGTTCAATCCGTTGGGTTCAGGCGCTTTTTGGCACTTTTTACTCCGGAAATCTGCCAATTCCCGGAGGTCATATGTTCTCTGCTCCGCACGAATTTTTCCTGTTCTGGGTCAGATTCTGGGTCAAAGTTTTGCCAGCCTCAGATTTTGCGTTGCAATAAACAAGAGAGTGACCCGCTTCAGAAGAAGAAACTTCACCACTGGCAGAAGGTAATTTGTTGCCGCTGATTCCATTGCAGAAAGCAACCATTTGCCCAATCAATGCAACAAAGGGCAAAAAAGAGAGGCCCGGCAGAATTCTATTCTGCCGGGCCTCTGGCTGAAGGGGGAGAATTATGGATCTTCAGCCGCAGGCAACAGTTGCCTTTAAGCCTTTTTAGGCTCTAATGGCTGCCCTATTGGGAAGGGCACCTCTGTCAGGGGTTCAGGTTCTTAAAGTAGTGATGCGCCCAGCACTCGGTAACGATCTTCCGGGCGGCAAACAGGGCGGCCAGGGAGGGATCCAGCTTGGGGGCCACCTCCACCACGTCCATGCCAATGATGTTGAGGCCGTCAAAGAGTCCCTTCAGCAGATCCAGCAGCTGCCGGGCGGTGAGGCCGCCGAACTGCGGGGTGCCGGTGCCGGCGGCGTAGGCGGGATCCAGGCAGTCGATATCCAGGGTGATGTAGACCTTGGAGAAGCGTTTCATGTGGCCCACCACCTGCTCCAGCACCGCCGGAACGCCCTGGTGGTCGATCTCCGCGGCGGAGAGTACGTTGACCTTGTTGCTGTGGTAGAAGTCCAGCTCATCGGACTCGATGGAGCGGATGCCCAGGAAGTAGAGGTGGTCGCTGTCCCCCACGTGGGACAGCTCCGTGGCCCGCCGCTCGGTGGAGCCGTGGGAGAGGGTGTCGCCGTGCATCTCGTGGCAGAGGTCGAAGTGGGCGTCGATGTGGATGATGCCGAAATCCTCGTCCACCGCCCGGTTGATGCCCCGGTGGACGGGGATGGTCACCGAGTGGTCGCCGCCGATCATGGTGAAGAACTTGCCCGCCTTCACGGCCTGGAAGGCCAGCTCCTCCGCCTCGGCGAACATCTCGTCCCGGTCTTTTCCGACGCAGTCCCCCAGATCCTTCACCTTCAGGGGGGAGATGTCCCGGAAGTCCTCGGTGGTGGGAGAGATGGTGTGGGTGATCTTCCGCAGCTCCTGGGGCGCCTCGCAGGTGCCGGAGCGGAAGCTGACGCCCCCGTCATAGGGGATGCCGAATACCGCAATGTCCACATCCTCCAGGGAGAGCTCCGGATGGTTCAGGCCCGCCCAGATGGTGGGATCCTCCGTAACAGAATTATGCAGCAGCATGGTCAAACTCCTTTCTCGTTCTGCTCCCGGATGCCACGGTCGAAGTCCGCACGGACGGCGGCCAGAAGCTCGGGCTTTGTCAGCAGGTCATAACCCACGCCCGCCAGGCCGCAGACGCCCAGCCGGGTGGCCTCCCGACCGCTCTCGGTGACCGTCTGGGCGGCGAACTCCTCGGTGTGCAGATCCAGGCCCTTGCAGCTGTGGATGCCGATCATGCCGTGGAGGGTGGGCACCCGGAAGCTCACGTTGCCCGCGTCGGTGGACAGGCGGTTGCCCTCCTCTACCACAACAGGCTCCCCCAGGGCGGTCATGTTCTCCTCAAAGGCCTGGAGCAGAGGCTCATTGAGCAGCAGGGTCTGAGTGGGGCAGAGATACTGGGTGATTTTCAGCTCCGCCCCCACGCTGTCCGCCGCCCCCTGGGCACAGCGGGTGACCCGCTCTACGGCCCGGCGGGTTTTCCGCTCCTCATCGCAGCGGATGTAGTAACGCAGCGAGGCATAGTCGGGGATGATGTTGGGCAGGGTTCCGCCGTTGTTGATGATGCCGTAGATGTTGGCGTCCAGGTACTGCTTGGCCTGGCTGATATTGAGATAGGCGGTGACGGCCGCATCCAGGGCGTTGATGCAGTCGCTGCCCGGCCCGGCCTCGTTGGCGTGGCACTTCTTGCCGAAGAACTCGTACTGCACCGGATAGATGCCGATGCTGCCCATCCGGCCGCAGGTCTTTTGATAGGGGTGGAGCATGAGGGCGGCGTCCAGCTCGTCAAAAGCGCCCTCGTCGGTGAGTTGCACCTTGGTGCAGGTGATCTCCTCGTCGGGAGTGCCGTACACGACGAGGGTGCCGCCGTGGACATCCACGGCCTGGCACAGGGCGGCGGCCGCTCCGGCAGAGATGACGCCGATCAGGTCGTGGCCGCAGCCGTGGCCCACCTCGGGCAGGGCGTCATACTCGCACAGAAAGCCCAGCACCGGCTTTCCGGAGCCGTACACCGCCCGGAAGGCGGTGGGCAGGCCGTGGAAGTTCTCCTCCACGCTAAAGCCCTGCCTGGTCAGCCACTCCCGGAGCAGGCGGGAGGAATTGATCTCCTCCAGCCCCGGCTCGGGATTTTCGTACATCTCCCGGGACATGGCCCAGAGCTCGGGGAGGAAGCCCTCCACCGTCTTTTGGATTGCCTCTTTCACGCAGATACCTTCTTTCTCATCACATGGGCCCGAGCTGGATGGCGTTGGCAATCAGCACCAGCACCGCGCCGGCCGCGAACTGGAGCCCCAGTAGGGGCAGGAACCACTTGGCCCACTTGCCGTAGGGGATTTTGGCCATGGCCAGGGCCGCCATGAATGTACCGGCTGTGGGCACCAGGTTGTTGGACAGACCGTTGCCGATCTGGAAGATGATACAGGTGGTCTGCCGGGTAATGCCGGCCATGTCGCCCATGGGGAGGAGAATGGGCAGGGAAGTGGCCGCCTGCCCGCTGGCCGAGGGAATGAGCAGGTTGAGGAAGTTCTGGAACACGTACATGCCCAGCACGGTCAGGGCAGTGGGCAGAGAGGTGAGCAGGCCGGAAGCACCGTACAGGATGGTGTGGAGGATGTTGCCCTCCTCCAGCACGATCAGCACGCCGCGGGCAAAGCCCACCGCCAGGGCACCGGTGGCGAAGTCGGCCACGCCCCGGCCGAAGAGGACGCCGAAGCCGTTGAGGCCCACCCGGCCCACAAAGCCCACGATGATGCCCATGCCCAGGAAGAGGCCGGAGATCTCGTTGATGTACCAGCCCCATTTGAGCACGCCCACGATGAGCAGGGCGAAGGTGGCACCCATGACCAGCAGCACCACCTTGCGGGTGCCGGTCAGCTCGGGCAGGTCGTTCAGATCCACCTTCTCCTCCCGCTGGCGATCGAATTCGTACATCAGGCTGCGGGTGGGGTCGGCCTTGATGCGCCGGGCATAAAGAGATACATAGACCGCCGCGATGGTGAGCATCACCACCAGGATGATGAGGCGGTACCACATGCCTGAGTAGAGGGGCAGGCCGGCGATGCTCTGGGACACGCCCACGTTGGCTGGCTGGACAAAGGAGCCCGCGTAGCCGCTGGAGCTGCCCACAATCGCCACCGCCAGGCCGGTGATGGAATCGTAGCCCATGGCGATGCAGATGGGCACCAGGAAGGGGATGAACACCAGGCACTCCTCAAACATGCCGAAAGAGCCGGCGGCGAAGCCCACCACAAAGATCATGATGGGGATGAGCAGCCCCTGCCGTTTGGAGGTCTTTTTGATGATACGGCCGATGCCTGCCTCAATGGCCTTGGTCTCTGCCACCACGCCAAAGGCGCCGCCGATGACGAAGATGAAAGCCGCGATGTTGGCCGTCTCGATGATGCCCTCCTGTACGGACATGAGCGCCTTCATGGGGGTCACCGGAGTCTGCTCCACCCGGTGATAGCTGCCGTCCACAAAGACCTCCACGTCGTTGTCATCTACGTAGGTGTCGTACTGACCTGCCGGAACGATATAGGTCAGGATCGTACACACGGCGATGATGAGCAGGATCAGTGTGAACATGTGGGGGAAGGTGATGCCCCGTTTCTTTTTTTCTGCCATCTTTTACCCTCTCCTAACTTCAGATAGTTGGTTCAAGTAAAACCACTGCCCCTATTTTAGCAAACCGGATGCCAGCACGGAGGGGTTTTCGAATTTAGTTAGGAAAGGCTGCATTTTCAGGCATTTCCCGGTTGGGATACGCCGATGAGGCTGGCTGTACACGGAAAAAGGCAAGAAATTTTGCGCAAAATCGCAAAATTTCTTGCCTTTCGCAGTCAGGTATTCAGATGATATTTCATCATCTTGTATTGGAGCGCCTGGCGGGTCAGCTTCAGCTTCTCCGCCGCCTCTGTAATGGTGCGGCTGTGTTCCAGCGTGCGGACAATCAGCCCTTTCTCATAGCGGCGCACCGCCTCCTGCAGGCCCATGCCGTCCGGCAGGGCCTCCTCCGCCGGTTCCGCCGCCTTTTCCTCCTCGTGGTAAAAGATGTACCGCGGGATGTCGCTGAGCTGGATCACAGAGCCGGTGCACAGGTTAAAGGCCGACTCCACCGCGTTTCGCAGCTCCCGCACGTTGCCGGGCCAGTCGTAGGCCAGCAGGGCGTTGCGCACCAGCTCGCTGACCCCTGTGATCGTCCGCTCCATTTTCCGGTTGTACCGCTCCACATAGAAGTCGGTAAGCAGCGGGATATCCTCCGGCCGCTTCCGCAGGGGCGGCAGGGCCAGCTGCACCACCCCCAGCCGGTAAAACAGATCCCGCCGGAGCAGTCCGTCCCGCACGGCGGTGATAGGATCCACGTTCATGGCGGAGACGATGCGCACATCGCTGTGCACATCCTGCTCTCCGCCCACGGGCCTGAACTTCTTCTCCTCAATGGCCTTCAATATCTTGGCCTGGAGGGAGAGATCCATGGAGTTGACCTCGTCCAGAAAGAGGGTGCCCCCGTCGGCCTGCTTGAGCAGGCCCTTCCGGTTTTCCGCGCCGGTATAGCTCCCCCGGGTGGTGCCGAACAGCGTGCTCTCCAGCAGGGTGGTGGGAATGGCCGCGCAGTTCTGGGAGATGAAGGGGCCCTTGGATCTGGTGCTGTGGCTGTGGAGGGCCTGGGCAAAGAGCTCCTTGCCCGTGCCGGTCTCCCCCCAGATCAGCACCGGAGAGGGGTTGGCGGCCACCCGCTGCACGGTGTCCTTCAGGGCCAGCATCTCCGGATTCCGGGTGATGATGTCCTCCAGGCGGAACAGGCCCGTGTGGGGATTGGTCAGCCAGTGGTTCTTCCCGTCCAACTGGGAGTCCTTGTGATAGAACACCGAGGTCTCCATGGTGCCGATCAGCTCCCCGCCGTCCTCCAGAGGGAAGGTGGAACTGACCAGCATGATCCGCCGGCCGTAGAAGTCCGTCAGCTCCTGCTTTTCATTGAGCACCGGCTTGCCCGTCCGCATCACCCGGAAGTGGCTGGAGGTCTCCTCGGTCAGCTCCGGGTATGCCTCCAGGATGCTTTTCCCGATAAAGCCCTCGTCAATCATGCCATTTTCCCGCTCTGAAAACATAGCGGAATATTCAATTATTCCATGACGATCTGCAATCAGAATGGCGTCCACGCCGTCGTGCAGCCTGGCCATGTAATTGAGCCATTTTCCGATCATGTGCTGCTCACCTCACCGCTACCCCATGCCGCCGCTTTCCGTACCAGACGTGTCCAGAATAGATTCCTCCGCGCTGGCGGTCCTCCATTGTTTCCTGATCAATATACCATAAAAGCCGCGATTGGACAATTCTCTGGGCACTACAAGCTAGTCAGGCGGGCAGGGGACTTGGGAATAGAGTAATCTCCGAAGCCAGATCATTTACCCACGTGTGGGGCAAGCAGAGCATTTGGCTTGCCGCAAGCGGCCGCCAAACGCCTTTTGCGGGCAGAAGCCCGCACCCATTTTGCACCGTGAGCATCCGGCGTACTCAAGCACGAGGCGGACAGGCAGGAGAAAACCGCTGTCGCGACCGTGTGCACCCTGTGTGCCGGTTTCGGGGCGGAGGCGGGGTAGCTCCACCGGAACGGGCATTTCGGCGGTGTTGGGCCGTGTGTGGGGCGGTGGCTGTCTGGGACAGTCATGACGCGGGAATCTCGGGCATCTAAGGCATCCAATTCCAGAGGAAGAACGCCTCCAGGGAGCCTCGTTTGGGGTCCTTTGGGGGCGTTCGATTTTAGTACTAGGATAAAGGACCGACGTCGGTAAACCGCCGCAGGTCCGGTCACAACGCCCCGCAGTGCGGGGCGTGCCAAGGGGTTGCGAGATTTCGGCTCAGGCCAAGCTTAGGTGGTCGCTGAAGGCGGAGTTCGAAGTTTTAGGTGGTCGGTAGTTTTGAGAAATCCAGTGTTTTCAGCTGGTTCCGGCCTTTTTGAGCGCCGCTGTGGGGATGCGTAGGACAGTCGCGTTGATTCCCGCAAGGGTAAGCAAAATTTGCGCCGCAAAACAAAGAGGAAAAGCCCTTACCGTCGGCACAAATGCGATGCCGTTGACAAAAAGATACTTCAGTCAGCAAAATGATAAGGATCTGTTAACTCTGCAGGATTGGGGTGGCTATTTCCTGCCCTCTGCGGTATTGTGTGTTGCTGCGAAGGAGGAAAAAGCCATGCGGAAAACACTAGAGGATTTGTACTACGGCGAAATCCGGCCCCACGACCTGGAGATCGATGTGGACTCCGAGCTGGGAAAAGCCATGAGCCGGGCGGAGCGGTGTGAGGAAGAGCTCACTGCCCTGCTGGAGGGGGAAGCCGAGACCCTTCTGTTGCGGCTGATCGATGCGGACAACGAAATCAGCAACACCCTGGCCCTGGAGCACTTCGTACAAGGCTTCCGGCTGGGGATGAGGCTGGCCGTGGAGGGCCTGGAGGAGGTGGATGAAGAATGAGCAAGCGCCGGGCCAATGGGGAGGGAAACCTCCGCAAGCGCAAGGACGGCCGATGGGAGGGGCGGTACACCGCCGGCCGCGATCCGGAGACGGGCAGGGCCATCTACAAGAACGTCCTGGGCAAGACCCAGGGGGAGGCCAAGGCAAAGCTGAAACAAGCAATCGAGGAAGCGAAGGGGCTGGATGCGGCCAAGGTTGGCCGGTACTCCGTAGGCCAGTGGATGGAGGTGTGGTTTGAGCACTACGCCAAGGCGAAGGTACGGCCATCCTCTCACCAGACCTACCGTGGGTACATCGACAACCACATCAAGACCAATATCGGCGAAATCCCGCTGGAAAAGCTCACTTCTCTGGAATTGCAGAAGCTCTACAAAAAGCTGCTGGAGGGAGGAAGAGTGGAGCGGATTGAGAGCAGAAAGCAGGCCAAGGGGCTGAGCGCCAAAACGGTGCGGAACATCCATCAGATCATTTCCTCTGCGATGAACTTAGCCAAAGAGCAGAGACTAATCACCGCCAACCCGGCGGATGGCTGCGCCCTGCCCAGGCTGGAGCACCGGGAGATGCAGACCCTGCCGGTGGAACAGCTCCAGTCCTTCCTGAGAGAGGCCAAGGACAGCGGTGTGTTTGAGCTCTACTACCTGGAGCTGGCCACCGGGCTCCGACGGGGAGAACTTCTCGGCCTGAAATGGGAGGACATTGATTTGGAGCGGGGCGACCTCCGGGTTCGGCGGCAGATCGCCCGGATCAACGGGGAAGTGGTGGAGGCACCCCTGAAAACGAAGAACGCCTACCGCACCCTGCCGCTGGCAGAGGATACGATAGACGTTCTGGAAGCACAGAGGAAGAAAGCAGGAGACAGCCCCTGGGTATTCCCAAGCCCTACGGGCGGGCCGATTTCCCCGGACAGCGTGCTGCACATGCTCCACCGGGTGCTGAAACGGGCGGGGCTGCCTAGGGTTAGGTTCCATGATCTGCGCCACACCTTTGCCACCCTGGCCCTGCAGAACGGGGTGGACGTAAAAACGGTGTCCGGGATGCTGGGGCACTTCAGCGCGGGGTTCACCCTGGACACCTACGCCCACGTGACCACGGCCTCCCAGCGCCAGGCGGCAAAAACCATGGGCAGTATCCTCTCCGGCAGTCTCCGGCCCTGACCGCTCCGAGATCCCGTATGGGTCACGGTTTGGGTCAGACGAAAACGGCAAAAATGATCAGCCTGAAAAAGTGATGAAAACAAAAGGAAACCCGTCAGAATCCACGGATTCTGACGGGTTTATGGTTGCGGGGGAAGGATTTGAACCTTCGACCTCCGGGTTATGAGCTGCGGATCGGGGGTGCTTTCCGCTCCGTTGAGCGCTTTTGTACCCTTTCCGCTGGGGATAAAGATGCTGTTGGCCACTGTCTGTTCCATTGGTTCCGTTCAGTCCGGAACCCGTATGGGTCACGGTTTGGGTCAAGCGGAAACGGTCTCATCGAAGAAGCCTCGCACTGGCTGGGATTGAAGCTCCTGCCTGGCCATCTCCCGCTCATAGTTGAACCGGGTAATTTCCTCGATAAAGGCCCTTTGTGAGGGAGTGGCTGTCGGCCAGGAGACGCTGAATTTTTTGCACATGGAAAAGAAAATCTGATACCACAGACGGTCTTCCTCGCTTTCATGGGTGAAATACCACTTGGCATCTTCCATACTTAGCCCTCCTCCAAATAGTCTGTGAAAATTCTTTGCGCGGCCTCATCACAAATCAGATATCTGGGCGCGACTCCGGCGCTACGACCCGGCAGGCGAACCGCACCGAAATCCTGCTCATAGTGCTGTGCTAACTCCGGTGTTTTGGCATCCAGGGTTACATCACCGTTAAATCCGGCATCTACTGACAGCTTGATGCCATAGACTACCAGTGCCCGCCCAATCCCACGATACTTTGGTGTTTCCACCAGCGTCAGATTGCTCTCGGCCTGACTTTCCATGTAGACGATATGAACCCCCATATTCCCATCCCGAACTTCGTAGGCACCCAGCGCCACCAATTCCCCTTCTGGTGTTTTGAGAGCATACAGGTCAAAGGTGCTGCCGATGATATAGTCGCTGGTCCAGTCAGTTTGCCACTGAGGCTCTAACTGCGTGACCGTTAAATCCTGCCTGGAAGCTTTTGTAGCAGCTACAAAGATTTTCGTGCGCTCTGTGTTCCAAACATAAAGCCTGAATTTTGCCACACAGTTCACCTCATTTCCTATTAACAGTATACCATGCCGGTAACTTTTCTACAACACAATCCTGTGGTGGCAGAGAGTAAGCGTGTCAAACACGAAACACTTTCTTGGTTACAACGTTCCGCTCCCTGGAAGTGGAACGGGAGCGATTTTACCCACCCATAGGTGGGGCAAGCAGAGCATTTGGCTTGTCGCAGGCGCTTTTTTGCGGGCAGAAGCCCGAACCCACGTTTGTTCCTGCTGGCGGCCATATAGTAGCGGAAGGGCATAGTAAAAATTAATATGCTAAACAAAGAATAAGACGAGGATCAAGGGCAGCAGTAGTTTCCGCCGTGGAGCCGCCTGTGAGCCGCTGTGTGCCCTGTACTAGGATGGGGGAGGGTAACCGGAACTGGCGGGGGTTATAACGCTGTTTGGGGCTGCCTTGGGGCGTTCGATTTTAGTACTAGGATATGTTCATCTCCCTGGTCCGCAAATACACCCGCGCCCGCAAGCTGACGCCCCGGATGCTCAACGAGCTCATCGAGAAGATCGAAGTGTTCAATGCCGAGAAGATCGACGGGGTGTGGGAGCAGCGGCTCCGTATCCACTATAACTGCGTAGGGGTCATTGAGATCCCGGAGCTGATCCCGTTGCCCGCCCCGGAGGTGTCAGTAAACACAAGAAAAGGCGTAGTCGTCAAGATAAGGTACAATAATTTTCGCAAATTGAAAAAAGGATGAGAAGAGACATGGTTTGCAGAACTCTGGTAGAATGAAGTCGCGACACACCATTCTGAAAGGAGACAGCA
>NZ_NFIQ01000094.1 GCF_002159455.1 Flavonifractor sp. An306
GTGGTGGCCCTCACCCGGGCGGACCTGGGGGAACAGCCGGGGGTGCGGGCCCGGATTGCCGCCCTGGTACAGGGCACCTTTCTGGAGGGGGCCCCGGTGATCCCGGTATCCGCCATCACCGGCCAGGGCCTGACCGGGCTGCAGGCCGCCCTGGACCTGCAGTTTGACAACCTGCCGCCCCCTCCCCCCACCGGCTCCCCCCGGCTGCACATTGACCGGGTATTCTCGGTGGCGGGCAGCGGCACAGTGGTCACCGGCACCCTCACCGGCGGGGCCATCCAGACCGGCATGGAGCTGCGGCTGTGGCCGGGGGACGCCCGGGCAAAGGTCCGGGGGCTGGAGCGCCACGGGAGCAAGGGGCCGGAGCTGCCCCCCGGCGTCCGGGCGGCGGTCAACCTGGCGGGTATCAAGGCCGCCGATGTGGCCAGGGGCATGACCCTGGCCCCTCCCGACGGGCTGGAGGTCACCGATCAGCTGGACGTGTCCCTCACCCTGCTGCCCGATGCCCCCTACCCGGTGAAAAACAACTCCCGCCTCCACCTCCACCACGGGGCAAGGGCGGTGATCTGCCGGTGCGTGCTGCTGGGCCGGGACATGCTCCAGCCCGGTGAAACCGGCTTCGCCCAGCTGCGGCTGGACCAGCCCCTGGCCGCCCTGGAGGGGGACCGGTTTGTGGTGCGGTTCTTCTCCCCCCTGGCCACCCTGGGGGGAGGCGTCATTCTGGAGACCCATCCCCCCCGCCGGGGCCGGAAGGACCCCCAGCGGCTGGAGGGGCTGCGCATTCGGGCCTCCGGCGATCCCCTGTCCATCGCCGCCCGGCGGCTGGCGGAGGCGGGGAACCGTCCCCTCCATCCCCGTGATCCCGCTCCCTACCGGGCCACAGGCGCAGCCGAGGGGGACGGCTGGTTTCTCTCCCCCGCTGCCCTGGCAGGCTATCGGGCCAGGGCGCTGGAGCTGCAGACCCAGGGCCTGGAGGGACCCGCCATCCGGGACCGGCTGTTTTCCGACCTGCCCCGAGGGGCGGCGGAGGCATTTTTGACCCAGCTGGAACTGCCCGCCCCCGCCCGGTCTCCCGACCCGCTGGAAGGGGAGCTGGAGGAATATTACCGCCGGGCGGGTCTGTGCCCGCCGGAGGACAGGGCGGTGGAGGCCGCCTTCCCCGGCGGCGGGCAGGGGCTGAAGCTGGCCCGCCGGGCCCTCACTGACCGGGGGACGCTGACAGTGGTGCGCAAGGGCTGCCGGGTTCACACCGCCTGTCTGGAGGAGGGGCTGGCGGAGCTGAAAGGTCAGTTCGGCGCAGAAATATTCACTCTGGCCCAGGCCAGGGACAGGCTGGGGATATCCCGGAAATACGCCCTGCTGCTGCTGGAGTTCTGGGATAAAACCGGCGTTACAAAGCCATCCGGGGAGGGCCGCAGGTTTCTGTGACCTCCCTCCATATGGGGGTGGAAGGGTATCTGGTGAGCCCCGCGGTCTTCAAAACCGTTGGGGACGGCGTTCCCGTCCCGGTGTGTTCGATCCGCACCCACCCTCGCCACACCATGAAATAGAAAGGAGCGATTGTATGGAATTTCAGCAGGAAAACGGCCGGATCTGGATGGACAATGAGGAGGGCCGCCTGGTGGCGGAGATCACCTTCCCGGAGGTGCGCCCCGGCGTGGCCGACATTGACCACACCTTTGTGGACCCCTCTCTCCGGGGCCAGGGGGCGGCGGGCAAGCTGGTGCAGGCCGCCGCAGACCAGCTGCGGCAGCGGGGCATGAAGGCGGAGCTGACCTGCTCCTACGCCCAGAAGTGGTTTGGGGAACACCCGGAGCAGGGGGACCTGCTGGCCGGGAAATAAGCAGACAAGGGAGCGCCCTCCGGGGCGCTCCCTTGCTGTTTCAGTATCCATTCACCAGGGCGTCCAGCACCTTGGCGGCCACGGAGCCCGCCACGTCGGCGCCGGAGCCGCCGTTCTCCACCAGCACCACGAAGGCATAGGGGGCGTCCTCGTTGCGCAGAAACCCGGCGAACCAGGCGTGGGGGGCCTTGCCCCCGCCCACTTCGGCGGTGCCGCTCTTGGCGCAGATGTCCATGTTGGGGAACCGGCTGGCGCCGTAGGTGTCGGTGACGTTTTTCACCATCATGTCCGCCATGGTGGCGGCGGTGTCGGCGTTGATCAGGGACTTGGTCCGGCTGGTCAGGGTGGGCAGAGAGGGCAGCCCCAGGGGGTTGACCGTCTTGAGCACCAGCTCGGGCACCGCCGTCTTGCCCCCCTGGGCGATGGCCCCCATGTACACCATAATAGCGCAGGGGTTTGCCAGGTCGTTGTACTGCCCCACCCCCGCCCAGCCCAGCTGGCCGGTGGTGCCGGAGAAGTCGAACCGCCCGGCGGCGGTATGCAGGCCGCTGACACTGTAAGAGGTGGTGAGCCCCGCCTGTTCGGTGTACTGCTTCATCCGCTCCGGACCCAGCTCGGCGGCCAGCTGGGCGAACACCCCGTTGCAGGAGTTGGCCAGGGCCGAGGAGATGTCCAGCGCTCCGTGGGCGTGAGGGCAGGTGATGGTCTCCCCGCCCACAACCGTGGAGCCGGTGCAGGTCCAGGTGCGGGAAAAGAGGTCGGGAATGTTCTCAATGGCGGCGGCCAGGGTCACCGTCTTGAACACCGAGCCCGGCGGGAAGGTGCCGGACAGGAAGCGGTTGAGGTACACCCCCTCGTAGGCCGGGTCATTCTCCACGTCCTCCGGCGGGTCCAGAGGGTCGTAGGTGGGGCTGGACAGCATGCACAGCACCTCACCCGTCTTGTAGTTGTACACCCCCACCGCCCCCTTCTTGCCCCCCAGGGCCTGGTAGGCAATGTAGTTGAGCCGGGCGTCAATGGTGAGGTACAGATCGTTGCCCGCTCCCAGAGGGGAGTAGGCCCCGGTAAACAGGTTGTAGCCGGACAGTCTGTCGGCAAAGGCCACCAGGGCCCCGGTGCCGATCTTCCCCTCCGCGTCCCCCACGGCGTGGAGGGTGGCCTTGCGGACGGTGGCCCCGTCATAGTATTTCCGGCTGCCATTCTCGTCCACCCAGGAGAGCACGTCCCCGTCCCGGTCCAGCACCCGGCCCACCGCCAGCTGGCCCTGGCTGTTGTACAGGTGCCGGTTGGCGGAGAAGGAGGCCCACCGCCCGCCATAGAGCACGAAGCGAAGGACAAAAAGCCCGGTACCCGCCAGCAGGGCCGCCGCCAGCAGCAGACAGAGGAAGGTTCGCTTTTCAATCTTCTTCATCTTCCGCCTCCCATTCTTCCGTCCTTCTGGGGGCCAGCCGGGCGCCGCCCCGCTCCTCCTTCCGGGAGGGCAGGCGGATGGCAAAGCTGGCGTTCTGCCGGGTATCGGTGGCCTTCAGGTAGGCCAGCAGGCCCCAGGAGGCGATCATGGCGGTGCCGCCGTTGGACACAAAGGGGAAGGTCACGCCGGTGAGGGGCAGGATATCCACCGCCCCGAACACATTGAGACAGGTCTGGAACACCATCATGGAGGTGGCGGCGCAGGCGGCGATGATATAAAAGGTGGAGCGGCCCGCCCGGCTGGCCCGGACGGCAAACACCGCCAGGGTGAGGATGGCCAGCACCGCCAGCACGGCGATGATCAGCCCCCACTCCTCGCACAGCATGCCGAATACCAGGTCGGTGTCTCCGGCGGCCACGTTGTGGAGCCACCCCTCCCCCGGCGCCACCCCCACCAGGCCGCCGGAGGCGGCGGCCGACATGGTGCGGGTCTGCTGGTAGCCGCTGCCCACCGAGGCGTTCTGCCAGGCGTGGCCCCAGGTGGCGAACCGGCTGAGGATATAGGGCTTTACCGACAAAATGGTGAGCACGGCAAACACCCCGCCGCCGCAGATGAGGGCCAGGGTGGCCCAGTCGCCGGAGCGGAGGTAGGCGATGACCAGGAAGGTGATAAAGAAGATGGCGGCGGTGCCGAAGTCGCTCATATAGGCCAGACAGGCCAGGCACACGCCGGTGAGGACGATGAACAGCCCCAGGTTCCGCTTGCGGAACAGCCGGTCCAGGGTGGCGGCCCCGGCAAAGATATAGCAGATCTTGGCGATCTCCGAGGGCTGCACCGAGACGCCGCCGATGCTCAGCCAGTTGGCCGCGCCGTACTTGGCCTCGGTCAGGCCGGCGGCGTAGAGCACCACCGTCAGGCTCAGCAGCACGATGGCCGCCCCCGCCATGACCCAGCGGATCTCCCGGGTACGGTCCAAGTCCCGCAGGAAGATCCCCAGCACCAGAAAGAGGACCAGCCCCAGCACCACGCACAGAAATTGCTTGAACAGGGCTCCGGTGTTGGAGGAGCAGGTGACAGCCAGAGACAGGGTGGACAGGAAAAAGGCGATGGTCTCCATCTCAAAGCCCACCCGGCCGGTGGCCCGGAGCACCAGGAAGTAGAGCCACATCACCCCGGCCAGCAGCAGAAAGGTGAGGGGAATGATGGGGGTGGCCCCCTCCCCCTCGCTGATGGTGAGCTGAATGGCGGTCAGACCCTGGAATATAGTGAGGAGCACCAGCCCCAGCCAGGGGGACACCGGCCGGGACTTGCGGCGGTTCTCCCGCCGCTTGGCCTTCTCCTCCGGGGACAGGGGGAGGAGCACCGTCTCCACGCCCCCCAGGGCCAGCACATCGCCGTAGCGCACCTCCGCCGCCCCGTCGATCTCCCGGCCGTTGACGGTGACGCCCCCCTTGGAGTCCAGGTCGTAGGCGGTCCAGGTGTCGTCCTCGTTGCGGATCAGGGCGGCGTGCTGCCGGGACACCACGGGGTAATTCAAGATCACGTCGGAGTTGCCCCCCCGGCCCAGGATGTTCTCCCAGTGGGTCAGGGGCTCCTGGGCGCCGTTGGGCAGGGTGAGGTAGGCCCACACCTCCGGCAGGCAGGGCACCGTCAGCAGGGAGCGGATGGTGCGGATGAGGATGAGCAGGGCCAGGATGGGAAAAACAAAGCGGACGATGGAGGTAAACCAGGCGCAGGCCACCTGATGCTCCATAATCCAGTTCATCAGCAGTTCCATTTCCCTTCCCTCCTTTCGGTTTCCGTCGTGAAGCAGTATAGCACATTTTGAGCCAATAAAAAAGCGGGAGCGGGTCACACTCCCATGTTTTAAAAATTTCTTCACATTTTCCTCCCCTTGCGCCGGCAGGGGGAACATAGTATAATTATTCTCAAAGGGGGTATTTTTATGTCGCAGATCATTGACGCCAGAGGCAAGGCCTGCCCCACGCCGGTGCTGATGGCCAAGGGGGCCATAGCCCAGGGGGCGCAGGCCTTCACCATTCTGGTGGACAACACCACCGCCGTGGAAAATCTCAAGCGCCTGGCCGGCAACCAGGGCTTTGCCGCCGCTGTCCGGGAAGAAGAGGGCGGGACCTTTGCCCTGGACTTTACCAGGGGCGAGGGCTGCGTCTCCTGTGAGGAGGCAGTCAATTCTCCCCTGCCCCCACCGGGGGCGGACTGGGCGGTGTTCGTGGGCCGGGACATCATCGGCGAAGGGGACCGGGAGCTGGGCACCAACCTAATGCGGATGTTCTTCTACACCCTGACCCAGAGCGAGGACAAGCCGGGGGCGGTGCTCTTCATGAACGCCGGGGTACGCCTGCCCACCCTGGACGAGCAGGTGGCGGAGCACCTGAAGGCCCTCTCCGACGCCGGGGTGGAGATCCAGGTATGCGGCACCTGCCTGAATTTCTACGGCCTCACCGAGCAGCTGAAGGTGGGCATGGTGAGCAACATGTACGACATCGTCACCCGGATGCAGAAGGCCGCCAAGGTGATCTCCCTGTAATGGACTACGGGCTGCTCACCTTTGCCTCCACCTACGGGGCTATTTATGCCCAAAAGCTGCTGGAGCCGGTGACGGCCGTGCGGGTGATGCCGGTGCTGCGGGAGATCTCCCTGGGCTGCGGCATGGCCCTGCGGTTCCCGCCGGAGGACCTGGAGGGGGTACGGCAAGCCCTGGCAGGTTCGGAATTGAAGCCGGGGGATTACGCCTTTTACGCCATAAGCGGCAGCGGCTCCGCCCTGAGGGCGGAGCCGCTGTAAAGCCGTCAGACAATCCAGCCGATGAGGATGGACAGGGCGAAGGCGATGACGGCGGGCATGAAGTTCTCCCACCGGGTGGGCTGCTCAAAGAGGGCCTTGAGCAGCAGGATCACGCCCACGATCCGCAGCAGCCAGGGCAGCAGGGCCATCATCAGCAGAAAGGGCAGGCCCACCACAACCAGCACCACGGGTATGAGAATGAGGGTGGCCAGACAGAGTACACACAGGCTCAGCAGGGTAATCATCGTTCTCTCCTCCTTTGTTGGGATCAGTGTACCACTCCTATGTGAAACCGCCGTAAAAGGATCCTTAAAATCTCATAAAAAATAGCGGACCGGCCAGGCCGGTCCGCTGTTTTTTTACTTGAAGTATTCCGCGCCGCTGTCAAAGAGGGGCTGGTACTTTTCGCCGGGGATGTTGCGCGCCACGTGGTCCCCCCGCCGCTCGGAGTGGCCCATCTTGCCAAAGACCCGGCCGTCAGGGGAGAAGATGCCCTCGATGGCCAGCAGAGAGCCGTTGGGGTTCACCTCCATGTCCATAGAGGGCACACCGCTGCCGTCCACGTACTGGGTGGCTACCTGGCCGTGGGCGATCAGGTCCTCCAGCACCGCCTGGGGAGCCACAAACCGGCCCTCGCCGTGGGAGATGGGGATGGCGTGGAGGTCGCCCACGTTGGACTTGAGCATCCAGGGGGAGTTTACGCTGGCCACCCGGGTGGTGACATACCGGCTCTGGTGGCGGCCGATGGTGTTGTAGGTCAGGGTGGGGCAGTTCTCGTCCATGTCCCGGATCTCGCCGTAGGGCACCAGACCCAGCTTGATGAGGGCCTGGAAGCCGTTGCAGATGCCCAGCATCAGGCCGTCCCGGTTTTTCAGCAGGTCGTGGACGGCGTCGGTGATCCGGCTGTTGCGGAAGAAGGAGCAGATGAATTTGGCCGAGCCGTCGGGCTCGTCGCCGCCGGAGAAGCCGCCGGGGATAAAGACGATCTGGGCCTTGCGGATGGCGCCCTCCAGCTCCACGGTGGACTGGAGCAGGTCATCGGCGGTGAGGTTGCGGATATTCACCGTCTCGGCGTCCATGCCCGCCCGCAGGCAGGCCCGCACCGAGTCGTACTCGCAGTTGGTGCCGGGAAACACGGGGATGACCACCCGGGGCCGGGCAATCTTGCTCTTGCACACCGCCGGGGAGCGCTTGTCCCAGGAGATGGCCTCCACCGCTCCGGTCTCATCGGTGCGGGTGGGGTACACGTCCTCCAGCACCCCCTCGTTGAGGGTCAGCAGCTCGTCGATGGCGGCAGTGTCCGCGCCGAAGGTGAGCACCGGCTCGGCCGTGGTGCGGCCCGCCAGCACCGCCCCCTCCACGGGGCCGTCGCACTCGGCCAGGATCATGCCCTGGCAGGCGGGGCCGGCAAAGCCCTCCTCCTGGGTGAAGCCGATGTGGTTGCCGAAGGCCATCTGCATGGCGGCCTCTTTCACTCCGCCGGGCTCCAGCACCCGGGCGGCCTTCACCTTTCCGGCCAGGCACAGGGCATGGAACTGTTCCCATGCCTTTTTCTGTCCCTCAAAGTCCCCCAGGTGAGGCACGCCGAACAGATACACCGGGTTTCCCGCCCCCTTGAACTCAGGGGAGAGCACCTCCCCCGCCTTGGCGGGGGCGATGGCGAAGGAGATGAGGGTGGGAGGCACGTCCAGGTCCAGGAAGGAGCCGGACATGGAGTCCTTGCCGCCGATGGCGGCGCAGCCCAGCCCCAGCTGGGCGTCCATGGCTCCCAGCAGGGCCTGGAAGGGTTTGCCCCACCGGGTGGGCTCCTCCCGCAGCTTTTCAAAGAACTCCTGGAGAGTGAGATACACCTTTTTGTAGTCGCCGCCGGCGGCCACAACTTTAGCCACCGAGGTGACCACCGCCTGCACCGCCCCGTAGTAGGGGTCCCGGCTCAGCTGCTTGGGGTCGCAGCCCCAGGCCATAATGGAGGCCTGGTCGGTCTCCTGGCCGGGCTCCACCGGGAACAGGGCGGCCATGGCCTGGGCGGGGGTGCGCTGGGTCTTGCCGCCGAAGGGCATCAGCACGCTGGCGGCTCCAATGGAGCCGTCAAACCGCTCGGTGAGGCCACGGCGGGAGGCGTAATCCAGCTCCTTCGCCAGCTCATGCAGGGGGCGCTCTTCAAAGGTCTGGGGGCCGGGCCGCTGAGCCACCTTCACCTGGGCGTGCTTCACCGCGCCGTTGGTGTTGAGGAAGGCCCGGGACAGGTTTGCCACCGTCTTTCCCCGCCAGGTCATCACCATCCGGGGGCTCTCGGTGACGGTAGCCACCGGATAGGCCTCCAGATTTTCGGCGGCGGCCATGTGGAGCAGGGTGTCCACGTCCTGGGGCGCCACCACCACCGCCATGCGCTCCTGGGATTCGGAGATGGCGATTTCGGTGCCGTCCAGGCCGTCGTATTTCTTGCGCACGGCGTCCAGGTCGATGGCAAGGCCGTCGGCCAGCTCGCCGATGGCCACCGACACGCCGCCGGCGCCGAAGTCGTTGCACCGCTTGATCAGCCGGGTCACGTTGGGGTTGCGGAACAGCCGCTGGAGCTTGCGCTCCTCGGGGGCGTTGCCCTTCTGCACCTCGCTGGCCATGGTGTCCAGGGAGGAGAGGTTGTGGCTCTTGGAGGAGCCGGTGGCCCCGCCGATGCCGTCCCGGCCGGTGCGGCCGCCCAGCAGCACCACCACGTCCCCGGGGGCGGGCACCTCCCGGCGGACATGGTCGGCGGGGGCGGCCCCCACCACCGCGCCGCACTCCAGGTGCTTGGCGATGTAGCCCTCGTGGTACAGCTCAGCCACGTGGCCGGTGGCCAGGCCGATCTGGTTGCCGTAGGAGGAGTAGCCCGCCGCGGCGGTCTGGGCGATCTTCCGCTGGGGCAGTTTGCCCGCCAGGGTCTGGTCCACCGGGGTGCGGGGGTCGCCGCAGCCGGTGAGGCGCATGGCCTGGTGGACGTACACCCGGCCGGAAAGGGGATCCCGGATGCAGCCGCCGATGCAGGTGGCCGCGCCGCCGAAGGGCTCGATCTCGGTGGGGTGGTTGTGGGTCTCATTCTTGAACATGAGCAGCCAGTCCTGCTCCTTGCCGTCCACCGTGGCGGGAACGTGGATGGAGCAGGCGTTGATCTCCTCGCTCTCGTCCAGCTCGGGCAGCTCCCCCCGCTTTTTCAGCACCTTGGTGCCGATGGTGGCCAGATCCATCAGGGTCTGGGGCCGCTGGGCGGCCTTCTCCCGGCCGTACACCTCATCCCGGGCGGACAAATAGCGGAGATAGGCCCCGTTGATGGTGGGGTCCTGGATATCCACCCGGTCCAGATGGGTGGAGAAGGTGGTGTGGCGGCAGTGGTCGGACCAGTAGGTGTCCACCACCCGTACCTCGGTGAGGGTGGGGTCCCGCTTTTCCTCATCCCTGAAGTAGCGCTGCAGGAAGGTCAGGTCGGCCAGGTCCATAGCCAGGCCGTACTGGTTCAGCAGCTCCTCCAGGCCCGCCTGATCCAGCGCCCGGAAGCCGTCCAGCACCGGCACGTCCGCCGGCTCGGGGTACTGCTGCATCAGGGTGTCCGGCTTGTTCAGGTCAGCCTCCCGGCTCTCCACCGGGTTGATCAGGTAGCCCCTGGCCTTGTCCAGGTCGGCCTTGGACAGCTCCCCCGCCAGCAGATACAGCGTGGCGGCGCGGACGGTGGGCCGCTCCCCGCCGGTGAGCATCTGGATACACTGGGCGCAGGAGTCCGCCCGCTGGTCGTACTGGCCGGGCAGGGCCTCCACCGCCAGGGCCTGATAGCCCTGGGGCAGTTCAAACACCTCGTCGGTGATGGCGTCCACCTGGGGCTCGGACAGGACGGTGGTGCGGGCGGCCTCGTAGGTCCCCTGGTCCACACCCTCCACGTCATACCGGCGGAGCACTCGCACTCCGGTGAGGCCCTTCAGTCCCAGAGTACCCTTCAGCTCGGCGAGCAGATGGCCGGCCTCCACATCATAGCCGGGCTTTTTTTCCACAAAACAGCGATATACCTTCCCCATACTTCCATTTCCCTTCTCTCTGTAACTCAGGCAATGTCCCAATTGGCAAAGCCGTAAAACACATTCTGCTGGGTGGGCGTCAGGCCGGAGACCCGGTTCCACTGGGTGAGCACCGACCAGTTTTTAAAGCAGAGCACCGCAAAGGGCGGCTCCTCCGCCAACCGCTCATACAGCCGCAGCCCGCTGGTCTCCCGCCCCTGGACCACGGCGGCCCGGTATTCCTGGAGCAGCTGGGCGGCCTGGGTATCGGCGTAGCCGCCGTAGTTCAGGCTGCCTCCGGCGGTGATGAGGGCGGTGAGGTCAAAGTCGGCGGTAAGGCGCACCTCGGCCAGATAGAGGTCGAAGTTCCTACCCTCCAGCGCCGCCACGTAGTCATCCCACGCCAGCAGCTGCAGGTCCACCTGGATGCCCAGGTCGGTGAGTCCGGCAGCCAGGTGCTCCGCCGCGGAGACCCGGATGGGGTTGTCCGCCGGGGCCACAAAGCGAAGGCTCAGGCTCTGCCTGCCCTTCGTCCAGCCCCCCTCCCCCTGGGTCCAGCCCGCCTCGGTCAGCAGCTGAGCCGCCTGCTGGGGGGCATACTCCAGCTCCTGGGCCAGCTCCTCCGGATAGTAGGGGCTGGCGGGGGAGATGGGCAGGGCGGCGGGCTGGGCGTGGCTGGAATAGAGGGCGGTGGACACCATCTCCCGGTCAAAGGCCCGCAGCAGCGCCTGCCGCACCGCCGCGGTCTGGCAGGGGCCGGACCGGGTGTTGAACCCCACGTAGAGCATGACGCTGGTGGGGTAGTCCACCGTATCAAAAGAACCGGAAAAACCCAGGGCATTGGTGCCCGTCAGGTCGGTGGAGACCAGGGCAATGTCCCGGGTGTCAAAGGCGTGGATCAGGTCGTCCGCCTCCTGGATGGCCCGGAGGGGAATGGTCTGGAGGGGCAGCTCCTCCCCCTGCCACCACCCCTGCCGGGCGGTGAGGGTCCAGTCCTCCCCGGAGCCGGAGAGCACATAGGGCCCCGTGCCCAGAGGCACACCCCCGGTCTCCTTCACAATGGGGATATCCAGCAGGGCGGGCAGGTTCCCGTTGGCCCGGCTCAGGGTCACCGTCACCGTCCCCTCCCCCGCCGTCACGTTGGTGATGTCGCCCAGCCGGGCGGAATAGGCGGCGCTGGTGCGGGCCAGATCCAGAGAGGCCTTGACCTCCGCCGCGGTCAGGGGGCTGCCGTCGGAAAAGGTAACGCCACTGCGGAGGGTAAAGGTCCAGCTCAGCCCGTCGGCCGCCTGGGCCCCGGCGGTACACAGCTGCTCCAGAGGCTGGAACTGCTGGTTGAGGGCGTAAAGACCCTCATACACCAGCCCGCCCAGGGACAAATTGGTGCGGTTGCTCCCGGTGATGGGGTGGAATCCCGCCAACGGGTAACAGGCCAGGGCAAATTCCCCCTGCTCCACCGGCCCGGCGGAGGGGGTGGGGCTG
>NZ_NFIQ01000095.1 GCF_002159455.1 Flavonifractor sp. An306
GGGTGGGAGTGGCTGTGGGGACTGCCTCCGGCTCCCCGGCTCCCGTCACATCCCCATCCAGAGCAGCGGTCAAGGCAGCGGCGGCGGCATCCGGCTGCCGGCACACCAGCAGGGCGGCATACCCGTCCTGGCTGGTCATCACTGCCTCCTCCAGCAGGGCGGCCTGGTCGGGCGCATAGCCGAAGAAGTCCGCCAGCCGGGCCTGCCGGTGGGCCTCCAGGGCGGCGGTCACCGCCTCGCCGTCCTCTTCCTGGCTCAGCCGGAGGACGATGACCTCCCGGGCGTCCATCCCGGAGGCGGTATACACCGCCGCCTCGGTCCACATCCCCTCCTCCACACCGCACACGCCAGTGAGGTAGTCGGTGCGGTCGCTGCCGGTGAGGGGCGTCAGCCCCGCCGGGTCGCTCTGGCTGTCCAGCACCGCCTGGGCCGCCTGGTCCGTACTCACATATCCCGCCGGGGCGGCGGTGTTCCCGCTGTCCGGCGCTCCGCAGGCGGTCAACAGGAGCAGCAGGGCCAGCGGCAGAATCCGTTTCATCCTTCCTGCCCCTCCTTCTCCCGGAAAAAGTCGTACACCGCCTGGGCGGTATTGCGGGGCACCGCCTCCTGGAGCTGCTCCAGGGTGGCGGCTTTGATGTTCTTGATACTCTTGAAGTGTTTCAGCAGCTCGCTCCGCCGCTTCTCCCCCACGCCGGGGATCTTGTCCAGCACCGAGCCCTTCACCCGCTGGTTCTGCTGCTGGCGGTGGAACTCGATGGCAAAGCGGTGGGTCTCCTCCTGGATCTGGCCGATAAGAGAGAAGATGGCCTGGTTGCCCTGAATCCCGATCTTCTGCCCCTCCGGGGTCACCAGAGCGCGAGTGCGGTGGCGGTCGTCCTTCACCATGCCGAACACCGGGATGGACAGTCCCAAGTCCCGGAGCACCCCCACCGCCACCCTGGCGTGGTTCTCCCCGCCGTCGATGAGCAGCAGATCGGGCTTGTCGGCAAATTTCTCGTCCCCGTCCAGATACCGCTGGAACCGGCGGCGGAGCACCTGGTCCATAGAGGCGTAGTCGTCGGGCCCGTCCATGTCCTTCAGCTTGAAGTGGCGGTAATCCCGCTTCAGAGGCTTGGCGTTGACATACACCACCATGGAGGCCACAATGTCGTCGGCCCCCTGGTTGGAGATGTCGTAGGACTCCATCCGCCGGGGCGGGGCGGGCAGGTTCAGCATATTGCCCAGCAGCTCCAGCAGCTTGTTCTGCCGCTCCTCCCGGGTGGTCCACCGCTCCACCTCCTCCACAGCGTTGGTGTTGGCCAGGCGGATGAGGTCCATCTTGGCCCCCCGCTGGGGGGTCACCAGCTCCACCTTCCGGCCCGCCGCCTCGGAGAGCATCCGGGTCAGAGGCACCTCGTCCTCCAGCTCGCAGGGCAGCAGGATCTGCCGGGGCAGGTTCCCCCGGCCGCCGTAATACTGGCGCACCAGGGCGGAGAGGATCTCGGCGGTGTCCTCCTCCATGGGGGTGTCGATCAGGTCCCAGTCCTTGGCGGCCAGCTCCCCCTCCACAAAGTGGAGCACCACAAAGCAGCTGCGGGTGGCCTGCCCCCGGTGGAAGCCCACCACGTCGGTGTCCGCCAGGGAACCCGCCACCACCTTCTGCCGCTTGCCCAGCAGCTCAATGGCCCGGTAGCGGTCCCGCAGCTCGGCGGCCTTCTCAAACCGCAGCTCCTCGGCGGCCAGCTCCATCTCCGCCTTCAGCTCGTCCCCCACCTCCTGGAACTTCCCCTCCAGCAGGCGGACGGCCTGGTCGATGGCCTCCCGGTAGCGGCTCTGGTCCATATCGGCCCGGCAGTAGCCGTCGCACTGGCCCATGTGGTAGTTGAGGCAGGGCCGCTCCTTGCCGATGTCCCGGGGGAACTTCCGGTTGCAGGAGGGCAGCTTTAAGGCGATGCGCAGGGCGTCGATGATGTTCTGGGTGTTTCCCCGGCTGCCGTAGGGCCCGAAGTACCGGGCCCCGTCCTCCGCCGCCCGGTTGGCTAGGGAGAATTTGGGGTATGGCTCCTTCACCGTCAGGCGGATATAAGGGTAGCCCTTGTCGTCCTTGAGCAGGATGTTGTACCGGGGCTGGTGGCGCTTGATGAGGGAATTTTCCAGCACCAGGGCCTCAAACTCCGAGTCGGCCACGATCACGTCGAAGTGGTCGATCTGGCTCACCATGGCCCGGGTCTTTTCCGTGTGGGTGGCCAGGTTGGCAAAATACTGGCTCACCCGGTTTTTCAGGGCCTTGGCCTTGCCCACGTAGATGACCGTGTTCTTTTTGTCCTGCATGATATACACGCCCGGCTTCAATGGCAGGGCATGGGCTTTCTCTTTCAACTCGTCAAAGGTCATAACAGAAGTATGATGCCCTCCTTTCCGCCGGATGTGCATGGATCAAAAAAAGCGCCGCGGATGCGGCGCTTTTTTCTCAGGCGTTTGGTCGTTTACTCGGAAAAATTGGAGGAGATCAGCTCAATCAGGGCCTCCACCGCTTCCTTCTCATCGGGGCCGTCTGCAATGAGGTTAATGGAAGTCCCCTTGACGATCCCCAGAGAGAGGACGCCCAGCAGGCTCTTGGCGTTGACTCTCCGCTCGTCCTTCTCCACCCAAATGGAGCTCTTAAATTCATTGGCCTTCTGGATGAAGAACGTGGCCGGTCTGGCGTGCAGGCCGACCTGGTTATTCACGACTGCCTCTTTCATATACATAGCGTTTCCCCCCAAGATGCATTCGCATACTTCGTATTATAGGATAGCAAATTTATCCCAAACCGTCAATGACAAAATGCACAAATTCCGCATAAGAAACTGGATTGATTGACGAAGAGTGTCTATTTCAGCTCCGCGATGGTCACCCCGTCCTCCCCCTCGCCGTAGCGGCCGGGGCGGAAGGACTTGATATACCGGCTGCGCTTCAGGTGGTCCCGCACGGCCTTGCGCACCGCGCCGGTGCCCTTACCGTGGATGATGCGCACTTCGTTGAGCTTGCCCAACACCGCGTTGTCCAGGAACAGGTCCAGGGCGCCGATGGCCTCGTCGGTCATCATGCCCCGCAGGTCCACCTCCGGGGAGGCCCCCAGAGAGCGCAGCTTGTGCTCGGCCCGGGCCACCACCTTTTTGGCGGATTTGGCGCTCTCGCCCTCCACCACCCGGACCTCATCCTGCTTGGCGCTGACCTTCAGAATCCCCGCCTGGAGCTGGAGGGAGCCGTCCTTGTTGACGGCGATCACGGTGGCGCGGGTGCCCATTTTCAGCAGCTCCACCGTGTCCCCCGCCCTGGCGGGCCGGGTGGGCGGGGGCGCCGGCTCCTCCGGCCGCTGGCCCAGCTTGCCCTCGGCCTCGTTGAGCCGGTGGCGCAGGGCCGCCCGCTCGTCATTCACCCGCTGCCAGTCCTCTTCCTTCCGCTGGCGGCGGCGCATGTCGTTGAGCTCCTGGAACACCTGGTCTGCGGTATTCCGGGCCTCGTCCAGGATGGCCCGGGCCTCCGCCTGGGCCTTCTCCACCGCTTTGAGCCGCTGGGCCTCCAGCTGGGCCTTGTACTCCCGGGAGGCCTTGGCGGTCTCCTCCATCTCCCGGCGGAGCTTTGCCGCCGCCTCCTTCTCCCGCTCCATCTCCTGGCGCTGTTCGTCCAGCTGGGTGAGCACGTCCTCAAAGCGGACGTTTTCCGCGTCAATCCGGGCGGCGGCCTTCTGGATGATCTCCTTGGGCAGGCCCAGCCGCTGGGAGATGGCGAAGGCATTGGACTTGCCCGGAATGCCGATGAGCAGCCGGTAGGTGGGGGCCAGGGAGTCCACATCGAACTCGCAGGAGGCGTTCTCCACCCCGGGGGTGGTCATGGCATACACCTTCAGCTCGGCGTAGTGGGTGGTGGCGGCCACCAGAGCCCCCATCTCCCGGGCCGACTCGATGATGGCGGCGGCCAGGGCCGCGCCCTCGATGGGGTCGGTGCCCGCCCCCAGCTCGTCAAACAGGATCAGGGTCTCATCGTCGGCCTGCTCCAGAATCCCCACAATATTCACCATGTGGGAAGAAAATGTGGAAAGGCTCTGGGCGATGGACTGCTCGTCGCCGATGTCGGAGAGCACCCGGCGGAATACTTTTACACAGCTGCCGTCCCCCACAGGGATGTGGAGGCCGCACTGGGCCATCAGGGTCAGAAGGCCGATGGTTTTCAGGGTCACCGTCTTGCCACCGGTGTTGGGGCCGGTGATCACCAGGGTGTCAAACTGCTCCCCCAGCATCAGATCGTTGGACACCGCCTTGTTGGGGTCCAGCAGGGGGTGTCGGGCCTTGCGCAGGTAGAGGCCCTTGGCGTCCAGCCGGGGGGCCACCCCCCGCATCCGGTAGGCCAGCCGGGCCTTGGCGAAGATCACGTCCAGCAGGATCAGCAGGTCGTAGTCCTGGGCGATGTCCTCCTTGAACTGGGCGCACTCGGCCGATAACTCCGCCAGAATCCGCTCGATCTCCTTCTCCTCCCGGGACTGGAGCTCCTTGAGCTCGTTGTTGGCCTTCACCACCCCCATGGGCTCAATGAAGAAGGTGGAGCCGGAGGAGGACACATCGTGGACCAGGCCGGGCACGTCGTTTTTGTGCTCCGACTTCACCGGCACCACAAAGCGGTCGTTGCGCTGGGTAATGATGGCGTCCTGGAGGTACTTGGCCTGGTTCGAGGAAATGAGCTTATTGAGGATGTCCCGCACCTTGGAGGCGGTGGCCCGGATGTGCCGCCGGATGGCGGCCAGCTCGGGGCTGGCGGCGTCGGCGATCTCCCCCTCCCCCACGATGGCCCCGGTGATCTTGTCCTCCAAAAACCGGTTGGCGGTCAGGGAGCGGAACAGGTGGTCGATGCAGGTTTTGGTCCGGTCCCCCTCCCCCTCGCCGTACTCCTTGGCGGAGCGGGCGGAGCGGAGGACGGCGGCGATATCCAGCAGCTCCCGGGCATTCAGCGCGCCCCCCATGTCGGCCCGCTGGAGGGAGGCCCGGACAGGCTTTACCCCAGAAAAGGAGGGAGAGCCCCGCAGGGCGGTCATATTCACCGCGGCGGTGGTCTCGTCCAGGGCACGCTGCACGTCGTCGGCATCGGTAAGGGGCCGCAGGGCCAGGCAGCGGTCCTTCCCCTCCTCGGTCACCGCCTGCTCGGCCAGCCGCTCCAGTACCCGGGGCAGTTCCAGAGTCTGTATGGATTTTTCAAATAAATCGGTCATGTAGGTTCTCCCGTTATCAATTCACATTTCAGGGTGAGCAGGGCGCGTCCCCCCACCCGGACCTTGACGCCGCTCCCGTCTTCCGTGATGCGGCTCAAAATCTCGGAGGGCTTGCCCATCTTCTCCCCCTGGACAAAGCGGTTGTCCGCCCCGGCCTGGATCAGGCCCCGGCGGTACAGATAGTAGGTCAGCGCCCCGTTGGAGGTGCCGGTGGCCGCCTCCTCCGGGATGGCGTACAGAGGGGCAAAGTTGCGGCAGTGGGCGGCGGCGTCCGGAGTATAGGGGCAGAACATATGCACACCCACCACGTTGTACCGCTCCGACAGCCGGGTAACCTGGGCCTCGTTCTGCTCCGCCCGCTCCAGGGTCTCCAGGTCCCTCACCGGCAGCAGGATGTCCATAAGGCCGGTGCTCACCGCCTGGGGTTCCAACCCCTCCGGCCGATTAGCCAGGGTCAGGCCGTAGGCGGCGTACAGTTCCTCCTGCTCCGCCTCGGTAAAGGTCTGGCCGTCCTGGGGTGCGGCCATGTCCATCCACACGGCGTCGGCCCCCACCCCGATCTCCAGGTCGCCGGAGCGGGTGTGGAGGGCGTAGTCTCCGGGCGTTATGGCCCCGGTATCCCGGAGGACGGTAAAGGCGGCGATGGTGGCGTGACCGCACAGGTCCACCTCCTCTGCCGGGGTGAAGTAGCGGATGTGGAAGGCTTTCTCTCCGGTCTGCTTCACAAAAGCGGTCTCGGAGTGCTTCAGCTCCCCCGCCAGGGCCCGCATAAGGGACTCCGCCGGGAACTCCCCCGCCCCCAGCAGGGCCACCCCCGCCTGGTTGCCGGAAAAGCGCACGGTGGTAAAGGCGTCAGCCACATACAGTTCCATGTTACATCCCCGCTTTCAGTCGTTTATAAAAATCCAGGGTTTGAAACCCCCGGTCCAGCTGGGCCAGGAGGAAGCCCTCGCACACCCTGGCCAGGCAGTCCAGACCTTTCTGCTCCAACTGGAAGGAAAACAGCCGCTTGGGGTCGCCGTACACCACATGGCGCAGGGCGGCCAGAGTACCCGCCTCCAGAGGCAGGGAGGTCCCGGTCCCCACCTCTCCCCGGCACCCGGCACAGTGGAGCACCCCCTCGGTCAGGTGGAGCATGGGCTCCTCCGGCTGGGGCAGGCCGCACACTGCGCAGGCATCCAGCAGGGGCTCGTACCCCTCCAGGCTCATGAGCTTGAGCTCAAAGGCCCCCTTTACCAGGGCCTGGGGCCTGTTCAGCTGGTCCAGGGCATGGAGGGAGTTGAGAATCAGGGACAGCCCCGCCGGATCCGGCCGCCCCTCCACCGCCACCGCCTCCATCACCTCGGCGAAGTAGGAGCCCAGGGCCAGCAGCTCCACATCGGATTTCATGTGCCAGAACTGGCGGATGGACTCGGCCTCGCTGAGGGTAAACCGGTCCCGGTACTCAAACAGGGTCATGTCGGAGTACACCAGCAGCTGGGCCGCTGCCGCCAGGGGACTGCTCTTCCGGCGGCACCCTCTGGCCTTCACCGTCCGCTTGCCCCCCTCGGCGGTAAGCACCGTGAGGATCTTGTCCGCCTCCTTATAGGCCGTCTCCCGGAGCACCAGGCCCTGGGTGGTGATGTGCATGGTTTCTCCTCCCCAAATATGTAGGCGGGCGGTCACCCGCCCGCAGGATGTTCCGGCTTCTTCTCCCGCTTCTCCGGAGAGGACCGCCGGTACAGGGTGTACGCCTCCGGCAGGCCGGTGCGCACAAACAGCCGCCAAAGCAGTTCCGTCCGCTCCACGTCACACCGCTCCCTCCGGTCTTAGCTTGGCCGGAGGTCGGCGGTTTATCAGCGGTAAAATGTGCCCATACCGTTGGGTAGACTATACCACAAAAGGCGGACAGCCGCAACAGGGAGCCAGCTGTCAGCCTTGCTTCCTGCGCCTGCGGCCCACCACGTCCGGCAGGATCAGCGCGGCCGCCAGCAGGAGCATGACAGCCAGCCCCGCTGGGGAGAGTATAACGTTGAACACACGGGCGCCGCCGGGAATATGGGAGATATACCGGGCATACAGGTTGTCCGGCGTGACGCTGACGCCGTCGTCGGAGTGGTTGGCGTCCCCTTTGGTAATCGCCCCTCCGTCGGTAAATTCCACCACCCGGTGGATGATCTGCCGCCCGTCGGAAGAACGGGTATAGACCACGATATCGCCCACGGCCAGGTCGTCATAGTCCACCCGGGTGGTGACCAGACACAGGCTGTAGGTGGGGATGGTGGGCTCCATGGAGCCGGTCTGCACCGCGCACAGGCGCAGGCCGGACAGCTGCACCGTCAGCCAGACAGCGGCGCAGAGGATGACCGCAATCCAGACGGCGAGGTTCTCTCTGATCACTCGTTTCATGTCAATTTTCCCCCAGAACCGGCCCAGCGCAAAGAGGGTCCCGGAGCAATCCGGGACCCTGACGCAAAACAGGCGGCAGTCCGCCCCGCTCACTCGTCCTTGTAGCCGAAATTGTGGATGAGATTGAGGTTGTCCCGCCAGTTCTCCTTCACCTTCACCCAGGTCTGGAGAAAGACCTTGGTGCCCATGAAGGCCTCAATATCGGTGCGGGCCAGGGTGGAGATCTTTTTCAGCATGGCGCCGCCTTTGCCGATGATGATGCCCTTATGGCTGCCCTTCTCGCAGTAAATGGTGGCGTCCAGGTCGATGATCTCGTTGTCCCGCTCGGAAAAGCGGGTGATCTCCACGGCGGTGCCGTGGGGGATCTCCTTGTCCAGGCACAACAGCAGCTTTTCCCGCAAAATCTCGGCGCACACCTGCCGCTCGGGCTGGTCGGTGACCATATCCTCCGGGAAGAGCTGGGGCCCCTCGGGGAGAAAGGCCGCCAGCAGGTCCAGCAGCTCCTCCACCCCCTCGCCAGTCTTGGCGGAGATGGGCAGGATGGAGTTAAAGTCGTGGGCCTGGCCGTAGGTCTGCATGACGGCCAGCAGCTGCTCCTTCTCCACCGTGTCGATTTTGTTGATGACCAGCACGGCGGGAGCGCCCAGCTGCTGGATGCGCCAGATCAGCTCGGCCTCCGGGCCGCCGATGTGGGGGATGGGCTCCACCAGCAGCAGCACGGCGTCCACGTCGGCCACGCTCTGGCGCACCACGTTTACCATATAGTCCCCCAGCTTGGTGCGGGCCTTATGGAGGCCCGGGGTATCCAGAAAGACGTACTGGCAGTCGTTGCGGTTCACCACCGCGCAGATGCGGTTGCGGGTGGTCTGTGGCTTGTTGGAGACAATGGCGATCTTCTCGCCCACCAAAGCGTTGGTCAGGGTGGACTTGCCCACGTTGGGCCGGCCCACAATGCTTATCATGCCGGATTTTTTGATTTCCATAGGTGATCCTCAACTTTCTTGAGCTTTTTTATATCTCTCTGCCAATCCCCAGCTGGCCCAGGATGGCCTCCTCACGCTCTCTCATCTGGGCCTTCATGGGGCCCTCGTCCATGTGGTCGTAGCCCAGCAGGTGGAGCACCGAGTGGACCGCCAGATAGGCCACTTCCCGGCGGGTGCCGTGGCCGAACTCCTCCCCCTGGGCCTTCGCCCGCTCCAGAGAGAGCACCATGTCCCCCAGGGGCACCAGGCCGGTGCCCGGGTCGGCGTCCTCCTCTGTGGGGTTCTCCCCGGGCCGCAGGTCGAACATGGGAAAACTGAGCACGTCGGTGGGCCGGTCCACCTCCCGCTGCTCCAGGTTGATGGCGTGGATCCCCGCGTCGTCGGTGAACAGCACGTCCACCTCGCAGGGCACCTCCACTCCCTGGGCGTCCAGGGCGGCGGGAATCACCTGCCGCAGCAGGCCGGCGTACTCCTCCGCCCCGTCCACCTCGGTCTTGATGAGCAGTTCATGGTTCACGGTTCTCCCTCCTTACGCCCGTCAATGGGCTCGTCCAGCACCCAGGGCAGCCAGGGTGAAAAGCACAGGTCAAAACAGGGCTCGGGAAAGTCCTCCGCCCCGTAGGGATAAAAGTGTTCATCCCCGCACCACAGGCTGTTTTCCGACCGGGGGGCGTCCTCCGGCGGCCGGGCCAACAGCCGCCCCGCCACCCGGTAGTGGAGGTCGTAGAGCAGCTTCCCGTCCTGGTCGTACAGCTCGCTGAGCTCGGTGCACTTCTCCGGCGGGATGCCCAGCTCGTCCAGACAGCCCAGAATCTCCTCCGGCAGCTTCCGCTCCTTCGCCAGAACCAGGAAATTCCGGCAGTGGCCACAGTCGCAGCCCCACTCCTCTGCCCCGGCATACCACTCCCGGGTGGCGGCCTCGTCCACCTCTACCGTATACCCCGCCCAACTCAGGCGCTTCATTTCTTGTTCCTCCGGTTCTCGTCGGCCTCGTAAGCCTTGATGATCCGCTGGACAATGACGTGGCGCACCACATCAGACTCATTCAGCTTGCAGATGGCGATATCCTCCACTCCGTCCAGCACCCGCATGGCCTCCTTCAGGCCGGACACGGTATCCCGGGGCAGGTCGATCTGGGTGACGTCGCCGGTGATGACGATTTTAGACCCGAAGCCCAGCCGGGTCAGAAACATCTTCATCTGCTCCCGGCTGGTGTTCTGGGCCTCGTCCAGAATAATGAAGCTGTCGTCCAGGGTGCGGCCCCGCATGTAGGCCAGGGGGGCCACCTCGATATTGCCCCGCTCCACGTATTTCTGATAGTTCTCCGGCCCCAGCATTTCAAACAGGGCGTCGTACAGGGGCCGCAGGTAGGGGTCCACCTTGCTCTGGAGGTCGCCGGGCAAAAATCCCAGCCGCTCCCCCGCCTCCACGGCGGGCCGGGTGAGGATGATCCGGTTCACCTGCTTGTCCCGGAAGGCGGACACGGCGGCGGCCACCGCCAGATAGGTCTTGCCGGTGCCCGCCGGGCCGATGCCCAAGGTAATGGTGTTTTTCTTGATGGCGTCCACATACCGCTTCTGCCCCAGCGTCTTGGCCTTGATGGGCTTGCCCTTGGCGGTGACGCACAGAACGTCCCGGGCGATGTCGTTGATGTGCTCCTCATTGCCTGCCCGCACCAGATTGATGATATAGCGGACGTTCTGCTCGGTGATGGTCTCCTTCCGGCCCGCCAGACCCAGCAGGCCCTGGAGAGCCTTGACGGCGTGCATCACATGCTCCGCCTCGCCGGACACCTTCAGCTGGTTGTCCCGGCTCACCACCGTCACCCCCAGCTCGCTCTCGATCAGCTTGATATTCTCGTCAAAGGACCCAAAGACGTCGATGACGTCCTCCATCCGCTCGATGTTGATGGTCTGTTCTGTCATGAATCGGCCTCTTTTTCTTGTGTGTTCTCATCGGGCACAAACCGCCCGATCTCCTCGGTACACTCCGCCTGGAGGGTGACCCGCAGCAGACCGTCCTCCTGCACGGCGGTATAATCGGTGCTGACCACCTCTCCCTCCCCCACCGCCTGCTTCAGCTCCTCCAGCAGCTGCTCTTCCAGCATCTGCCGGGCGGCGTCGGGGTCGAGAGCCGCCGCGGCGGTCTCGTAGGCCCGGTGTGTCTCCCGCTGGACGGTCAGGGGCATCGCCTGGCCGCCGGGGAGGGTCAGCTCCCAAACCTTGCTTATTTTATCATACTTGGAGAAGGGAATTCCACTGTTTCCGAAAAAAACAAACCGCTGGCCCAAAACCGTGGCCGACCAGCAGGTCTTTTCCTCCCCGGTGTACACCTTCACCGGGCTCTCCAGAGGCAGCTCCCCCACCAGGGTACGCCAGGTACGGGCGTACACCCGCCCCTCCGCCCGCACCTGGAGGGTACCCAGGTCGGGCAGCTCGCTGTACTTGGGGGCGTCCAGGTGGACGGTGCCCGAAATCAGGGTCTCCCCCGCCACCACCGTGTCCCCCACATCCACCAGGGCCTCCCCGTTGAGGGTGTCCATCCGGGTGATGATCCCGGAGGCCCGGGCCACCACGCTGCCTGTGGCGGTCTCATCCACCACCTCCGGCTCGGGGGTGGCCTCCCGCACCAGCACCTGGGCCCGGGTGCCATAGAGGTTGACGCTCATCCAGGACAGCTCCGGCAGCTGGAGCAGGGCCTTGGTGCGGATGGTCTTTTCGTCCAGGCCGGGGCCGAACACCCCCGGACGCAGGCCCTGCCGCCGCAGCTCGGTGAGGATCACGGCGGTGGGCACCGTCTGATTGCCCTCCACCTGGATGGTGAGGACGAACTGGGACAGCACGCATACCGCCGTCAGGGAGAGGGCCAGCCCGATGAGCAGGGCGTACCGGCGGCGGAACCGCTCCAAAAACACCAGCAGCCCCGCCTGCCCCGCCCGGGTGACGGTACACATGGCC
>NZ_NFIQ01000096.1 GCF_002159455.1 Flavonifractor sp. An306
CGGCAGATTTCAGGGCTTCTGTGACGCCCTCTTGCTGCATCATGGCTTTTTCGATAATTTCCAGCCGCTCCCGGCAGGCGGTGTCGATTTCCTCCAAATGGGGAAACAGCTTTTCAGTGACAATGAGATTGGTATACAGAATGGGCCGGTGTTCTTTTAAGTAGGCACGGCGCAACCGGCCATATTTCCCGATATGGTACTCTTTGGTGTCCGATAACACAAGGTCGGGAATGAGATAGTCGCCGCATTTGCTGTAAGTCAGTTCCATACAAGGCTCCTTTCGTGGGAATGTGGTTGACAGTTACGGTAGGTTTGAGGGCATCCCTCCTTTATCATAACTGCCTTTTCATTCGCCACAAATGAGCCGCCAGTCATGATGTAATGTTTTTTGGTGTAATCCACCCTCTATACATTACATCATGGTTCGATATGGAATTACTCTCGCCTTGCAATTCATCCTCGTGGGACAATCTCGGATAAAGGGCGGTAATGAGGTTTTGGGTGGCTTGTCTTAACATAAAATCCTCCGTTTCCGACAGCCAGCCCCACTATTCCGTGGTTTCATTGTACCACGGAACGGCGGGGGCTGTACAGCGGCAAAAGCGTTAAATTTGCTTCTTTACAGCTTTTCAATTTTCCGATTTTTATGGTATGGGTTGTCGTCCCATATTTGCAGTAGAAAAGTTCATAACTCCGTGGTATACTCTGATTTAACAAAAAAATCAGAAGTTAAAGGAGAAAACATGAAGTATACAATAGATGAATTAACCGCGGCCAAAAGGCAAATTGATTCAACTCTGCACAAGCTAAGAGAAACAGTAAAAACATTTGAATCAAAGGATAATTCCGAGCGTTATAAATCACAAATCACATTGGCAAAGAGAAGAATAAAAGCCTTTGAAATTGCAAATTATTTTATAGAGAATGAGATTAAGAATTGCTAAAGCACTTCCGATTTTCGTTCCAGCGGTCATGCTCCCTGGCATGGCCGCTTTTCCATGCCCCGGTTCACGCCGGATAAGTCGGCTCCTGTGTAGCAGCGGCTTCCGCTTCCAGTACCCGCGCCATTTTGTCGGCGGCTGTGGTTGTGGTGTCTTTCTTGAAATAGCCGGACACGACAAGGACGGAATTGCCCATGCGGATTTCCGTCACACAGTCAGGGCGGCGGGTGGTGCGGGTGTCGTGCTGCTTGTTATCTGCCATAGGCAATACTCCTTTCAGTCGGTAATCAGTTTCTTCATGCTCTCCATTTTCCGCTTGGCGGTTTCCTGCCGGAAGTTGTCGCCGGTAAAGCGTACCGGGACGCACATGGAAAGCAGGCGGTCATAAATCCGGGAATGGGCGGTGTCCTCCGGGTTGTGCAGGTCGTCCAGCGTAAGGTTGGTCGTGACGATCAGCGGCTTGCCGCTGCGGTAGCGGCCTTATCCGGCGCAAAATAGGCTTCTTTCGGCTTGCGGCACTTGCCGCAGTACAGTAAACCGTCCTCGCCGGTGTAGTCCTCCGGCTCCGGGATGGTGGTCGTCATATTCTCCAAAACCGCGTTGATTTCATTCTTCATAAACTCTCGCCCTCCTTGCATGAGTAGTCTGGTATGCCCTTTTTAGGGGCTTCCTTTGCAAAAGGCGTTGTACCTGCGCTGGATATATTCTTGATAGGCTATCTGGTCGGTCATGGAAATTCCCCTTTCTGAATAATAGTGCGGGGCGGTGGCACTTCTTGCTGTCGCCCCTTGATTGCCTACCAGCAAAGGCGGGCGGGGCTGTCAACGGCTGCGCATATGCGCCGTTCATCTTGACCGTTGACTGGCTCGGCTGGGTTTGCTATTTACCCGACAAACTTGAATTTATTTTAAGCTATCACGTTTTACCTTCTTAAGCCTTACTATCATTACCATAGGAATTTCTTTGTTGGTTTTAAAACATTCTTCATAAAATCCATCAATGACAAATCCAGCTCTAAAACAAAGGTTAAAAATATCTTGTATGGAACGATGATAATAAATCTGCTCTTTCGGTTGCCCTTCAATCGCTATATCATAGTAACTGTGCGGTGTCATATATTTTTCAGTCAACGTGACAAAACAAGGGTGTTGCGTTGCAAAGACAAAAATTCCGCTTTCCTGCAACAGTTCATAAACAGCCATAAGAAGTGGTTCAATATCCGTAATATCCATAATTGCCATATTAGAAACTGCTTTCGTAAAGGCTCGATTTCTTTTTAATTCTAATATACTTTTTCTATCGGTCGCATCCGCCACACAAAATTCAATTTGTTTTGCATATTGTGATTGCCGTCTTTTAGCCAATTCTATCATTTTTTTGCTGTAATCAAAAGCGACAACCGAAGCGCCTCTTTGTGCAAGATACGAAGAATAATTTCCATTGCCACACGCAATATCCAAAATGTAATCCGCAGGATTAGGAGATAGAAGTTCCGTTACTTTGGGACGCACTACCTCTCTGTGAAATTCATTAGATTCGTCACCCATTGCATTATCCCAAAATTGTGCGTTCTCCTCCCAGATTTTTTTACTTTCCTCTGTTCCCATGTTCTCTCCCACTCCCCAAATTTGCTTTTTTGCTTCCATTAAATCTTCCTTACTATATTCCATTGTTACCCTCCATAACTTCTGATTGTTGCCGTCTTGACGATTATGTATCTTTACATTACCTTCTGAAACATATGGCGCACCTTGTCCAGGCGGCTGTTTGGACGGCGGGGCTGGATGACCGGCTGACCGACAGCGGCCTGATATCCTTTCAGCTCTGTAAGGCATACGCTCCGCCCGTTGGTGTAAAAGGCCAGATCAGTACGGTATGCCTGTATACAGCGGGCGGGAATCTCGCCAGTAAAGACAACTTCATCCTTTTTTACCTGGGCCGTTTCGATGGTGGCACAGTATTTCGGTGCATCATGATAAGCCCTGGAAAGGTATTCCTGGGGCGCATAGAGGATGAAGGAGAGATAAGGTTCCAGCAGCTGCGTCCCCGATTCCTTCAATGCCTGTTCCAATACAATCGGGGCCAATGAGCGGAAGTCCGCCGGCGTGCTGACCGGACTGTAATAAAGCCCGTATTCAAAGCAAATCTTACAGTCCGTTACGTTCCAGCCGAACAAGCCCTGCTCCAGCCCGTAACGGATACCATCCCTGACAGCGTTTTGAAAACTCTGGTTCAAGTATCCCAGCGAAACCCGGCTCTCGTATTGTACACCGGAGCCAAGCGAGAGTGGTGTAACAGACAGTCCTATGGATGCCCAAAACGGGTTGGGCGGCACCTCGATATGGATGGTGTGGCTGGCTGCTTTGAGCGGCCGCTCCATATAAATGACGGAGGGTTCCTTTACCACTGTTTCAAGCTTGTATTTTTCCGACAGCAAAGCGGAAACAACCTCCAACTGCACCCGGCCCAAAAAAGAAAGAATGATCTCATGGGTGATGGAATCCACTTCGCAACGCAAAAGCGGGTCAGTATCCGCAAGTTGCGTAAGAGCGTCCAGCAGCCGTTCTCTTTGCGCTGCCGTTTTCGGCGCAATCGTCGTCCGCAGCATGGGGAGGGGGTCCTCGCGCCACCTTTTACGAGGGAGCCGGGTTTGGTCCCCTAATACATCGTTTAACCTCACGCTGTCGCTGGGAAGGATAACAATTTCACCCTGATAAGCGGTGTCTGTCCGAACAATTTCCCCTTTGGATGGAATACGCATCTCTGTGATTTTCAGCTTTTCTCTCCCGGCCAGGGCCACCGTATCCCGCAGGCGCAGCGTTCCGCTGTATAACCGTAGATAGACACGCCGCTGGCCGCAATCGGTGTACTCAACCTTGAAAACGCTGCCGCATAGGGCGGCGCCCCCCTGTTCCCCAATCGGTTGGAACAGCCCTGTCACCGCATCCATCAACGGTTGAATGCCAAGGCCATTTTTGGCGCTGCCATGATAGACTGGGAACAGGGAGGCGTCTTGAACCCGCTGCTGTTCCTCCCGCGCAAGTTTTTCCCGGCTGATTGGTTCTCCTGCGATATACTTTTCCAATAATTCATCGTTATTTTCGATGACCGCATCCCATGCTTCTATGTCGGTATTTTCCTCCAGGACTATTTCCGGGGACAGCGACACCGTCTGCTTGATGATAATATCGGCGGAGAGCTTATCCCGAACAGACTGAACCACGCTCTGCAAATCAACGCCAGCCTGGTCGATCTTGTTGATAAAGATAACGGTGGGAATGTTCATTTTCCGCAGGGCATGGAACAGAATACGGGTCTGGGCCTGCACGCCATCTTTAGCGGAGATCACCAAGATGGCCCCATCTAAAACAGCCAAAGAGCGGTACACCTCCGCCAAAAAATCCATGTGGCCGGGCGTATCCACAATGTTAACTTTACATCTGTGCCACTGGAAGGAAGTGACTGCCGCTTGAATGGTAATCCCACGCTGCCGCTCCAAAAACATGGTGTCCGTCCTCGTTGTCCCTTTTTCGACGCTCCCCGGTTCTGAAATGGCTCCGCTGGCATATAGCAGGCTCTCCGTCAAGGTCGTCTTTCCAGCGTCTACATGGGCAAGAATTCCAATATTGATTATTTTCATGTGATTGTCCTCCCTTTACAGCCCCAAAGGGCATAAAAATCCCCAGCAGTAAAATACTTTTACCACTGGGGATTATAAGTTGCGGACATACACATATACAGCATACACCTGTTTGTGATTGCTGTTTTTGGGGATATGTCAAAATTGATAAGGCAAAAGTATTCTTAAATTGGGTACAAAAAACTAAGCCCCTACAAAAGGAGCTATCATAATCCTTTGTTCCCACTATTTGATTATAGTTTTATTTAAGAATACCTTGCCGCATATTTTTTACTCCTTTTCTGGATTAAATCATTGTATCACATCAGTTTTAGGAAAGCAAGTACCTAAAAGAAATTTTTCTTCCCCTTATATGTAACAATCATACCGGCTTCCTAGCGTTCAGAATGTTTTCTGCTGTCTGCTGTGGTGTTTGGTTGGAATTGTCCAACCAAAAGCCGATCCGTGGTGTTGTCTGCATTTTACTAAATACAAATTCAATGTATACAGAAAGATATAAGGAGTGGGAGGGATTCCGCCGTAGTTGGCATTGTAGGAAAATCCAAAAGTTTAGATTTTCCCACAATGCTTATCTTTTGGTCTTTGGTTCGGAATAGTGTAGTGCTGGCGGTCTATCTCTTGTTTTCGGTTGCTTGCTTCCTTACCGTACATGAGCATTCGCACCGGGGTTGTCGTTGCCGTAACCTTCCAGCAGGTTGATGACGCCCCACACGCCGAGACCAGCGCCGAGGGCGATCACGAGGGTCTGAAGAACGGTGATATCGTCGTACACATAGACCGCATTGACAAAGCTGTCAATGAGCCGCTGCCGGTGTTCCTCCTTGGTGGTGTCCAGTTCCCGGAATCGGCAAATCCAAAAGCGGACCTCCTCCTCGGTCATGCGGGGCTTGGCGATTTGCTCTTGGAGAATACGGACCGTCAAGTCCTCTTTCGCCGCCTCCAGCTCGTCCAGCCTCTGCTTGGTGGAGGCGGTGAAGATGCCCTGTTGAATGGCGTTGAGGAGGTTTTCAATGCCCCGCTCCGTCTGCGCCAGCTGGTTTTGCAAGGCGGGCAGGTCGGTGTTCTCCCGGTCTTGTTCCGTCACCACCAGCGCCGCCACATCGTCCACCACCGTGTCGTTGAAAATCATCCGCATGGTATGCTCCACCACGAGGTCCTCTATCCACTCCTTGCGGACGGCTTTCTTGTCGCACCCGGTTTTCCGCTTGGCGCTCCCGCACTTGTAGTAGTGATGTTTTACCCCCTTGCGGCTGGTGCCGCACTCGCCCGCCATCATTCGCCCGCACTTGCCGCAGAACAGCTTGGTAGTGAGCAGATACCGCACCTCGGCCTTGGCCGCCGCTGGGGCGCGCCGGTTGCGCTCCTTGCGCCTCTGCACCCGGTCAAAGAGTTCTTGGGGGACGATGGCCGGGACACCGCCGGGGATGACCACATCCTTGTACTGATATTCCCCGATGTACTTCCGATTTGTCAACAGTCCGCTGAAACTGTTCAGGCGGAACGGCTTTCCCCTTGGGTTCCGAAGCCCCCGCTCGTTCAGGTCCTCCACGATGGAGCGCACGGTCTCCCCGTCGGCATAGCGGGTGAAAATCTCCACCACCAGAGGGGCGGTCAGGGGGTCTATTTCCAGCTTCTGCGTCTGGTGGTTCAGCACATAGCCCAGCGGAATCCCCCCGCCGTTGTTCTTCCCTTTGAGGGCGTTCTCCATCAGCCCCCGCTGTACTTTCTCGGACAACTCGGCGCTGAAAAATTCGGCATAGCCCTCCAGCATACTCTCCAGCAGAATCCCGGTGCTGTCCTCGGCAATCGTTTCCCTTGCGGACACCACCTTGACGCCGTTCTTCTTCAAAATCGCTTTGTAATGGGCGCTGTCGTAGCGGTTGCGGGCAAAGCGGTCCAGCTTCCACACCAGCACCACATCGAACAGGCCCCCGGCGCTGTCCCGAATCATCCGCTGAAATTCGGGGCGGTTGTCAGTCTTGGCGGAGAGGGCGCGGTCTATGTAGCAGGACAACACCTTGAGGCCGTTGCGCTCGGCGTATTCTTCACACTCCCGAATCTGCCCCTCGATGCTTTCCTCTCTCTGGTTGTCGCTGGAATATCTTGCGTAAATGACGGCTTTCACTGTCATGCACTCCTTTCAGTCAAAAGATGGGCGGTCTTGCCGCCGCATGGATGGGGCGTCCCCTTGGTGACCTATTATCGGAAATCCCCCGACTGTCAAGGCCCGATGAAATCGGCGAAGTTCAGCCTTGACAGTCGGGGGATTTCTGATATGCTCCACGGGGACGGGACGCCCCTTTCTTTTCCTAAATGCTACCATATCCCCACGGGGGAATCAATGAGCCGGAAAAAGTTCAGAACAATCCACAAAATGCCATAAAACGAAAAAAACAACTGGCGCATATATGGAGCAGTTTTTCCGGCGCGATTTCAACTTGCACAAAGATTCTGCAACATACTTGCTGTGAAACGGCGAATATGGTATGATTTTGCCATAAAAAAGCGGCATATAGAGAAAGAGAACCGCCGCGCCTATCCTATTGCAGAGGAGGCGGTCATCTTGAAAGAACCGCGTTTACATTCCGGGATTCCCCGCCATGTGCTGGAATCCTTTGCCCGTTGCCTGCTGCCCGACATTCGAGCGTTCTACGCGAGCGAGGAGGGGCGGCGGGAGTTTGAGGAATGGAAAAAGAAGCAACAACAGGAACAGCAAGAACAGAAAGAGAACGGCCCGGACGAGGCCCGGTAAAAAAACACCCCCGTGTATCAGCTGATACACGGGGGTTCCTTATGCAGAAAGGGGATTTCTGTGTTGATGATGGTACGATTATGCGCCACGGGCGGCCCATTCATCAATCCGCATGATGGTGACGATTGCCTGCTCAATGGTGTAGTTAGCCGACGCCGAGAAGGTGGCGCCGCTGGTGCCGGACATGATGCCGCTGTCGTACATGACCTTGACGTTCTCGACAGCCCAATCGCTGATGGTGTCCGTGAAGGGCAGGGCTACGTCGCTGACGTCACCCATCAGGCCGCGGTCGAGTTCATCGTCGATGGTGGCCATGAGCCGGGCCAGCATGGTGGCCGCCTGCTCCCGGGTGATCAGGTCGTCCGGCCCGACGTAGACGCCGGAGCGGCTGTCAGCGGAGTTGTATCCGCCCATGATGCCGAGGTCATAGGCCTTGGCGATGGCCTCATCGCCGACGCTGTCGGCAAAGACGGCGTCCTCCGGCGCGTACGGCACCTCCTCGCCGGTGAGCACCTCATAGGTCTGTACCGCCAGGGCCGCAAAGTCCGAGCGGGTGATGTCGGTGGTGTAGTCAAAGGTGTCCCGGAGGAAGTCGACCTCCTCCAGCTGCAGCTTCTCCGCCGTCGTCCCCACCTGCTCCCGGGCCCAGTCGCTGACGTCCGGGTACCCAGGCAGCAGGCTCAGGCCCTCCACCGGGGGCAGGTCCTCGGAGAGGAACCGTTCCATCATGTTCTCCGGGATGCCGCTGTTGTAGTGCCACCACCCCTCCCAGAGGATCTCGTTGCCGATCTCGATGACGAGGTTGTCCCACTCCTCCCCGTTGCCCTTGTAATAGATCTGGAGAGGATCCTCCAGCACCCGGCCTTCCTCGTTGAACGCATAGTCCTCGATCTGGTCAAAATTGCCGCTGCCCGGCAGCTCCACCGCCATCAGGTACGGGATATCGGAGAAGGAATATCTGGTGTTGTACATGGCGAAGCTGTAGTCGTCGGCGAACTGCAGCACCCGGATGCCGGAACCGGCGAAGACATAGGGGGCGAAGGTGTACATATGGGGGATGTAGATGCTCTTCAGGCCGGTGCAGCCGGCGAAGGCGTATGTCTGGATGGTGGTGCGGCTATCGACCTGGCCCAGATGGACGTGTTCCAGGCCGGTGCAGCCGGCGAAGGCGTAGGAGCCGATGAAGTCGATGGTGTCGGGGAAGTCCAGCTCCGTCAGGCCGGTGCAGCCCCGGAACGCACCCTCCTCGATCCGCAGGGGGTTCTCCGGGAAGTTTACGGCGGTGATGTCCGTCCGGCCGGCGAAGGCCCCCTCGCTGATCCTCGTGATACCGTCGGGGATGGTCACCTCACCGCCGGGGCCGTTGTACCCCCACACCTCGGTGAAGTTCTCGCCGCCCAGGATGAAGCCGTCGCCGTTGTCGATGTGGGTCAGGCCGCTTCGGTCCACATACTTGTAGGACAGGGAGAGCATATTGCGGCCCCACCTGAGGTCGAAGGTGTTGTAGCCGTTGGCGCCCTCGGTGTGGAGGGTGCCGCCAGTGTAGGTGTTCAGGGAGTCCGCGGCCGGGTCCATGAAGACCCACCGCTTGCCGCCAAAGATGAATGAATTTCCATCATCCATGTACGCCTCCACATGGCTGTGGGGCACGCCACGGACGCCGGGGGTGGCGTAGGAGCCGCTGGGCAGATACTCCGTCTGGCAGGTCATGGCCGGGATGCGCTGGGCCAGCAGCAGGTCCCGCAGCAGGTTGGCGTACCCGGCAGAGTTGCTCCGGCGGAGGGTCAGGACGCCCTCCGAGTCGGTCACCGCCTGGGCCGCGCCGCTCTCCATGGCGGTGTCGTGGGCGATGTTGTCCACCACCCATTTATAAAGCAGGAACATCTTGCCGTAGGTGTCGGTCTCATCCCCCACGATCTGCGCGGACATGGCCGCCACCGAGGCGGGCACCGGCCGGGCCAGCTGGTTGGCCGGCTCGGGGTCGTTGATGCCGATGGAGTTCAGGGCGCCGCGGCTGTCGTACGTTGCCACAGAGGGGTCGGAAGTGAGGAACTCATAGCCGCCGTCGGGCATCCGCTGGAATAGGTACTGACCGTGGGTCACATTTCGGAACGTTGTCTCCCCGCTGCGGCGGGTGGCCACCTCCATCGCGGCGGTGCCGCTGTGGGTCAGGGTCAGCTCCAGAGAGAATTCCCGGCCGCTGCTGGCCGGCACAGTCCTGGACACGCCGCCGCACGTCACCCGGACCTCCTCCAGCCCATCTATCATCAGGATGCCCGACACGGCCAGAAGATTGCCGTCGGTGGGGCCACCGCTGCTATGGGAGTAATCCCCATAGCGGTCTAAAATGTAGAAGTCCAGAATGTTACTGCCAAAGTGGGAGGTTTGTCCACCCCACCGGCTAATCATCTTATAATCGTCTGAGGCTATCTCCTCGTAGCCGCTGGTGGACTGCCCAGCGGCGGCAGCCGGGGCGGCCAGCCCCAGGGCCACCACAAGGCTCAGGCACAGGGACAGCAGGCGAATGGTTCGGTTCTTCTTCATGTTTTTCATCATCCTTCTCTTCCTCCTTTATGATAGAAAATAGGCGCTGACGCCGGGAAAGTTGGTTTCCGACAGGGCGGTCTTGGGGAGAGGCCGGAAAGGCCCCTCCCCGGACCGCGCGGGGTCTGCCGGAAACGCAAAAAGCGGTGTCAAGCGTAAATACTCAACACCGCCTGAATCATTCAGAGCGTAACACAATAGGCCCTATCCCCCGCCTTTCGCCCTTGCAAAAAGGGCTTTGTCTGGGTATAATAAGGCTACGGTGCAGTCACTTGGACTGTTGTGTTGAGTGGTACGAACACTCATCATAGGCCCGTAGGGTGTTGGTAGCACCCTGCGGGCTGCCGCTTTATTGCGTTTCCGGCTATATTTTACACCATACCGCGGCAAAAATCAAGCAATTCATCAACTTGCGGCACGGTGTTCCAGCCGCTCCTCGGCTACCAGCTTCGCTTCTACTCCTACGCTGGCGAGCCAGCGCTCCCTCTGGTCCATGGGGACCGCTTGCCGATCGATAGAGGAATACATGGGGAGGCGTCTCCGCTGGCGTGTCTTTGGCCGTTGCTGGGGGATCAGGGCTTCAAGGCCCCCCGGCGCGGATGTGGGGCGGGCGCTTGCGCCCTTATATCCATCCAGGGAAAAATCCGCCGTAGGCGGGCAGACAGCGACAGGGGCGGGGCGCGCAAGCGTCCCGCCCCTGTCGCTGTCGTAAGAGGGCACCCGGAGGGCAAGCGGCGGCGTGAGCCGACGCGCAGTAAGGGCCCCGGGATCTGCCGCGAGGCAGGTCCCGGGGTGAACGGGAGGGAGGCGGAAAATCCGCCTCCCTCCCGTTCAGTCCTGCCGGCTGTGCCGGCCACGCAGACGGTGAAACCGGCGGCGTGTCAGGACCCCTTATGCCCTTAATGATGTTTTCGCCCCGCTTTGGCGCCGGAGGCGCCGCGGGGCGAAAAAGCGCCCATATATGATGTAATTTTCACTGCTGAAAATTGCTGAAATCACGGTTCAAAAACTGCTGAAAATCAGCAGTTTGCAGAAACATGATTTTACGCCGCATATATGGACTTGTTTTGGAGCGGAGCGACGCCAGTTTTCAGCAGTGTATCATGCCGCATGGCACGACTGCTGAAAACTGTGACACACGCTCAAACACTGCTGAAACTGCAGATTTTTCCTCCAACTGGAAAAGTGCTGAAACTGCAGATTTTCCCTCCCGCTGGAAATTCAGGCCGTATAGACAGCAAAACGGCGGCGGCATCACCATGATACCGCCGCCGCGCTCTCTGCGCCGGGCCTATGCCGTTTCATGCAAAGAAACGAAAAACCCGAATCCGTTGCCGATGGCAAACAGATTCGGATTTCTCGATTTTGGTACGAATGGCGATACAGAACTTTTCAAAAAATCCCGTAATATCAACGGTTTCCGGGCTTGCCGGATAGCAAATAACTTGTATTAGACCCCCTTTTGGGCGGCT
>NZ_NFIQ01000097.1 GCF_002159455.1 Flavonifractor sp. An306
TCTCGTTCTCGTAGGTGCCGTTGGCGGACTGCTCAGCCAGGGAGTACATACGGTTGAGCATGTCGTGAACCTCAGTCAGGGCGCCCTCAGCGGTCTGCACCAGGGAGATACCGTCCTTGGCGTTGTCCTGAGCCTTGTCCAGGCCGGTGATCTGGGCCCGCATCTTCTCGGAAATGGCCAGACCGGCGGCGTCGTCGCCAGCGCGGTTGATCTTGTAGCCGGAAGACAGCTTCTCCAGGTTCTTGGACAGAGCGGAGGTGTTGTTGTTGTAGTTGCGGTAGGCATTCATAGCCATAATATTGTGCTGAATACGCATAAAAGATTTCCTCCTTGAAGATTGGTCGGAGCAAGTTCCTTCTCGCCCGCCGGAAGTTGGGCCCGTCCGCCCCCGCAGGCCTTTACGGGGTGGCCGGACTCTGGTTCAGAGCGCTGGGGCCGCGGCCCCAAATACCCTTCATTGCTTACTTCGTCCACTTTCCGTGGAAATTAAGACCTTTTTCAAAAAATTTTTAAAAAAGATCCGGTTTCACCAACAGGAGTGAACCGGATCTCTCTATGACTTATAAGGTATGCCGGGGAGACTCCATCACCGTCTTGCAGGCGTAGATCACCTGAGTAACCAGGGCAGAGTCAAATTTGGCCTGATAAAAGCTCAGCAGCGGAGGAAGTGAGGCACTGGAAAGTACCACATACTTGGCAGGCAGACGGCTGAGGGCCAGCGCCCGCACATCAGCCACACAGCGGGGACAGTCGCACAGCCCAAACAGCTTGATATACTTCCGCAGCGGCTCCTCCACCAACTCCTCCATAACATTCAGATATACCGCCCCGCCAGGCAGGGGGATCCCCGGTCCCTCCGGCTGAAGCGGCTGGGCGGTGGCCGGCTCCAGTGTGGGCGCCGCCTCCGGCTCCGCTTCCCGCTCCGGTTCAGGCAACGCCTCCGGCTCGGATCTGGGCTCAGGTGCGGCCTCGGGCATCTGTTCCGGCTCCACTTCCGGCTCTGGCCCCGCTTCTGGCTCCGGCTCCGCTTCTACCTCTGGCAGCAGCTCTGGCGCCGGTTCCGGCTCCACTTCTGGCTCCGGCTCCACTTCTGCCTCTGGCAGCAGCTCTGGCGTCGGTTCCGGCTCCGCCTGGGCCAGTTCCTGATTCAGAGACTCCGTCAGCGCCTCCCGGATGGTCTCTGACAAAGCCTCGTTGTTAACCCGGGCCACCTCCAAAATAGGCGGAGCCACCCGCCGCTGTCCAGACGGAATCCCTGTGGCCGGGGTCTGGACCGGCTCGCTCTGTGTCTCCTTGGGGGGCTTGCTGGCCTCCGAAGGGCTGCTCTCCTGCTGGCTGGTGGCCGGAGAAGTCTCCGGCTTGGCGGCTGCCGGCGCCTCATGAGAGGCTCCGCCGCCCGCCAGCAGGCTGAGTACGTGGTCGGTTTTACTGCTGCGGCCGTTCTTCTTCCCCGCCATTATGCCTTACCTCCTGCCTGACTGTTCCGGGGAAACCAGCGGCCGGCTACCTCGTCGCACAAATCCTGAAAATCCTGAGAGGGCTTTGCGGAGGGAGCGTAATCCACCACACTCAGCCCATGGGCCGGGGCCTCCGCCACCGCTACGCTCCCCCGGATCTTGGTCTCAAACACCCGGGTGCCCAGCTGGGCGGCAATCTGCCCCGCCAATTCCAGCACTTCCCGATTCAGATTAAACCGGGCGCTGTACCGGTTGAGTAAAATCCCCAGCACCTCCAGCCGGGGGTTGTAATAATCCTTCACGCTCTCGATGGTCTCCTTGATCTGGGATACACCCAACAAGCTGAGCACCTCCGGCGCCATGGGAATAATCAGGCTGTCCGCGGCCACATAGGCATTCACTGTCAGCAGATTCAGCGCCGGCGGGGTGTCCACGATGATAAAATCGTAGTCCTGCTCCACCTTGGACAGGACGTTTTTCAGCAGAAACTCCCGGCCCGGCCGGTTGAACTCCAGCTCCGCCCCGGACAACAGAATATTGGAGGGCAGCAGATCGCACACCTCCGTATGGGAGAGCGCCTCCGCAGGCTCTACCTCCCCACGGAACACATCATAAATAGTGGCGCAGTGTTCAATATCCAGCCCCAGGCTGAAACCCAGGCTACCCTGAGGGTCCAGATCCACCCCCAACACCCTGGCCCCGCGCTGGTGCAGCGCGCTCAGCAGAGCCGCTGCCGTGGTAGTCTTGCCTACCCCTCCCTTTTGGTTGGTAATGGCAATCATCGATATTGACATGCCGACGCCCCCTGTCTCCGCCCCAGGGGCGGCAAACTTGCGCGGAAAACTTGAAAAAAAATGAATTCTCTCTTATCTTTTTGCTGTGTTGGACGATATAGATGGTGAGAGAATGTTTTACCGCTTTTTTCAATCATTGTACCTAAAAGGTCGTTTCTTGTCAACATGACACTATAATGAAGTATCTACGTTTCGTTATTTTAGAAAGGGTGTGAAGGAATATGGCGTCAGTCAACAGTCTGTCCGGTTCCAGCAGTTCCTCCAGTATTTACGGCAATCGTACTTACAATATTATTTCTGGTCTGGCCAGCGGTCTGGACACCGAGGAACTCATTTCTGGTGTGGTACAGAGCTATCAGCAAAAAATCCAGTCCCTCAATCAGAAAAACACCAAACTTCAGTGGCAGCAGGAAGCTTACCAGAGTATTTCCGACAAGCTGGTGGAATTCTACCGGAACTACTCCTCCTATGTCTACTCCAACACCAACCTGGCCAGCTCCAGCTTTTTTGACAAAGCGGTAATCACCACCACCAATGGTCTCAACAAGGATCTGATCTCCGCCTCCGGCAAGACCAGCAGCAACGTGATCATCAACGCCGTCAACAAGCTGGCCTCTGCCGCCCGCTACTCCGTTTCCGCCGATACAATCAGCGGTGTAAGCAATGGCAAGGTTACCGCAAAAGATCCTATGAGCAATCTGTCCTCCAATGTGGAGTTGAGCAACCTCTCCGGCTCTTTGACTCTCAACTATGGTACCCGCACTGTGTCCATCGACTTTGGCGAACGGGAACTCTATACAAAGTCGGACGGCAGTCTGGACACCGAGGCCTTCCAGAAGGCCATTGAGCAGAAGCTGAAGGATCAGCAGATCTCCACCAGTGACGGCTCCGTGGTGACCGCCGACACCATGATCGGCGTGGAGGTCAGCGCGGACGGCAAGGTTTCCTTCACCGACAAGTCGGGCGCCGGCAACCAGGTCTCCATCGCCTATGCCTCCGGCTCCCTGGGTGATAACATTACCGATCTGGATGGTGCAATCAAGGACAAGGAGTCCTCCTTCCAGCTGACCGACGCGGTGGTCAAGGATGCGGCCGCAGAGAAACCCATGGCGGAATACCTGGCCGGCAAGACCCTTACCTTCACTCTGGACGGCAAGAGCACCACCGTCAAGCTGCCGGATAAAGCTACCACTAATGATGAGTTTGTCAAAAACCTGAACACAGAATTGGGGAAGGCCTTTGGCACAAATAGCTCCGGAGCCAATCGGGTGTCCGTATCCCTGGATGGCGGCAAGCTCTCCTTCCAGACCGACGAGGGCTCCACCCTCTCCGTAACCGCCTCCAATGAGGACGTGGGCGACGTGCTGGGTATCGGTTCCGGTCTGAGCACTTACCTTGATACTTCCAAGACCCTGGAAGAATTGGGGTTCAGCTTTGATGGCCTTACCCCCAACAAAGACGGTAAATATGACCTGGTCATCAACGGCGTCACTATCGGCTCTTACGACAAGGACACCGAGTTCAATACCATCATCAACAACATCAATTCCAACACTGAGGCCGGCGTCAACATCAGCTATTCCAAGACCAGCGGACAATTCGTCTTTACAGCCAAGGATACCGGCGCAGGCGGACGCATCGAGATCCCGGGAACCGATCCTTCCGATCCCAGCAAAACCACCCTGGGCGCGGCTCTGTTCGGCGCCGTGGACCCCAGCGACTATCCTACCGACAACAGCACCCCCAACAGTCCCTATACCCACGGTCAGGACGCCGAGATCAACGTCACCATCAACGGGCAGAATATGACTCTTACCCGCTCCTCCAACAGCTTTGATCTGGACGGTATGAACGTCACTGTCAACGGCACCTTTAACGTAGGCAAAGATGTGGCGGACATTGAAGAGAACAGCAAGGTTACCTTCACCAGCAAGACCGACGCGGACCAGATCGTGGACGTCGTCAAAAAGATGGTGGAGGACCTGAACACCATCATCAAGGAAGTCAAGAGCGCCTATTCCGACATGCCCCTGGAGAAGTCCGACGGCTCCAAGTACGAGCCCCTCACTGACGAGGATATGGAGGGCATGAGCGAATCCGCCATTGAAACTTATGAGGAAAAGGCTAAAACTGGCATCCTGTTTATGGACAGCGATCTGTCTGCCTTGTATAATGATTTGCGGAACGCCATTTCTTCCAGCGGGGCCGACGGCGTGACCCTGCGTTCCATCGGCATCAGCACCTCCTACTCCGACGGCCTGACCACGCTTACCTTTGACGAGCAGGCCTTTCGGGAGGCTCTGGAGAACGACCCGGATAAGGTGCAGGAGGCCTTCACCAAGAGCAAGGAGAACGGCGCCGCCACCGACGGTCTGATGGCTACCCTTACCTCCATCACTGACCGGTACGCCTCCACCAGCGGCGACGTGCAGGGCATTCTCATCGAGAAAGCCGGCTCCAAGTACTCCCCCACCGCCGCGCTGGACAACACCTTGCTGAACCAGATGAAGGATGTGGAGGAGGAAATCTCCAAGTGGCAGGATAAGATGTCCAACAAGGTGGATTACTACACCAACAAATTTACCCAGCTGGAGCTGCTCATCAATCAGATGAATTCTCAGAGCTCCGCTTTGGCGGGCCTGATGGGCGGCTAAGTTTGGATCACGCCGAGAAAGGAATCTGAACCATGGATATGCGAGGCTATCAGCGCTACCGCGAGGACGCGCTGAATACCATGACTCAGGGCGAGCTGCTGCTGCTGCTCTATGATGAGCTGGTCAAGCGGCTGATGCAGGCTGAGATTACTCTGTCCAAGGAGCAGTATCCTGCCTTTGAGGTAGCGGTGGATAAGGCGGTAGCCATCATCCGCTACCTGGACGACACGCTGGACCGCCAATATCCCATCAGCAACCAGCTGACCCGCTTGTATGAATACTTCTGCTATGAGCTCAGCCGTGTAAAAAACGGTCGCAACCAGACCGAACTGGAGCGGGTCAAGCGCATGGCCAGCGAGTTGCGCGACAGTTTCCGGGAGGCCGTGAAGCACACTTCAGAGTAACAGGGGGCGCCTATGATAAGCCAACAGGTCCTCTCCGCCGCATCCGCGGCGGAGAGGCAGATGTACCTTGCTTTGAGCGAGGTGGAGGATCTGACCCAGGAACTGGCTCAGGCCATTGACCGCCAGGACCAGGTTTCCGTGCGGCTCTTCCTCTCTCTCCGGCAGGAGCAAATCAACCGGCTCACCGAACAGAAGGCGCTGCTGCAGCATCTTTGCAGCCAGCTCCCGGCGGAATCGGCCGCTCTGCTGCAGGGGATCCTCAGCGGCACACCGCCCTCCTCCTGCCCCGAGGCGGAGGAGCTATCCCGACAGGTGGAACGCAACCGCATCCTGCTGGAGCGCGTACTCCGGGCCGATCTCCGCTCCAGCCAGAGACTGTGCGGCAGGGATTCCTTTTACGGCACGCGGTAGCCGTGCTCCATAGCGGCGTTTGCACAACAAATGCCCCCTGTTTTTCAACAGGGGGCGCTCGTTGGTTATTCCACTTTTTCCAGCACGGAGAATCTCCAGAGGGGTGCGCCGCTGGTACGGCTGGCAGACAACTCGTCCAAAATCAGCTGAGGGTCCCAGGCGGCCAGGCTTCTCTCCCGGCTGTTGGGATCGGCCACCAGAACCTTTCCCTCCAGGGTGACGCCCCGTAGCAGAATAAAATGGCCCCGGTTGGTAAAATGCCCTTTTCCCATCAGCGCCACAAACATGTGGCCTGAAGCCAGGTCCCGTCGGAGTTCGTCTGCCGTCAAACTGAGGCTGCCTTCCGCGTGCAGGCCGTAATCGGCCGCCATTCCCTCCACGATGGAGAGGTAGGAACCGCTGCCCGGCGCGCAGTAGCCGCTCTCATAGGCGGCCTGGGCCGCCTGGATCGGGTCCAGTAGCGTGTCCTCCATGGAAGAGATCAGCATGGCCATGGATGTGGGGCCGCAGCCATACCCCCGAATGGAATCTGGGCCGTAGGAGCCCTGGGCCCAGGGTTCTTCCCCCTGGTTGAAGTACACCGTCTCCACTACGCCGCCGGTGAGGATCTCCAGCTCTCCCCGCTGTATAAACTCTGTTACCGCGGGGTCTTCCACCGGCGGGGGGCTGGCCTCCACCGGCTCGCTGACAGCCTGGCTGACTGGTGTTTCAGAGGGCTGTTCGGAGGGACGGACCGCCGCCGCCGCCGATTGGACCCACTCCTTGCCCCGGTCCATCGCTTCCTGCGCCATGGCCTGCACCGGTTCCGTAATCTGGTCGTAGAGGTCGGGCGCCGCGAAACGGCATACCAGCAGCTCCGTCCCCAGGATACAAATCAGCGCCAGCAGGATCAGTCCTATGACCCAGGGAGCCTTGTGCCGTTTCTTTGCCCTTCGCAATCGCCTCATCTCCTTTATCAGGTAGTATAGGGTGATTATAGCAAATTATTCGCTGCTTGTATATAAAAAGGAGCTTTTTATGCCGCAGATTCGTTTGGAGGGTGTGGGAAAAGATTACCTCCAGGAGCCGGACAGGCGGATTCTTCACGCCGTTCGGGAAATTGATCTTACCATTGAGCAGGGAGACTTTGTATTCATTACCGGCAGCAGCGGTGCCGGAAAGAGCACCCTGCTCCAGCTGCTTTCCTGCGAAATGCAGCCCACACATGGCGCCGTTTATCTGAATAATATCAATGTCACCGCCATGTCCCGCCGGCAGCGGGAGCGGCGGCGGATGTGCTTCGGCTACGTGCCTCAACTTCCCACGCTGGTCCGCAAGCGCACCATTGAGCAGAACCTGTCTGCTGTGGCCGCTCTCCGTCCGGACCGCAGCCAGAGCCTTACCGCCCGGATCCAGAAGGCTCTGCGTCTGGTTGGTCTGGGAGACGTGCTGCAGCGTTATCCTGTGGAACTTTCCCAGGGGGAGTGCCGCCGGGTGGAGCTGGCCCGGGCCATCATCAACAATCCCGAGGTGTTGGTGCTGGACGAGCTGACGGCCAACCTGGATGAGGATACCGCCTGGGACCTGTTCCTGTTCCTCTCAGAGGTCAACCACCTGGGCACCACCATCGTAATGGCCAGCCATGCCAAAAACTTTGTCAACCTGATGCGCCGCCGGGTGATCACCCTGGTGGACGGACGCATTCTGGGCGATGTACAGAAGGGCCGCTATGGCGACGTGGTCTGAGCCGCTTCCCTTTGCAAATTCCGGCCTGCTTTTTCCGACAGACCGCATATATAGATAGCACCTTTAACTTTCAGGAGGATATAGCATGAAAAACATAAAAGTCGGAAGCAAGATCTTATTCTCGGTTATTGTCACATTGGTTCTGTCCCTGATCATGATGTGCATTTCCATCCGCACCATCCTCGTTGTCCGCGACAACTATCTCAGCCTGCTGGACAATCAGATTGCCATCACCGACGCTGTTCAGGAGAGCGAATCCGAGGTCAATGCCGTTGCCCGCCAGCTGCGGGACATGGCGCTGTTTGGCTACAGCACCACCACGGTCAGCAATATTGAGACCTCTATCGCCACCATTGACGAATCCATCAATACCATCCAGAAGCTCTATACCGGAACCGATGGGCTGGATGATACGTATATCCAGAAGATCCAGGAATGGGAGTCCTCCTTTACCAATATCGATAATGCGCTCCAGGCCGGCAACATTGATGAGGCCCGGCAGCTCATCCAGAACGAGTGCACCCCCAGACTGAACGCCGCTGTGGAGGCGGGACACAACCTGATGAACCAGGTAACGGATGACGGCACTCAGGTCGCCAACAGTGCCACCGCCACCAGCACCCGGGAGATCATTATTCTGGTCGTCCTTATGGTCATTATCGTGGCCGAGTGCATCGCCCTGAATATGTACGTGGTGCGCTCCATCGTGCGCCCCCTGCGGGAGGCCGAGGAGGCCGTTGTTGCCTTCAGCCAGGGCAACCTGTCCCATACGCTGCACTATGAATCCGGCGACGAGATCGGCGGCATCTGCGACGCCGTACGCACCTCTCAGGATATCCTGCACAACACCATTGAGGATATCGTTACCATCACCAAGAAGCTGGCTGACGGCGATCTGTCCGCCAGCACCACCCAGGACTATCCCGGCGAGCTGGCCCCCATCAAGGAGAACGTCGAGTACCTGCTGAGCCAGCTGAACGACACCATGAGCAGCATGCTCCAGGCCGCCGACCAGGTGGCCGCCGGCGCCGATCAGGTGTCCAACGGCTCCCAGGCCCTGGCTCAGGGCTCCACCCAGCAGGCCAGCGCCGTGGAGGAGCTTTCCGCCACCATCAACGATCTGGATCACTCCGCTCAGGAGAACCGGAACACCGCCAAAACCGCCAAGGAGAAGGCCGACCAGGCCTCCGATCAGGTGCGCATCAGCAACGAGCGTATGCAGGAGATGCGCAAGGCCATGAGCGAGATCCTCACCGGCCAGAAGGGCATCGGCAAGATTATTGAGACCATTGAGAATATCGCCTTCCAAACCAACATTCTGGCTCTGAACGCCGCGGTAGAGGCCGCCCGGGCCGGCAGCGCCGGCAAGGGCTTCGCCGTGGTGGCCGACGAGGTGCGCAACCTGGCCTCCAAGTCCGACAGCGCCGCCAAGCAGACCAAGAAGCTGATCGAGTCCTCCATGAGCGCGGTGGAGCGGGGCGGCGAGCTGGCCGAGGATGTGGACGCCAACATGCAGAAGACGGTGGAGTACGCCACCGTGGCCATTGAGTACATGGATCGCTTGGTTGAACGCACCATTTCCGAGGCGGAGGCCATTGCTCAGCTGACCACCGGCGTGGACCAGATCTCCGCCGTGGTGCAGACCAACTCCGCCACCAGCGAGCAGTCCGCCGCCGCCAGCCAGGAGCTGTCCTCCCAGGCCGTGATGATGAAGCAGATGGTTCAGCACTTCCATCTGAAGGACTCTCCCGCCTCCATCTCCGCTCCCGCTTACGAGCCGGAGTCTGACGATGCCGCCTTTGGCGCCGGAGATTCCTCCTTCAGCGCCTCTGAGAGTCGCTTCAGCAAGTATTGATTTACCCAGCAAAAATCCAAGGGGGACGCCCTGTGGAAAACAGGGCGTCCCGGAACAAAGGAGTTGGTTGACATATGGCTGGAACAGCGGCCCGACCCATACAGGGGCAGGAGCTTATCTATGCGCTGGACATCGGCACCCGCAGCGTCATCGGGATGCTGGGCACCGTGGTAGACGGCCGGGTGCAGATCCGGGCCATTGAAAAGCAGCTCCACCCCAAGCGGGCCATGATGGACGGCCAGATTGAGGATATCGCCCAGGTGGCCAACATTGTGCGGACCGTCACCGACCGGCTGGAGGAGACCTCCGGCTGTAAACTCACCAGAGCCTGCGTTTCTGCCGCCGGCCGGGCCCTGCGCACAGAGCGGGGGCACACAGAGCGGTCCCTCCCCGCTCCCCAGCCGGTGGACCAGCAGCTGGTGGCCCAGCTGGAGGCCGCCGCGGTATCCGAGGCGGAAAAAGCCCTCCACGACATGGAGGACAGCGGGCAGCGGATGCTGCTGGTGGGCTATACCGTCACCCGGTATTCTCTGGACGGCTACCCCCTCACCTCCCTGCTGGGCCATACCGGCCGGGTGCTGGAGGCCGATGTGGTGGCCACCTTCCTGCCCGGCGGCGTCATCGACAGCCTGTACGCCGTCATGCGGCGGGCGGGCCTGGAGGTAGCCAGTCTGACACTGGAGCCCATAGCCGCCCTGAACGCAGCTATTCCTCCCGATCTGCGGCTGCTGAATCTGTGCCTGGTGGATATCGGCGCCGGCACCTCCGACATCGCCATCTGCCGGGACGGCAGCGTGGTGGGCTATACCATGGCTACCGTGGCGGGAGACGAGATCACCGAGGCCCTGATGCGGGAGTATCTGGTGGACTACCAGACCGCTGAGCAAATGAAAGAAGGCCTTTCAGGCGGCGGCACCCTTCAGTTTACCAATATTCTGGGGCTGGAGCAGAGCTGCACCGTGGACGAGGTGGAAGCCGCCCTTACCCCGACGGTGGAACTGCTGGCCCGGGAGATCGCCCAGCGGGTGCTCGCCCTCAACGGGTCGGCTCCCTCGGCCGTATTCCTGGCGGGAGGCGGCAGCAAGCTGCCTACTCTGCAGGAAAAGGTGGCCGACGCACTGGATATGGACCTGAGGCGGGTAGCCATCGCAGGCGGCCACTTCAAAAACACCGTCTGCTCGGACACACTGACCCTGGAGGACCCGGAGTACACCACGCCCCTGGGCATCGCGGTGTCCGCAGGTCTGGGCCTGATCAGCGACAGCTGCCAGGTCCTGCTCAACGGTACGCCGGCCAAGCTGTTCCGCAGCGGAAGCCTGACGGCCATGGAGCTTTTGATGATGAACGGGTACACCTACGCCGACCTGCTGGGCAAAAGCGGAAAGCCGCTGGTGCTTCAGGTGGACGGGAGGCGTACCGTCTTTCACGGGGAACCCCCCATACCCGCCCGCCTCCGGATCAACGGAGCGGACGCCCAACCTTCCTTCGTGGTCCATGCCGGCGATCAGGTGGAGTTCACTCCGGCAGTGGCGGGAGCCGACTGCCAGCTGACGGCGGAAGCGCTGCGTCAGCGTCTGGGCTGCACCGCTATCATAGTAGACGGGCAGGTTCCCCAACCGGAGCAGCCCCTGGCCTCCGGCGCATTTGTCACTCAGGTGGGGGCGGCCCTTCCCCCGGAACCAGCCCCCGAGCCGGAACCAGAACCGGAATCTGCACCAGAGCCTGAACCTGAACCGCAGCCTGCTCCCGAGCCGGAGCAGCAGGAGGA
>NZ_NFIQ01000098.1 GCF_002159455.1 Flavonifractor sp. An306
ACGTCCCCTTTTTCCCCATTTTTTCTACCCCCTTTTCTTCATCTTACCATGAAAAAAAGTAGACACCCACACTTTTGTGAGTGTCTACTTTCATTTTACAAGTGCAGCGTGCCCGGCACGCTCCGCTTGTTTTTTATCCAATGCCCTGATAGTAGATACCCAGCGCCCACACCGCTCCGGCCACCAGCACATAGAACCGGGCCAGCCGGTTAAAGGCGGGGCCGGGCCGCCGGCCGCCCAGGGCCAGCTCGTCCCGCACCTCGTCGGGTCCCAGCACAAAGTAGAGGCATACCGCCACCAGCAGGGCGCCGAAGGGAGAGACGTAGATGGTAATGAGGTCCATCCAGCCCCCCATACCGGATAGGGACTCCACAAACAGGCCCGCGCCAAAGGTGACAACCCCCACCGTCAGCAGAGACAGCCGGCGGGACAGCCCCAGGGTGGAGTTGAGGGCCTCGCCGCAGGCCTCCAGCATGTTCATCAGGGAGGTGATGCCCGCGAACACCACCGACAGGAAGAAAAACACGGCGAACACACGCCCACCGGGCATCTGCTCAAAGACCTGGGGCAGGGTGACGAACATCAGGGCGGGGCCGCTGGTGGGGTCGATGCCGAAGGCAAACACCGCTGGAATAATGGCAAAGCCCGCCAGCAGGGCCGCCAGGGTGTCCAGCACGGCGGTCATCCCGGCGTGGCGCAGGATGCTCTCGTTCTTTTCCATATAGCTGCCGTAGATCAGCATACCCGCCCCGTTGATGGACAGGGAGAAAAAGGCCTGTCCCATGGCCATCACCCAGGTCTCCGGGTCCAGCAGACGGGACCAGTCGGGCTGCAGCAGGTAGCGGTAGCCCTCCGCCGCCCCGGGCAGGAAGGCCACCCGGATGGCGATGACCAGGAACAGGAGGAAGAAGGCGGGCATCATCACCTTGCTCAGCCGTTCGATGCCGCCGGCCACCCCCAGCACCAGGATCACCACCGTCACCACCACCGCCGCCAGGTGCCAGGGCACGGAGCCGAAGTCCACCGCCAGGGCGTTGAAGAAGCCCTGGGCGTCGCCGTTCAGGATGGAGCCGGTCACCGACCCGGCGGTGTACCGCAGCACCCAGCCCACCACCACCGAGTAGCCGATGGCGATGCCCAGCACCCCCAGCAGGGGGATCACGCCCAGCAGCTTGCCCCCCCGCTTGCCCTTCTGGCGAAGCACATAGTCCAGAGACCCCATGGCCCCAGTGCCGGTGAGCCGCCCCAGGGCGAATTCCCCGGTCAGCCCTACATAACTGAACAGGGCCACGAATAAAAAGTAGGGGATCAAAAATGCGCCGCCCCCATATTGTCCGATCCGGTAGGGAAACAGCCAGATATTTCCCATGCCCACGGCGGAGCCTACCGCCGCCAGCACAAAACCCAGGGAACTGGTAAATTTCCCGCCTGCCTTATCGTGATTCATCAGGTTCCTCCTCATTTCTGCGTACCATGTGGAGATGGTCCTCCCACCGGCCGTTGATCTTCAGGTAGTCTTTCGCCAGTCCCTCCTCTATAAACCCGGCCTTGGCCGCTGCCCGGCGGGAGGCCAGATTCCGGGGCATGATGTTGGCCTCCACCCGGTGGAGGTTCAGCGTCCGGAAGGCCCAGGCGGTGACCGCCGCAATGGCCTCGGTACCGTATCCCCTGCCCCACAGGGTATGGTCTATTTTATAGGAGAGAAAACAGGACTGGAAAGCCCCCCGGACAATCTCGTTGAGCCCCGCCAGGCCCACCACCTTTCCCGGATGACCGGGCTGGACCAGCAGGAAACGGAAGCTGCGGCCCGCCTCCGCCTGGGCCAGATCCCAGGCCAGCCGCTCCCTTTGACCGTCCGCGGTAAAAAAGTCCTCCGGCTGTATGGGATCAAAGGGGCCAAAGGCCTCCCGGTTCCGGCGGTAAAAGGCAGCCGCTCCCTCCGCCAGGCCCGGACCGGCTGCCAGATAGTACAGCCGCCTGGAGCGAAATACATAGCGCGTCACACCGCTCTCTCCTCTCCTCCGCCCCCTTTGGGGCGTCGTGGTTTCGATTATAACACAATCTGCTCCGTGATGCACCCCCCACTTCCAAAGTCATCCCGGTTTTCAGGGTCCGGCGGACTTGACCTGTCCGCCGGTTTTTTGTACAATAGGAATACAATAAAAAGGAGCCGTCCATTCGTGGGCGGCTCCGCCATTGCCAAGGGAGAATGGATAGATATATGCTGAACCGAGAGGAAGAACTGCGCTTCTGTAAGGCCCGCCGGGCGGCCATTGAACTGGAATTTCAGAACCTGAACCGGGAGCAGCGCCAGGCGGTGCTGGCCACCGAGGGGCCGCTGCTGCTGCTGGCCGGGGCGGGCAGCGGCAAGACCACGGTGCTCATCCACCGCATCGCCAACCTGATGAAGTACGGCCGGGGCTCCGACTGCGACCAGGCCCCCGGCTGGGTGACGGCCGCCGACCTGGCCTTTCTGGAGGACTATGTATCCCACCCCAACCCGGACAACAAGGCCCAGCAGGAGCGGCTGTGCGCCATGGACCCGGCGGTGCCCTGGTCCATCATCGCCATCACCTTCACCAACAAGGCCGCCGGGGAGCTGAAAGAGCGCCTGGAGCGGATGCTGGGCCCCGCCGCCAACGACGTCTGGGCCTCCACCTTCCACTCCGCCTGCGTACGGATGCTGCGGCGGGACATCGACCGGCTGGGCTTTGACCGCTCCTTCACCATCTATGACACCGCTGACTCTGAGCGGGTGATCAAGGACATTGTGAAGGACTTCAATCTGGACGACAAGGCCTTTTCCGCCCGTACCGTCCTGGGTTACATCTCCCGGGCCAAGGACGCCATGCTCTCCGGGGCCGACTACCTGGCCCAGTGCGAGAAGTCCGGGGACCTCCGGCTGGTGAAGATCGCCAAAGTCTATGTGGAGTACGAGCGGCGGCTGAAAGAGGCCAACGCCCTGGATTTTGACGATATCATTCTGGATACCGTGCGGCTGCTCCAAAAATTTGATGACGTAAGGGAATATTATCAGAAAAAATTCCGTTACGTACTCATCGATGAGTACCAGGACACCAACAACCTGCAGTACCTGCTGGCCTCCACCCTGGCGGGTGGCTATGAGAATATCTGCGTGGTGGGCGACGACGACCAGTCCATCTACCGCTTCCGGGGAGCCACCATCGAGAACATTCTCTCCTTTGAGAGCCAGTACAAGGGGGCCCGGGTGATCCGGCTGGAGCAGAATTACCGCTCCACCAAGAACATCCTGGAGGCCTCCAACGCGGTCATCCGCAACAACGAGGGCCGCAAGGGCAAGGAGCTGTGGACCGAGCACGACGCCGGAGACAAGGTCCAGTGCTACACCGCCATGAACGAGCACGAGGAGGCCCAGTATGTGGCCGCCCAGATCCTGGCGGACTACTCCGCCGGGCGGGCCTGGAAGGACCATGCGGTGCTCTACCGGATGAACGCCCAGTCCAACCAGCTCGAGCAGGCCTTCAAGCGCAACGGCGTGCCCTACCGCATCATCGGCGGCATCCGCTTCTTTGACCGGGCGGAGGTCAAGGATATGATGGCCTACCTGTGCGTGGTCAACAACCCCCGGGACGACCTGCGGCTGAGCCGGATCATCAACAATCCCCCCCGGGGCATCGGGGCCTCCACCATCGACCGGGCCCAGAACATCGCCCAGCAGGAGGGGCTGTCCCTGTGGGATGTGGTGCGCCAGCCCCAGAAGTGGCCGGAGCTCCAGAAGGCCGCCCCCAAGCTGGGCCAGTTTGCCGAGCTGATTGCCGACCTGCAGCGGCTGGCGACCGAGCTCTCCCTCCCCGACTTCTACGAGGAGGTGATCCAGCGCACCGGCTACGCCGTCATGCTGGAGCAGAAGCGTACCATCGAGGACCGCACCCGGCTGGAAAACGTGCGAGAGGTGCTCTCCTCCATCCAGAACTATCTGGACAACACGCTGGAGGCGCCCTCCCTGGCGGGCTTTTTGGACGAGATCGCTCTGTACACCGACATTGACAGTCACGACTCCAGCGAGGACTGCGTGGTGATGATGACCATGCACTCCGCCAAGGGCCTGGAGTTCCCGGTGGTCTTTGTGGTGGGCGTGGAAGAGGGCATCTTCCCCGGCATCCGGGCCATTGGAGAGCCGGAGGAGATGGAGGAGGAGCGGCGGCTGTGCTACGTAGCCATGACACGGGCCAAGGAAAAGCTGCACATGACCTGCGCCTCCCAGCGGATGCTCTTCGGCCGCACCAACTCCAACCGGCCCTCCCGCTTCCTGGGCGAGATCCCGCCGGAGTATGTGGAAAAGTCCGGCCGCCTGCCCTACTCGGAGCGGCAGAATGAGGAGCGGCCCCAGAAAACCCGTCCCCCCCGCCGTACCTTCGACCGGGGGTTCTCCATGGGCACCTCCTCCTACGGCTCAGGCGCCTCCTCTGCCTCCGCCTCCGACTGGAAGAGCCCCAAGGCGGGCTCCGCCGCCCCCGCCGCCGGTCCCGACTTCCGGGCGGGAGATCCGGTGGTCCACAAGGCCTTCGGCAAGGGGCTCATCACCAAGCTCACCCCCATGGGGGGCGACGCGCTGGTGGAGATCGCCTTCGACAGCGTGGGCACCAAAAAGCTGATGCTGAAGTCTGCCGCCCAGTATATGAAAAAGGGCGAATAAAAGAGGGACGGGCAAAGCCCGTCCCTACAGCAGTTCAGTAAACGACTTGATATACCGGTGACAGAAGGCGCGCATTTCCTCCTCATAGTGAGCGTAGAAGGGGTCGTACACCCCCACCACCGTCAGCCCCGCCTCCTTGGCGGTGCGGCACACGCCGGGGGAATCCTCATAGAGGGTGCAGGCCGACCCCTGCTCCCCCAACCGCTCCAGGGCCAGGGTAAAGGCCCGGGGGTCCCGCTTTTCCACACCCAGCTTCTGGACATAGATCACCTGACAAAAATAGTCCGTCAGTCCCAGCCGGTCCATGGCCGTCTGGCAGAACTCAGGTACGCAGGCGGTGAGGAGAGCCATCCGCTCTCCCTCCGCCCGGCACTTGTCCAGATAGGCCTTGGCCCCCGGCTTCAGGGGCACCTGACTGGCATAGGCCGCCCGGCCCAGCTCGGTCCACTCGGCCATGATCGCCTCCGGGTCCTCGCTGAGGTGGTAATAGTCCTTGGTGTACTGAGCGGCAATGGGGAAAATGGAGTGGCCCACCGTCTCGCTGTACTCCTGGGTGGCCTTCAGCCCCCGGCGTTCCAGGAAGGTGTTGTCCACCTTTACCCACACCCCGTTGGAATCCACCAGCGTGCCGTCAAAATCAAACAGTTTCACAGATAAAACCTCCATGGAAAATGGACCGCCTCTTCCGCATAGTCGATGCCGATGCGCGTCCCGGTGTGGAAAGAGGGCCTGGGAGAACCGTCGTCCGCAAGGAACAGCTCCTCCCCCGTCAGGTCCAGACCGTTTTGGGCCCGGGTCAGGCCCAGGGCCATACATACCTTCCCAGGCCCGTCCAAAAAATGCTTTTTTTGATAGGAGGTGAGCTGTTCCGGCTCCTTCCCAAACCTGCGGCGGGCCATCTCAGCCGTCCCCTCCACGGGGACCAGCCCCCGCAGGAGCACCGCGCTGGGCTCTCCCTCCGGTTCGGTGACAAAGTTGAGGCAGTGATAGATTCCGTAGATCAGGTAGATGTAGGCGGTGCCGGGCGGGGCGAACAGGGTCTCCGTCCGGGCGGTACGCCGGTAGCCATAGGCGTGGCAGGCCTTGTCCACCCGCCCCACATAGGCCTCGGTCTCGGTGATGCGCCCGGACAGGGTCATGCCGTCCACCCGGCGCACCAGCACCTTCCCCAGCAGATCCCGGGCCACCGCCACGGTGTCCCGGTCAAAGAACTCCCGACCCAGCTTTTCCACGGTTCCATCCCCCTTTCAGCGAATCTTATCCTATCTTACCATAGCTAAAGGAGAGGTACAACCATGAGCCAACAAAAAGAAAAATCCGGCCTGGCCAAGTTTGCCACCCCACTGATCATTCTGGCCACCATCATCTGGGGCAGTTCCTTTGTGGTGATGAAAACAAGCGTGGACGTGCTACCCACCTTCTGGCTGCTGGCCATCCGGTTCAGCGCCTCGGCCATTGTGCTGGCCATCGTGTTCCTGCCCCGGTGGAAGGTGTGCGACAAGCAGTATCTCATCGGCGGCACCGTCATGGGCTTCTGCCTGTTTCTGGCCTACACCTTCCAGACCTACGGCCTGGAGCGCACCACCCCGGGCAAAAACGCCTTCTTTACCGCGGTCTACTGCGTCATCGTCCCCTTCCTGTACTGGCTGATCGCCAAGCGCCGCCCCGATAAGTTCAATGTGCTGGCCGCCTTCCTGTGCATCGGCGGCATCGCCCTGGTATCGGTGACCGGGAGCAACGCCTCCGCCTTCAACTTCGGCGACGTGCTCACCTTCATCGGCGGCTTCTTCTTTGCCTGCCACATTGTGGCCGTGTCCAAGTACTCCGATGGGCGGGATATCTTTATCCTGACCACCCTGCAGTTTGCCTCCTTCGCCATCTTCTCCTGGCTGGGGGTGCTCTTCACCCGGACCACCATCTCCCCGGCGGTCTTTAATCAGGATCTGATCTTCGGCCTGATTTACCTGGTGATCTTCTCCTCCTGCGGCGCCCTGCTGTTCCAGAACATCGGCCAAAAATACACCGCTCCCGCCACCGCCGCCGTGCTGCTGTCCCTGGAGGCTCCCTTCGGCGTGCTCTTCTCCATCCTGCTCACCGACGAGCGGCCTACCGCCCTCATGTTCCTGGGCTTCGCCCTCATTTTCCTGGCGGTGGTGTGCTCCGAAACCAAGTTTTCCTTCCTGCGAAAAAAGGGTTGACAAAGTCTGCCCACGTGATTATAATGCATTACAACAGTTCCATAAAGTAAACCTGTGAGGAAGAGAAGTAACCGGCTATCTCCGATGCAAAGAGAGTCCTGGGTGGTGGGATCAGGGCGTGAAGAGACCGGCGAATGGACTTCCGAGGGCGGCTTGAACGGGCAACCAAGTAGATGCCGACGGGATCCCACCCGTTATCCATCGGGCACGCATGATGGTGCGTGAAGCGAGCGGACGTCTTATGACGTCAATTTGGGTGGTATCGCAGAAGTGTTTCAACGCTTTTGTCCCATACATGGGACAAAAGCGTTTTTTTATCTTCTGCACCATCTGCCATCCAAATTTATTTTATGGAGGAACCAATCATGAAAAAGCTGAACAAGATCCTGTCTCTCACTGCCGCCGCCGTGCTGACCCTGTCTCTCTCCGCCTGCTCCGGCGGCACCCAGGGCAACGCCGAGACCCCCACCGGCAGCTCCAACACGCCTTCCGCCGCCGGCGACGGCTACAGAGTGGCTGTGGTACGGCAGCTGGACCACGCCTCTATGAACGAGATCCGGGACGCCATTACCGCCGAGCTGGACGCCAAGGCCGCCGAGCTGGGCATCAGCATCACTTACAAGGACTTCAACGGCAACAACGACCCCTCTACCCTGTCTCAGATCGGTGCCCAGATCATTGCCGACGGCTATGACGCCATTATTCCCATCGGTACCACCGCCGCCCAGCAGATGGTGGCCGCTGCCCAGGAGACCGAAACTCCGGTGATTTACGGCACCGTCAGCTACCCCGAGGCCGCCGGGCTGACCGGTATCTCCTATGTCACCGGCACCAGCGACGCCCTGGACACCGAATTCCTGCTGGACATGATGCTGGCCCAGAACCCCGATGTGGAGACCGTGGGCCTGCTCTACTCCACCTCTGAGGTCAACAGCGGCCCCGCCATTGAAGCCGCCAAGTCCTACCTGGACGGGAAGGGCATCTCCTATATCGACAAGACCGGCAACACCACCGACGAGATCGTGGCCGCTGTCAACTCCATGCTGGACCAGGTGGACGCGGTGTTCACCCCCACCGACAACGTGGTCATGAACGCCGAGCTGGCCATCGCCCCCACGCTGGCCGAGGCGGGCATCCCCCACTACGCCGGGGCCGACTCCTTTGTGCGCAACGGCGCCTTCGCCACCTGCGGCGTCAACTACACCGATCTGGGCACCCAGACCGCTGATCTGGCCCTGGAGGTGCTCCAGACCGGCGAAGTCCCTGAGTTTGTCACCGTAGCCGGCGACATCATCACCGTCAACACCGAGACCGCCGCCGCCCTGGGCGTGGACTATGCCGTGTTCAACGACATGGGCTCCAGCCTGGTGGAGGTCCAGACCACCCAGGAGTAAAGGATTCCGGCCAAAAGCCCCCGCCCCTCCGGCGGGGGCTGCGCCGCGTGAAAGGAGCGCTTTTCCATGCTCACCATTGTCCAGACCGCCCTGGAGGCAGGTTTCCTCTATGCCCCCATCGCCCTGGCCCTCTTTCTGAGCTTTTCCATTTTGAATATCGCCGACATGACCACCGACGGCGCCTTCGTGCTGGGCGGCGCGGTGTCCGCCGTCTGCTGCGTGTTCGGCCACCCCATCCTGGCCCTTCCCGCCGCCATGCTGGCCACCGCCGCCGCCGGTTTCATCACCGCCTTCCTCCAGACCAAACTGGGGGTCCCCTCCATCCTGGCGGGCATTGTCACCAACATCGGCCTGTACAGCATCAATCTGATGGTTATGGGCACCAGCAACCTGTCCCTGTTCCAGAAAACCACCATTTATACCATGGCCAAGGACTCCGGCTTCGCCGGGAGCTGGTACAAGCTGGCGATCACCGGCATGGTGGTGAGCCTCATCTGCGTGCTGCTGGTGCTCTTCCTGGGTACTCGGCTGGGCCTGTCCATCCGGGCCACCGGCGACAATGCCGACATGGTTCGGGCTTCCTCTATAAACCCCACCTTCACCATCACCGTGGGCCTGTGCCTGGCCAACGCCATGACCGGCCTCTCCGGCGCCATGGTGGCCCAGTACAACACCTTCGCCGACGTCAACAGCGGCACCGGCATAGTGGTGCTGGCCCTGGCCGCCCTGGTCATCGGCGAAACCCTCATCGGCAAGGGCTCCATGGTGCGCCGGGTGGTGGGCGTCCTGGCGGGCAGCATCATCTACCGCTTTATCTATGCCGCCGCCCTCCGGGCCAACGTCCCCGCCGACTATATGAAGCTGGTCTCCGCCATCATCGTGGGTCTGGCTATCGCCGCCCCCACCCTGAAAAAGTGGTGGAGCTTCCAGCGGCAGAAGCGGGCCGCTCTGGCCCAGTCCAGAAAGGAGGGGGACTGAAATGCTGGAGCTGCGCAACATCTCCAAAACCTTCAATCCCGGCACCGTCAATGAAAAAAAGGCCCTAAACGGCCTGAGCGTCACGCTGGAGGACGGGGATTTCGTCACCATTGTGGGCTCCAACGGCGCGGGCAAGTCCACCCTGTTCAACGCCGTGGCTGGGGATTTTTATCCCGATCAGGGCTCCATCCGGCTGGACGGCCGCAACATCACCTACCTGCCCGCCTATCACCGCAGCCGCCAGATCGGTCGGCTGTTCCAGGACCCCATGCGGGGCACCGCCCCCCACATGACCATTGAGGAGAACCTGGCTCTGGCCTATCTCCGCACTGCCAAGCACCAGAGGGCCTTTTTCAGCCGGGTATCCAAGGCGGACAAGGAATACTTCCGCGCCCAGCTGGCCAGGCTGGATATAGGCCTGGAGGACCGGATGCGCCAGCCGGTGGGGCTGCTCTCCGGCGGACAGCGGCAGGCCCTCACCCTGCTCATGTCCACCATGGTCCCCCCCAAGCTACTGCTGCTGGACGAGCACACCGCCGCCCTGGACCCCGGCACAGCGGAAAAGGTACTCTCTCTCACCAAGGAAATTGTGTCCCGGGAGCATCTAACGTGCATGATGATCACCCACAACATGAAAAACGCCCTGGAGCTGGGCAACCGCACCTTTATGATGGACTCCGGCCGGATCGTGCTGGATCTGAAGGGTGAGGAGCGGAAGGGCCTGACTGTGGAGGACCTGCTGGAGCGGTTCCGGACAGGCGCCGGAAAGGCGCTGGACAACGACCGCATCCTGCTCTCCAACGACTGACTGATTTTCTGTGCCTGCCGGTAAACCGGCGGGCACAGAATTTTTTGCTTTGATGAAAAAAAGCATTGACATTCCGCCCACAATATGCTATTATATCCTGGCTGACATGCTTTAGGTCAGTGCCCATGCGGGTGTAGTTCAATGGTAGAATCCCAGCCTTCCAAGCTGGTCGCGTGGGTTCGATTCCCATCACCCGCTCCATACGCGCCTGTAGCTCAGGTGGATAGAGCAACTGCCTTCTAAGCAGTGGGTCAGGGGTTCGAGTCCCTTCAGGCGTGCCAGTTCCCGCAGTTTGCTATGGTGGATGTAGTTCAGTTGGTAGAGCATCGGATTGTGGTTCCGAGTGTCGCGGGTTCGAGTCCCGTCATCCACCCCATAAAACTCAAGGCGGAAGGGCCGGAGCGTCCGCTCCGGCCCTACGCTTTTACCAGCGAGATTGGGGTGTAGCCAAGTGGTAAGGCACGGGACTTTGACTCCCGCATTCGCTGGTTCGAGCCCAGCCATCCCAGCCATATGACTCGTTAGCTCAGTCGGCAGAGCAACTGCCTTTTAAGCAGTGGGTCCGGGGTTCGAATCCCCGACGGGTCACCATAAAATCAAAACGGTATAGATGCCACTGGCGAAAAGCCAGTGGCATCAACCGTTTCCGGGCTTTTTCAGCTCAAAAATTCACGGATGATTCCATAGATGCCAGTAAGCGTAAAATAGCGGAGGACCTTTCCCCCTGTGGTAAGATGGGAGTAAAAAGTCAGGGGGCAGAGAGGTCATGAGTGAAGAAAAGCGAATATTGCAGTGCCTGAAC
>NZ_NFIQ01000099.1 GCF_002159455.1 Flavonifractor sp. An306
TGACCTGATCTGGCAGAAACGGAGGTAATCCCATGACAAGTGAAGAAAAGAAACTGTTGCAGGCAAAGCACCGCTTGGAGGAAGCCCAGGCACGGGACCGGGTGAAGGAGCGAAAAGCCCGGACAAGGCGGCTCATTCAGGAGGGCGCTGTACTGGAAAAAGTGCTGCCGGAAGTACAGGCGGTAGGGCTTGATAATCTGGAAGAGTACCTGCGGCGAAAGCTGGCAGGACACGATTGAAAACTGCTGGGAGGTCTCCGGGAAACCGGGGGCCTTCCTCTTTTTTATCCCGAAGGGCGCACTTACTCACCACCTGCTAAAGCAGGCGGTGGTAGCCCTCCCGTTGGTCGGGCACGTGCGCTCATCTCCGGGCCAAGAGCCGCCTGCGGCGGTTGCCCTCCGAAACGCACCTGCGGGTGCAGTCCGAGGGGGATTGCGGCTCCTGCGGGAGCCGATGGACAAGGCTGCATTTCTTCCAAACTGCCAGCCTTGTCCACGCAGTCGGTGCAGGGGTTTCCGTTTTGGAAGCCCCTGTTCATGGGGTGGTATATTGCCACCCCATCCCGCCGTCTGCCTGTGTCAACCTGCCACCGGCAGCTTGACACAGATACAGGGGTGGAACGAATCGTTCCGCCCCTGCTGGTGGTGCGTCGCATTTCACGACGTACTGAGCGAAAACAAGGGTGCCCTGTTTCGGGGCACCCCTTTCAGAAAGGACAAGGTGATTTATGGCGATTTATCATTTGGAGGCCAAGATGGTCAGCCGTGGAGCCGGGCGCTCCGCTGTGGCTGCTGCGGCCTATCTGAGCTGTTCCCGGATGCTCAACGAGTATGACGGAGTGCAGCACGACTACACCCGCAAACAGGGACTTGGATGGCGGCAGGTTTTTCTGCCAGCCACGGCCCCCGCAGAGTGGCAGGATCGGGAAACCCTGTGGAACGCCGTGGAGGAAACCGAAACCGCAAAGGACAGCCGCCTCGCACGTGAATTTGTGGCGGCGCTGCCCATAGAACTGAGCCGGGAGGAACAAATCCAGCTCCTGCAAGATTTCATCAAGGAGCAATTTGTGGCAGACGGAATGTGCGCCGATGCTGCCATCCATGACCCGTATCCTCCCGGACACAATCCCCATGCCCATATCCTGCTGACGGTGCGCCCGCTGGATGAAAAGGGAAAATGGCAGTACAAGACTGAGAAAGAATATCTCTGTGTCAAAGACGGCGAGGAACGGGGCTTTACCGCCGCTGAGTTCAAACAGGCGCAGGCCGACGGCTGGGAAAAACAGTACCAGTACAAAGTGGGCAAAAAGAAGGTGTATATGGCCCCGTCCGCAGCGCAGGCGCAGGGCTATGAACGGGTGTCCAAATACCCCAAAAGCACCAAATATGGCAGGCAAAATCCCATCACGGAACGCTGGAACAGCGATGAGCAACTTGTTCTGTGGCGGGCTGCATGGGCAGATGTGGCAAACCGCCATCTGGAGCGCACCGGGCACGAAGAACGCATCGACCACCGCAGCCATGCCGAGCGTGGTCTGCTGGAGCGGCCTACGGTCCATGAGGGTGTGGTTGCCAGAGCCATGGAGAAAAAGGGCATTATCTCTGACCGGTGCGAACTGAACCGGCAGATCAAGGCCGACAATGCCCTGCTCCGGGAACTGAGAGGACAGGTCAAAAAGCTGGCGCAGGCAGTCAAAAATACCATCCCGGCACTTGCCGAGGCCATGGAGAACCTGCGTAAAAATCTGCTACTGTTCTGCTATCAACTGGGGTATCTCCGCAAGGGAAAGGAACGCCTGAACACCTCGCTGAATACGCTGCGCCCTGCCCTCGCACAGTACAATCAGCTTGCAAAGGACATCCGGGATAAGACGAAAGAGCGCCACATCCTGCTTTCCGAGAAAAAGGCGCTCTCTGCTGTCCATGTGTTCCGGCACCGGGAACTGGCAGCAAAGATTGCGGCTCTGACAGAGGATTTAGAGGAACTACGTTCGGAGAAAAATCTGCTTCTGGCGTCGCTGGCATATTCCGAGGAAGATGCTGCCGAAAAATTCCCCAAAGACATTGCCGCCATGGAGCAGAGCCTGAAACGGTTGGAAGAACAGGAACAGAAATATTCCGCCGAGTTGGATGCCGCCCTGAACGAGTATACCGGGCTTCGAGAGCAGGCGCAGGGCTTCGATCCGGTGCAGCTCTATGAAGCAAGACAGACCATTCGTCCACAAGCGGAACAGGAGGTTGTGTGTCGTTTACAAAAAGTCTATGGGGACAGGTACAGCTTCATGATGATGGAGCGCAGTAAACGAAATGCAGCATGGTATCTACATGAGGCTGACGAGGAAGGTCTGGTCTGGAAAGTTACTCGCCAGAGGTCAAACGGACAAAAGCAACGGGATGATGGAGAACGATAGAAAGCGGGTGGACTTGAGAAAATGATTTCGTGACATGATATGGATGTTTCGTTACATTTGGCTTTGTTGTTTAAGTAAAACAGCCGATAAAGTACATGAAGCGAACACAAAAATAAGTGGACAAAGAGACTGGAGAACAATTTCAAACCTCCATGGATGGGATCGCTGTTTCAGTTATGATATACTTTTGTGAAAGGAGGAATGTTATATTGAAGATTGCGATTTGTGATGATGAATTAAAAATCACACAGCAGATTGCGGGCATGGTCAGAAAATGCCTGCCGGACTGTGAAGTGACATGCTATCGGTGCGGTGAGGATCTGCTGAACACACAAAAAACATTTGATCTCATTTTTCTGGATATTCAAATGGATGGTCTGAATGGGATTCAAACTGCAAAAAAGATTCGCAGTATGGATGAAACTGTATTGATTGTTTTTATTACAGGAATAAAAGAGTATGTTTTTGACGCTTTTGATGTAACGGCATTTCACTATCTCTTAAAACCTGTTCAAATAGAAAAGCTTCAGGAAATACTGCGTAAAGCCGAGAGGAAACTTACAAGAGAAAAACACTGTAAAAAAAAGCAACTTTTGATAAAAACAAGAGATAAAAGCCTGACTGTTGACACGGATGATATTTTGTTTTTGGAAAATGCACTGCGAAAAATTATCATCCATACCAAAACGGGAACAGTTGCAGTATATGGCACAATGTCAGCGTTTGAACAACAGGTTGGCACAGGGTTTTATCGAAGCCATAGGGGGTATTTGGTGAATCTGGCGCATGTGGCGGAATATGATGCTGAAACCATTTATATGGACAATGGGGAAATCGCGTATTTGACCCGGAAAAGTTATCCGGATTTTGTGAAGCAGTATATGCGATTTCTGCGGGATGGAGATGCGCGTCATGTCTGACCTTTTGATGAAATTATTCATGATCGCCCTTTATCTTTTTGAGGGAGTATTTATACAACGCTTGTTTCAGACGTTTGCACAGCCGCGATGGAGCACTGGAAAATGGAGTGAATATGTTGTCAGCATGATATGGGTCATGTATCATTCAATCTGTCTGACAATGAATATGCATTTCTATCCCTCATCCGTATGGAATTTACTTTTTTATATCTGTATTCTGCTTGTGTTCACTGCATTTTGGTATCAGGGAAGCATGGTTCTAAAACTGTTTTTGGTGATGCAATTTACGGCCATTCACGAGCTATCCATATGGGCCTCCAACAGTGTGATCTATTTTAATTCAAAAATCATTCAACTTCTTAGCATCTTGGCAGGTAAAGAGATTTTATCTTTGGGGATGTTATTGCGCCTTATTTCTATTTCCCCTCTGCTGCTAAGTATTGTTGTTGGTATAGTAAGAGAAAGCATGACATTCTTTTCGATTCGACGGATTATGAAAACATACCGACATCGTCAGCCATTTGAAAAAAATGTAATCCCTTATCTATTACCGGTCGCAGCAAGTGTCATGACCGCAATGCTGATCAGATTACTCATTCTTACCGTTGAAAATGGTAATGTTGTTGTTCTCTATGAAAAATATCCGGAACTTTATCTAATCGTTCCACTCCTTGCGGTTCTTTTGCTATTCTCCAATCTCTTTAGCTTTGAAATGTTCCAGAAGATGATTGGGCTGCAACAGGAACGGGCTGAGAAATTGGTGCTAGAAAATCAAGTCATCAGTTTGCAAAATTCTATCGCTGAAATGGAAACGATTTACGACGGCGTTCGGGCAGTAAAACACGACATGAAAAATCATATGCTTGTACTACAAACGCTGTTGCACGAGCAGAATTCTGCGCATGACATCAGTTCAGAAATTGAGCGGTATTTTCAGAATATGTATACTTCCGTGGAACAACTGGACAACCGTGTACATACAGGAAATCCGGTCAGTGATGCGGTCATCAACAGCAAATTTCAATATGCGAAAAAGACCATTCACGGTATTCGTTTGGCTGCAGACGAATTAATTGTACCCGATACGATCTCAGTCGAGGCTTACGACATTGGCATTATTTTGAGCAACGGATTGGATAATGCCATAGAAGCCTGTCAAAAACTCCGACGGACAAAACCGGAGGAGGATACCTATATTTCGATCCGCTCTTTTTGGAAAGGAAAAATGTATTTTATCGAGATTGAAAACAGTTTTGATGGGGTGATGCGAATGGATACAAATAGTGACTGGCCATGCTCAACAAAGCCGGATTCAGATGCACATGGTATCGGATTAAGGAATATTCATAGTTGCGCTCAAAAGTATGGAGGTGATATGGACTGTATCGTAAATGGACGGCGGTTTATCCTATCCGTCATGGTAAAAGGGCAAAAATCAGCAAATGATTGATGCGATTTATAGATATTTGGCAATTTATATTCTAATGGAGGTCTAATTATGAGAATCACAAGCACAGGTTTCAATCCCTATCAAACAAAACTGCGGCAAGTAAAGAACAGTGAAGCACCCGAAAAAGAAAGCACTGCACAAGCGAATGCATTGCAATCAAGTCCGGCGGCGATGTATGAAAGCACATCAAAAGTGCAATCATCTGCAACGGAATCACTGATTACGAAACAAAAAACGGAGAATTTCACAAACTTTATGCTGGATCGATATAAAGAGTATGGACTTACACTGTCCTCTGGGCCAATGCCAGAGAACTTAGGTGTAGCGCCATCATTTTCTGTTGACCCAAGAATATTAGAGCAGGCTGCAAACGACCCTGAAAAAGCAAAAGAGTTAGACGATTTGCTGTATGGTCTCACAACAATCGGAACGAATTTATTTAATGCAATAAACAATCCACCTGCTGTAAAATTCTCGATGTCCGTTCATGTAAATGCAGATGGTTCATCAACAACAATAACAAGAAAAGAGTACAGCAGTGCAGAAGCCAAAAACAAATACGGTGGTTTAGATTTCAATAGCTTTTTAGACAAACAGGAGGAGCTTTTGGAAAAACATCAGTCTGATTTTGACTATAAGGAAGCTGTTGGAGAGAAGTCATCGGAAGATTACACACAGGATATTGCCGAAGCACGTCGTGAAGCTCGGCAATGGCTGCAAGAATTTCGAGATGGACTGCGGATGGAAGAATGGATCAAAGATCAGAATGAGGAAGAATACATCCTTCAGCAACAACAGAAAAAGCAGTTTTTTGATATGAAAATATAAGGATAGCGGAGGTGTGTAGGAATCCTTCGAGTTTGTACCAGCGGAATTTAACAGTAAAGCAGGAGCCTGTGCACTCTGGTCCATTCAACCAGCTGGATGTGCCGCAAAACTTAATGTTTTGCGACACATCCTTTTTAATTGATCAACAAATTATTCATATAACCAAGTACTAATCCGTTCCTCGCTGCAAGAGCCATGCACTCTTGCTCAGCAGATTTGCTTGGCTTATTATCAAGTTTGTCGTATTCGGGATTATATTTTTTATGTTGAAAACACCCTTGACAAATCCCTTCCCAAAAAAGGATACTCGAAACCTACGCAAAACAGAACGGCTTTACCAATCTGCGCTGGTACACCGACGACGGTTTTTCCGGCGCGAACTTCCAGCGGCCCGGATTTCAAGCCATGCTTGCGGACATTGAAGCCGGGAAAGTGGGTACGGTCATCGTCAAGGACATGAGCCGGTTAGGGCGAAACTACTTGCAGGTAGGGTTTTACACGGAAATGCTGTTCCCTCAAAAGGGTGTGCGTTTTATCGCTGTCAACGATAATGTGGACAGTGCCAGCGAGGGCATGGACAACGATTTTACCCCGCTGCGAAATCTGTTCAATGAATGGCTGGTGAGAGATACGAGCAAGAAAATCAAGGCAGTGAAAAAGTCAAAAGGCATGAGCGGCAAGCCTGTTACCAGCAAGCCGGTTTACGGCTATGTGATGGACGAGGACGAGAATTTTATTATAGACGAGGAAGCCGCCCCGGTGGTGCAGCAGATTTACCAGCTTTGCCTTGCCGGGAACGGCCCGACCAAGATTGCCCGTATGCTGACGGAGCAGCAAATCCCCACGCCGGGGACGCTGGAATATCAGCGGACAGGCAGCACCCGCCGTTATCACCCAGGCTATGAGTGCAAATGGGCGACCAACACCGTCGTTCATATCCTCGAAAACCGAGAGTACACCGGATGTCTGGTGAACTTCAAAACGGAAAAGCCTTCTTATAAGGTCAAGCACAGCATAGAGAACCCCGTCGAGAAGCAGGCCATTTTCGAGAACCACCATGAGCCGATCATCGACAAGGAAACATGGGAACGGGTGCAGGAGTTACGCAAACAGCGCAAACGCCCGAACCGCTACGATGAAGTGGGGCTGTTCTCCGGGATTTTGTTCTGCGCCGACTGCGGCCATGTGCTGTATCAGCAGCGGTATCAGAACAAAGACCGCAAACAGGACTGCTACATCTGCGGCAGCTACAAGAAGCGCACCCGCAACTGTACGGCGCACTTTATCCGCACCGATCTGTTGACCGCTGGTGTCCTGGCAAATCTCCGGCAAGTGACCGAATACGCAGCCAAGCATGAGAGCCGGTTTGTGAAACTACTTGTCCAGCAGAACGAGATCGGCGGCAAGCGAAAGACCGCCGCAGCCATCAAGCAGCTTGAACAGGCGCAGGAACGCATTTCTGAAATCAGCCGCATTATCAAGCGGCTGTATGAGGACAATGTAAACGGCAAAATCAGCGATGAGCGTTTCATGGAACTGTCGGCTGACTACGAAGCCGAGCAAGCGGAGCTGAAAAAGAGAGCCGCCGCCCTGCAAGCCGAACTGGACAAGTCACAGGCAGCTACCGTCAACGCCGAGAAATTTATGGGCATTGTCCGCAAGCACCTTGCCTTTGAAGAACTGACCCCCACTCTCTTGCGGGAAATGATCGAGAAAATTGTGGTGCATGAGTGCAGCTATGATGAGAACGGCACCCGCAGGCAGGACATTGAGATTTATTACAGCTTTGTCGGCAAGATTGACTTGCCCGAATAACCGCCCGACCTATCCGACACAATGGCCAAGTGTCGGATAGGAACGGCAAAATTTTTTGCACTTCTATTGCTTCTTTATCACACATAAGCAAAGAGCCAGGGCATGAAGCAACTCATGGCGGGCGCTGGAGTGGCTATCGTCGGCATGGTGCTGGTGCCGCTGCTCTCTGGTCTGTTCACTGTCTGATCGTTCCCATCGTTAAGCTGTCATAAGAAATCCTTGCCGCCCCTGCCTCTAGGCGGGGGCGGCTGAAAGGAGGCTGCACCGTATGGATTTCTTACTGGATGCCCTTACTGACTGGCTGAAAGAAATGCTGGTAGGCGGCATCATGGGAAACTTATCGGGGATGTTCGACAATGTGAACCGACAGGTCGCAGATATCGCCACACAAGTCGGCCAGACCCCCCAGGGCTGGAATGGCAGCATTTTCAGCATGATTCAAAATCTGTCCAACTCCATTATGGTGCCGATTGCTGGTGTAATCCTGGCCATTGTAATGACCACAGAACTGATTCAGATGATCGTGGACAAAAACAACCTGCACGATGTGGACACCTGGATGATTTTCAAGTGGGTGTTCAAGTCTGCCGCCGCCATTCTCATTGTCACCAACACCTGGAACATCGTGATGGGCGTGTTTGACGCAGCCCAAAGCGTGGTGGCGCAAGCGGCGGGCATTATCAGCGCGGACGCATCCATTGACATCTCCTCTGTCATGACCGATATGGAATCCCGGCTGATGGAAATGGACCTGGGACCGCTGTTCGGCCTGTGGTTCCAATCCATCTTTATCGGCATTACCATGTGGGCGCTGTATATCTGCATTTTCATCGTCATTTACGGCAGAATGTTGGAAATATACCTTGTGACCTCAGTAGCGCCCATCCCAATGGCTACCATGATGGGCCGGGAGGTGGGCGGCGGTATGGGACAGAATTATCTGCGCTCCCTGATTGCCCTGGGGTTTCAGGCGTTCCTTATCATCGTCTGTGTGGCGATCTATGCCGTACTGGTACAGAACATTGCCACCGAAGCCGATATCATCATGGCTATCTGGAGCTGTATGGGCTATACGGTTCTGCTGTGCTTTACCCTCTTTAAGACCGGCAGCTTGGCAAAGGCTGTGTTCAATGCACATTAACCAGGAAGGAGGCAATCCCTTTGGCTTATGTACCTGTACCCAAAGACCTGACGAAAGTCAAAACCAAGGTCGCGTTCAATTTAACCAAGCGGCAGCTGGTCTGCTTCACGGGCGGTGCGCTCATCGGTGTACCGCTGTTCTTTTTGCTCCGGGGGCCTGTGGGAAATAGCGTGGCGGCCATGTGTATGATGCTGGTCATGCTGCCCTTCTTCCTGCTGGCGATGTATGAAAAGCACGGCCAACCCTTGGAAAAAGTTGTCGGCAATATCATTAAGGTGGCCGTGATCCGGCCCAAACAGCGCCCGTATCAGACCAACAACTTTTATGCTGTTCTGGAGCGGCAGGAAAAACTCGACAAGGAGGTGTATGACATTGTTCACGGCAATCAAAAGCTGGCTGCACCGGCTGTTCGGAAAAAGCGAAGAACCGGAGAAAACAAATCAGCCGGTTAAGGTCATGAAAAAGCTGTCCCATGCTGATAAAAAGCAGATTGAGGCTGCGATTGTTCGTGCCAACCGGACGAACCGGAAAGAAAAGTCAGCCCAGGACAGTATCCCCTATGAACAGATGTGGCCGGACGGTATCTGCCGTGTGGCAGACGGCCACTACACCAAGACCATCCAGTTCCAGGACATCAACTACCAGCTCTCGCAGAATGAGGACAAAACCGCAATCTTTGAAGGCTGGTGTGATTTCCTCAATTACTTCGACAGTTCCATCCGGTTTCAGTTGTCCTTTTTGAACCTGGCGGCCTCCGAGGAGACCTTTGCCCGCGCTATCTCCATCCCTCTCCAGAGAGACGATTTTGACAGCATCCGGGTGGAGTACACCACCATGCTGCAAAACCAGCTGGCCAGGGGCAACAACGGTCTTATCAAGACCAAGTACCTGACTTTCGGCATCGACGCTGACAACATTAAGGCCGCCAAACCCCGGCTGGAGCGTATCGAAACGGACATCCTCAACAACTTTAAGCGCCTGGGCGTGGCTGCCGAGGCTCTGGATGGCAAGGCGCGGCTGGCACAGCTCCATTCCATCTTCCACATGGATGAGCAGCTGCCATTCCGATTTGAGTGGGACTGGCTCCCGTCCAGTGGGCTGTCCACCAAGGATTTCATCGCCCCCAGCTCCCTTGAGTTCCGCACCGGCAAGCAGTTCCGCATGGGCAAAAAGTATGGAGCGGTCAGCTTTGTACAGATTCTTGCCCCGGAACTGAATGACCGGATGTTGGCTGATTTTCTGGATATGGAAAGCTCGCTGATTGTCACCCTGCACATCCAGTCGGTGGATCAGGTCAAGGCCATCAAGACGGTCAAGCGCAAAATCACCGACTTGGACCGGAGCAAAATCGAGGAACAGAAAAAGGCTGTCCGCGCCGGATACGATATGGACATTATTCCCTCCGACCTTGCCACCTACGGTGCCGAAGCCAAAAAGCTCTTGCAGGACTTACAGAGCCGCAACGAGCGAATGTTCCTTGTGACCTTCCTGGTGCTGAACACGGCGGATACCCCCAGGCAGCTGGGCAACAACATCTTCCAGGCCAGCTCTATTGCCCAAAAGTACAACTGCCAGCTGACCCGGCTGGACTTCCAGCAGGAAGAAGGGTTGATGTCCTCTCTGCCCCTGGGCCTGAACCAGATCGAGATTCAGCGGGGGCTGACCACCAGCTCCACAGCCATCTTTGTTCCATTCACCACCCAGGAGCTGTTCCAGAACGGCAAGGAGGCGTTGTACTAAAAGTGGACGGTGCAACGCTGGTACTTTGCTTCGGGGAACACTTCTCCCACAGCCTCCAGCATACCAAGGCACTTGTCTCCAACCACCAGCTTGACCCCGTCCAAGC